>CAYJSG010000046.1:0-7096 GCA_964372815.1 Candidatus Woesearchaeota archaeon
AAATCATTTATTATTAAAAGAAAAGAATGTTATTATAACTCCGCATTCTGCTTTTTATACATATGAGGCTTTGGAAAGAATTTTAGATACAACTATTAATAATATTAAAGAGTTTTTGAGAGGAAAAGTTTCTAATAAAGTGGTTTGATAGATTATTTTTATAATATAGACATCCCAGTTAATTATATTACTAAAAAACGGGAATGTCTATAACGCTAACACAACCATTAATAATTAGACATAACGAAGAGGATCAAACTGTTATATTTTTCTATAAAGAATTTAAGCAAATGGATCATTCTGAAAGATATCTTTTGGTTCAGTTGAATATTTAAACGGCGAGGGGTTTGTTATAACATCATTTTTTACTAATAAAATAACAGGAGCCAAATGGTAAATGAGATGTATATCTATTATGATGAAGAAGGAGATTACTTAGAGATAACTACGGGTGATATTTCTAATTGCTATTTTGATAATTTTGGAAATGGAATTTTTGGGATAGTAAATGAGGAAACTAACGAAATAAAAGGTCTTGCAATATTTAGTTTCAAAGCAAGAACGAAAAATCTTAATGATATTAAAATATCTCTTCCTTTCAAATTTAATATTATTTCTTAATAGTTCTACGATAAAGACTTTTTACTCTCCAATAACGCCTTTCAGGCGGATTTTATCCATTCATCAAAGATGATTAAATAGCCATTTCGCTTATGTAATAAAAAATAAAGCTGTTTATCACTCATATCTCAAAGCTTCAACTGGCTTGACTTTTATAGCACGGTAAGCAGGCCAGAAGCCAGAAATTAAACCTATAAAAAAGGAGAAAATAAGACATCCTACAATTAAATAAAAAGGCATTGCTGCCTGCAATAGAGTTGTGCCAAGTTGCGTGATTGCAATATTTTCTATTGTTTTGCCTATGATTATCCCAAGAATTATTCCTATAATCCCTCCGATTATGCCTAAAAAGCCAGATTCAAACAAGAAAATTTTCAAGATATCACTATTTTTTGCTCCAATGGCCTTCATGACGCCAATTTCCTTCGTTCTTTCTAAAACAGAAGTAAACATAGTATTCGCTATGCCAATGCTTCCAACTAAAATTGATATTGCTGCTACTCCTAGCAGAAAAGCAGTAATTATATTTAAGACAACGCCAAAAGTTGCTAAAATTTCTTCTGGTGTCAATATTCTAAAGTCTATTGTTTTTTCTGTTAGATGTCTCGCTTTTAATAATTTCCTTTCTACATTTAATGCCACTTCTTTTAATCTTTCCTCATCATGAACTTGAACTGCTATTTGGTCTATTCTATCTTTTGTTTGTGGGAATAGCAATTTAAAATTCTCGAAAGGCATAAAAATTAGTCTGTCGTCTTGTGGATTGCCAATTGTTTTCAATATTGATTTAACTTTTAATTCTTTTTCATTAATTTTAATCTTATCCCCTACTTTTACAGGTTTCTTAAAAAATGTTTGTTTATATTGATTCCCAATCATTATCTTTCCTTCATCACCTTCTTTTAAAAGAGAGCCATCTTCTGCTTTGTAGAAACCTGTTTCTATAAAAACATCTGATTTTTCAAGAGGAATGCCTATTACTATAACATATCTTATTTCATTATTAAATTCTATTTTTGCGTTTCCCGCTGTCCAATAAGATAGTTCTTTTACACCAAATACCGATTCTATGGTTTTGATATCGTCTTCAGTTAATTGTGCCGCCGCTTCTGTTCCATGCCCGGCTAATTGTCCTCTCGGCTCAACAAAAAACTTATCTGTTCCAAATTGTCTGAATTGTTCTTTTACCGCGTTTTCTAAACCTAAAGATATTGAAATTAATGTGAAGATTATTGTAATTGAAATTACAATTCCCAAAATTGTCAGTAATGATCTTAGGCGTTTTTTTCTTATATTTTTTAGTGCTATTCTAAAATGTTCTTTCATCTTCTCAATGCCTCAACAGGTTTTAGTTTAGATGCTTGAATTGCTGGAATAATTCCTGACAGAATTCCGATTAATAAGGAAAAAGACATTGCTAACAAAATTAGTGGCAGAGAAATCTGTATCTGAAAGTTGATACCCAATGCCATTGATGCCATATTTGAAACTAAAAATGCCAAAGATAAGCCTATAATTACACCTATAATCCCTCCAATAATGCCAAGAATAGCTGATTCTATGATAAATATTGATAGTATATCAGTATTTTTTGCTCCAATAGCCTTCATGACACCAATTTCTTTTGTCCTTTCTAAAACAGAAGTAAACATAGTGTTTGCTATTCCTATGCCTCCTACTAGAAGAGAAATTGCAGCGATTCCTGAAATTATTATATTTATCACATTTAAAATTGTATCTACTGTTTCTATTGCTTGTGTAGGAGTTTGGACAGAAAAGTCTTCCTCACCTTGTTTTAATTTTCTGTCTTTTCTTAATTTTGCTTCTATATTCTTTGCTGTCTCTTGAGCTTTATTTTGATTATCAACTTGAACTACAATTAAATCTATTTCATCATCAATGTTTAAAATTTTTTTTAAGTCAGATTCTAACATTAAAATTACTGAATTGATTTGAAATGTGCTGGCCTTTTTTAATATTCCAATTACTTCAAATTCTTTATCTTGTATTTTTATTTTTGTTCCTGCAGTTATTTCTTTTTCGAATTCTGTCTTATCTAAAAAATCATTTCCAAGAATTATTTCTCCCCTGTCTGTTTCTGTTAATAAACGTCCTGTTTCTACATTTACATCTAATGCGTCATATAGAATTCCTAATTGTCCTTTGTCAGAAGGCATGCTTGCAACATATTTGAATTGTGCTATTTTATTATATTCTACTTTAACAGTTCCCAGTAATCTTGGAATTGCTTCTTTTACACCTGAAACAGAGCTGATTAATTCTAGATCATGTTTATTTAGTTCCTTTACTACTGTTGAACCAGGTGGCCCAAATCCAGTTCCTATATTTTGGATTATTAATTTATCTACATCAAGAGTTGCAAATTGGCCTGTTATTGCCTGTTGTAAAGCATTTCCCATAGAAATTAAAGCAACTACTGCAGCAATGCCTATGAAAATTCCTAACATTGTTAGATATGACCTTAAACCACGGGTTTTCAAATTTTTAATAGAAAGAGTAATATGCTCTAGAATCATAGAGGCTATGCCTCCTTTAAATTATTGAGTTTTTTACGTCTAATGTTTTTTCTAATTGCCCGATATAAAATAAAAATTAAAACTATAGCTATAACTATTCCTATATAAAAAGGAGTGTTGTTTTTGTTAATTAAGCCCAATTCAAAGGCTTTTTCTTGAGTATAGACGTTTATCGGAAGGTTTATTATTTTTGTTAGTTTTTCATTATTAAAATTTGTGTATTCTAAAATTGCTGAAAATACAGGTTTTTTTGAGCTATAAATTATATCAAAATCCGCTGTCTCAAAATCATCTGAATTTATTGTTCCTATGTAAACCTCATTTTCCGATAATAAAGTAAATCCTTGTGTAAGAATTTTTACCGATACAAATTTTGCGTCTGCCAGTCCTTTATTGATTATTTTTAAAGATATTTTATCTTGCATATTAAGAATAGGTTTTTCTGTTGAAACTGTAAATGTTAGCTCTGGAGATGCATTTACTTTTATTCCTATTGAACCTATTCTTTTTTTAATCTCTTTATCTATTGTATACTGTAAATTGTAAGGAATTTCATAATCTCCAGGTTTAATATCATTTGATGCTTTTATTTTGAACTTTATCTCTTCCTCATCATTTGTTTCCAATTCAGAAATAGAATCTTCTGAAGAGCCGATTGAAATAAATGGAAGCCCATTAAGAGCTAGCTGTAAAGAAATGTCTGTAGCATCTTCATCAAAATTATTCTCCAATTCAATTGTTATTTCACCCTCCTCTCCAGGAGCCAGTGTAGGAGCTGTAACTGAATTTAGGGTTATAGCTGAAACTATATTTATTATAATTAGCGTTGTTAATATTAGAGTTGTTATTCCCGCAAGGATTTTTTTTGCTTGTTCTGGCATAGAGTCTTTGACTTTGAAGTATATTTAAACTTTATAGATAAATTTTATCTATTAATTGGTGGTTATTTTACTAATAAAAATAAAAATTAAATAATCTTTCATAATCTTTATGATTCATCCAATCAAGAATAACTGCAATAATTTCAATCTTATTCGGTGTTGTTATCATATAAAATAATCTCCATCCTTCTCAAAGGTTATAAATCCAGAGATTGTTTATCTTTTTGCTCTAATTCATGAAATGCCTCTTTCAACTTTTCATTACCAAATCTTATTTCGCCTTCTCTTTCCATGCTAGGTCAGTTCTATGCTTATATCTTTGTCCAAGTTCTGGGCTCCAAATATAGACAACATAACCCTCATTATCATAAGTGATTTTATTAATACTCTCTAAATATTCCATTATCACTTGAAATGTCTGCCACATAACCTTTTTCGGTAGATCTTTAAATAATTCTGTTTTTTTATATTCCCCACTATTATCTTCAACAAATTTTTCTACCATCAACACTGTTTGAAGTGTTGGACTTCTGGCTACATCATTTATTTCCATGTAAGTTTTCGCTCTCTTTAGTATTTTTGTTTCCATAATCTCTCCAATTTTATCTATAATATCACTTGATATTACTATTTAAATGTTTCTTTTACAACACTAGCCAACCATTCTTGGACATCTGCATCTTGCCAGGCTTTGCCTTGTGATTCCCAAAACTCATAAGCCTGATCTTCACCACCATGTGTTATATAGCCGGGCATTTCTGATTTAGGTTTTTTAGGATTTTTTTGTAAAAGAATCTTTCCGCATTTAGGCAGATTTTTTATACATTCTTTAAGTTTTTTTGTTGCCTCGTCCTTATTTCCTTTTTTGAATAATGCAAGTGAAAAAGCAAAAGAAATAGTCGGCATAGCGTCATTAGGATATTTTACGTTTAGTTCTATTATTTTATCCCATTCCTTATTTTCTATATAGATATCTATAACTATGTCTCTTACACCTTGATTGTCATTTGGATTCCAATTTAACATCTGATTAAATAATGTTAATGCTTTATCAGTCTCTCCTTTTTCCAATAATTTTAATCCTTTAAAATGGCATACTCTTAAAAATGGTCTGTTTTCAGTCCATCCCCATTCAAGTTTTTGGACTTCTTTTTCTTTAGGAAATGCTTCAATGCCTATCTTATATGCTTTTTCTAGTAAATCTTCTGATTTTTGTTCTTTGGAAATTATTGCTAAATGATGAAGGACATCTATATGTTCTGGATAAATTGCTAGTGCTTTATCAAATAATTTTCTTGCCTTTTGATGATCTCCTTCATTAAAGTATTCTAGGCTCTCAAAGAAAATATCTGTTGCTTCATCAAATTCTTTAGGCCAATCAAATTTCCATTCATCTTTACCAACCTCTATTAATTTTAATTTCTTCATTATAAAATTAGAAGATATTATATTAAATACTCAACCCTTAACTATTTCTATAACCTGTATAGGAACAGACGTCAATAATTATCCTTTCTTCCTAACCTCCCTCAAATCAATACCATATTTTTTCATCTTATTATAAAAACTCTGTCTGGGAATTTTCAAATCTCTACTTAAAGCAGAAACATTATAATTAAAATTCCTCAATAAATCTTCATATGCCCTCTTTATCATACCACCCACTTTTTCATCTTCCAAAGAAATCCTGACAACTAATTCTGAATTAGATTCTTCTAGCTCTAGTTTACTTCCTGATCCCTCGCTTTCTCTCATAAATTCCTTAAAGATTACAAGTTTATAAAAATTATTATTCTAGCATATCCAATGGATTCTTTATTTTTTTAATTTGTTCAGATGAAATATGTGTATAAACTTGTGTGGTATTCAAATTTGCATGTCCCAATAAACTCTGTATCAACCTTATATCTGTGCCTTGCTCAAGCAAATGAGTCGCAAAACTATGCCGCAACGTATGTGGTGTAGCTTTTTTATTGATGCTCGCCCTTATTCTAACACCTTTAATAATCTTCTGTATATTTCTTGTCGTCAGAGGCTTTTCCCTAGAAAAAACATACTTACAATCCTTCTTAGACTCTAGATATTCTTTCAACTCTTCACTCAATCCAGTAGAAATAATAAACAGTCTATCTTTATTTCCCTTTCCTTTTCTTACCCACCCAGTTTTTTCTTGTAAATTTAAGTCTTCAATTTTTAAATTAACCAATTCAGAAACCCTCAATCCACTAGAATAAAGCAAAGAAATAATCAGCCTAGATTTGACATTATCAGCACTTTCAATCAGTTTTTTAACCTCATCTTTAGTCAGAACTTCAGGCAATTTATTATCTTTTTTCGGCATTTTTATATCCCCAAAATCTTTTTTCAGAATTTCATTGTAAAAAAATTTTAAAGAAGCAGCAGCCAACATAATTGTATTTTTCGATTTTGAGTCAAATAGTTCAGACAAATAAATTTTAACGTCATCCTGATTTAGCTCATCAATTCTTCTTCCAGATCTAGATAAGAACTTAGAGACAAAGAAAGAATAATTTCTAATAGTTAATGGTGAGAATCCTCTTAACTTTAACTCTGTCCTTAATTTATTTAAAATTTCTTCCATTTTACCTCTTTTCTTATCTTCCTAACAATAGTCCGTTTTTAAATTTTTATATTCATAAAATATTCCAAAATAATGTCAGTAGACTAGCATAATCCTTTTAAGTCATGATTATTTAAAACAAAAATGAATAAAGAGGGTGAAAAACTTAAAATGGCAGTAATCTCCGGAGCAGCTCACGCTCTTAAATATAAAGAAGAAAATCCAAGAGCATCAGAGCAGGAAGTGATACAGCAAGTAACACGTAAATTACATGAGATATTAGAAAAAATTGACAAAGAGATATAAATCAAAATCTTTATAATCTATCTATTTTCTATTATTCTAATGCGGGGATTCCGGAGTGGTCAAACGGGCAGGACTTAAGATGTCGGTCTTTCATTAGAAAGATTAGCTTTCAGGATAAGAAATCCTGTGTGCTTAGTGCCTTCGTAGGTTCGAATCCTACTCCCCGCATT
>CAYJSG010000047.1:0-7010 GCA_964372815.1 Candidatus Woesearchaeota archaeon
TAAAAATAACAACATCGAATATAGCGCGTTTAGGGGTAATAGGAATTTTAAGTCATGTAATAATCTTTATAACAGGTCTAACAACATTAACATATACAACACTCAAGATAAAAAGTGGAAAAATGTATTATCTACTCTTAACTCTTGTTTTAATATCACTTTTAACGCCATTGATTATAATGTTTGCCCTCTATGAACCAATAGCCTTTCGCTCCCTAAACACTTTATTAATAACCTCGAGAGTGTTATCAATCTTCTTATTAACATTTATTATTTATAACTATTTTGAAGAATATTCAAAAAATAGAAATAGAAAAACATTGTTAGTTGGAATTGCTTTCTCCCTATTATTATTGAGCAACATAGATCTATTATTCTCTATAACATATTATCAAGCATATATAATAGGTAATATATTAGAGTTTATAGCATATCTTTTTATTCTCACTAGCCTCATTCTTTCACTTAAAAAATGAACAAAAAAAGAAGCAAACTGGAAATAATCAGAGATATACTTGAAGTGATTAAAAATAGAAATGGAAAGATTAAACCAACTCACATACTATATAAATCAAATCTATCCTATAACATGATGGAAGAATATCTTAATGAACTAATAGAAAAAGAATTTATTTTAGAAACAAAAAATAATAACAGTAAAACATATGCTATAACAGAAAAAGGCCAGGCATATCTAAGTAAATTCAAACTTATCTCTGAATTTACTAATTCATTCGGATTGAGCTAAATTTAATCCTTAACTTCTTAGTCAAATTATTTCAAAAGTTGGTTCATAACCATCTATCTCTATAAAAGAGTTCTCCTTCTTCATAAGTTAATTCTTCAAAGCCATCATCCAAAATTTTTGGCTTTTTTCCACTTGCGTAAGTCTGTTTTTTTTCTTTTACAAGGAAATCTCTTAATTCCATAAATTGAGTATGGAACAAAGGTATAATAAGTTTCTGGTCTTTAAAACAAAAAACATTATTAACCCAATTTTCTTATTACATCAATGCCAGCAGGCAATAAGATTATTAAAAGAGTTGGGTTCAAAGAATTTTTAGACAGAATTAGAGAGTATTCTAAAGAACAAATTGAATGCACGAACCATACATTTTTCAGATTGAGTGAAGAGCAAAGAAAAATATACTCTTGTGAAAAACTGAAAGAATACATATTCTATGAAGAGCCATTTTTAGTTGGATTGCAAGACAATAGCAACTATGCTGTATTTTACAAACATGAAAAAAATAAATTCATGAGAATGATAATAGACATGAACGTCAGAAAGGTTAATATAGTTACTTTCTACTTTATAGAACAGAAACAAATTCCAAGAATATGAAACAAGCAAATAAAAATTTAACAGGCGAAGGAGAAATGGATTACGATTATGTAAATGATATTCTCTTTTTCAAAGTAAAAAATAGAGAATATGATAGGTCTTTAGAATTTGAAAATTTGGTTATTGATATAGACTCTGAAAACTTTATAACAGGGATTCAGATATTTGACGCCTCTAAATTCTTAAGAATGGATAAATCTGCTTTGAGAGCAGTACCTAAATGGACATTTCAAGCATATATTGATGAAGAATCAATAGAGATTAGGCTAAACTTCCAAGTTTCTATAAGAAATCAACTGATTGAGAAAAACCCTATAATTATCCAGAGAAATGACGAAAAACTGCCAAAATCAGAAATGGTGGTTGCTGTTTAAGTCTTTGCCAACGTTTCAACCCTCTCAACAAAATTCATAATTTTTTCTAATTGTTTTTCTAAAGCTCCCATGTATTATTTCAAAAGTTGGTTCATAACCCTCTAGCTATTTTCTCCTAGTTTTCTACTCATAAATGAACAGAGCCTTCCTTATTTTTGATCATAATAAACGACTATAGCGGCCGTCTCTGTTTGTATTGCTCAATCGATACCAAGTCGCACATCTTCCGCATACTGTTCCTCCCCGTGGAAGAAAACCACCACATAAAATACAGAACGAAGCCGACGTCATTTTCTTCTTTTCTTCTTTTCTCTTAATTTTCATATCCTTCAACAACCTAAGTGGATAAAGAAGCTCATGACTGTTATTCTCACTATTCCCGACTAAACCGCCTCTACGAGCTGATGAATACAATAAGTTAGAGACATTGTTACGAGATGAATAGAAATTAGGCTGATAATTTGTTGAATATCGATCCTCTGGTCCCTGTAATGAGGTGTGACTGCTTGTAGAGTAGTGCGTTGCTGGAGACACAGAGCGAATCGTTGGTCTTGTGTACAGAGCGCACGTAGAGTACTTCTCGCTGCTGGTTCCGTAGCGTGGACTCGATGTGTTCGCCATATCCTCAGGACACTGTCATGACTTATAAACTTTGTTACTCCTTATCCCCAACTACTAACACTGCAACAATAAAAGAGCTTTCTTGATTCAAATTGGATGCAAGAGACGCCCGGACCAGGAATCGAACCTGGAAATCCGTAAGGAAACGAGTTCTCCAAACTCGCGCAGTTCCATTGTGCCATCCGGGCATAAAAATCCAAAGAAACAAAAGCTTTTAAGACTTTTCCTTATTTAATTCCAGAAGAGCGAAAATGAGTAAGAGGTATTTTCTCTCCAGGAGTTGTAGCATAAAATTGCTCTCCAATGGAGATCATATCAGGCATGCGTAATTCTTTCCTTAAAATTCTGTCTCTATGTTCATCTAAACTTTCTAAAACGTAAGACTCCATATTTTCTTCTAAATAATTATCAGGATTTTTTAAAGCATCCTCAACCTTACGTAAATTAGTTGGTTCAGCAACAAAAGAATAATTAACAATACTGTTATAATACCCTTCTGGATCAGGAACATCCAATGTTGTACAAGCACAACAAATCAAAGCCCTCGGTTGTATAGGAAATCCATATTCCTGAGCTCCCTCTTCTGAACAACAACTAATAGGATCAACATTAGGAGAGTGAGCAGTAGTCAAAGTCTCTATCTTCCCTCCGCCATAACCAGGATAACGATCCCCCTTTCTTTTAAGTAATATAATACTCATCTGCTCATTTACACTCGGTTGATAAATCAGCATCATACTCGCCACAGCCAAACCACATCCAAGAACTCCTACCGATTTCTCAACCAACGGTTCAGCAGATACACATGGAAGTCTCTTATACCAATTAGTAGAATAATTCTTCCAATCGAAATGATATAAAACCTCTGTAGCTATTTGCGATATAATCTGATTGTCCTTACTCACCCACTCAAGAGGAATCTTTTTGCCAGCATGCATCAATTCTATAACACAATCGTTTTCTCCTATTCTTCCCTGCCCAGGATCTGCTAAATATACTTTCCTACTTCTATCAGGATTCTTAATCTGACAAATATCTTCTACAACAACAAAAAAAATGCTACGAAACATCCATTGGTCATACTGCCTTGTTCTTGTGGGAAGAGTAGCAAGAAGCCCTAAATCTCTGGCAACATGTAATCCAGTTTGTTCTTCGAATCTTTCCCTCACAACATCCTCTAATCTATCATCTTTAGAACGAGGAGCCCTAAATCTTAACCCAGGAAACTTAAGTTTAGGATTCTCTCCTTGATCAGAATTAACGAGAAAATACTGCGGCCTCCCATAGGCCTCACGTGTAAGACCCACTATAGTAATTGAACTCTCTGCATAATCTGGGTTCTTTTTAATTGCAAGATTTATGTTGCCAACCATTTTTTATATGCCTCCTCAAAATAATTCTTAATATCATCTGAAATATTTTCAATAGTTTGATTTGCATTGATGACAAAAACGTGCTTAAAAGGAAGGTTTGCCCCTTTTTGAGACATTTTAGCTAGTTCCCTATACTTTTCAATTAATATTTCAATAAATTTTCTGTCCTTTTCAAATTTATCTGCCTTCAACCCACGAGTTTTCATTCTTTTAGCCGCCTCTTTTATAGACAAATCAAAGACAAAAACAACATCTGGAATTAAGATTCGCCTCCCTTTATGAAAAGACAATAATTTATTTAATTCAACTCCTTGAGCCCATTGATAAGCCAGAGTTGACATACTATACCTATCGCATATAACAAAAACTCCTTTTTTTAAATTGGGATCTATTAAAAATGAAGTATGTTCTATTCTATCTTGAACATATAGTTCAGCCATTCTTAAACCATCAGAATAAGAATCTTCAGATTCCTTTAACTTCTTTTTGATTTCAACATTTCTCCAAGGCTCATGTGTTTTAAGAACATCAATATACTTATCAAGTTCTTCAATATATTTAATTAATAAATTAACTTGCGTACTCTTCCCACTTCCATCAATCCCTTCAAAAACCACAAACAAGCCTCTTTTTCCACTCATTTCAAAAAAAATAATAGTGGATTAATAAACTATTATATAGTTGAAAATATATACTGGACAAAAACCAATATCCTTAAATAATAAACAAAGCAAAATTAATAGTGGAAGATCAAACTCCAGAAACCTATCAAACAAAAAGAATTACAGTTCTTACAGCAGAAGAGATTTTAGGAAAAACATTTAGGGTATTAGATGACGGCTTTGTAAGATTAGTTGATTATATGGGCGCAGATCAATCAATTGTACAAGCAGCAAGAGTTTCTTATGGAATTGGAACAAGAAAAGTACAAGAAGATAGTTTATTAATCAAATACTTAATGCGTCATAGACATACAACCCCTTTTGAAATGGTTGAGTTTAAATTCCATGTCCGTGTTCCTATGGACTGTTGGCGACAATGGATAAGGCATAGAACGGCTAGTGTGAATGAATATTCCACACGTTATTCGATCGCAATAGATTCGGCTCAAAAAACTCCGTCAACAGAATGGAGGATTCAATCTGGAGCAAATCGACAGGGCAGTTCAGGATATTTAGAAAAAGCGAAAGGCGAAGACTTATCTGAAAAAGAAAAGCAATTACATGAACTATCAAAAGAGCTGTATAAAGAAAGGATAGAAGGAGGAGTTGCACGTGAACAAGCAAGAAAAGACCTTCCTCTGTCTACATATACAGAAGCTTACTGGAAAATTGATTTACATAATTTATTCCATTTTCTAAGTCTAAGAATGGAGGCCCATGCTCAGCATGAAATAAGATCATATGCCAATATAATCGGAGAAGAAATTGCAAGTAAAGTTGTTCCTATTGCATATGAGGCATTTAAAGAATATAGATTAAACGGGATTTCCCTGTCACAATTAGATCAAATAGCAATAAATAGAATAATCAAAGGAGAAGATCTTAATGAAGTTGTTAAGAAAATCTTCCCTCTGGCTCTAGGAACAAAAATCTCCAGAGAAAGAAATGAATTTCTTGCTAAATGGAAAAAACTAAGTGAATAATCAAATCCTATTCAAATAATCTTTAACAAACGGCCAAGATATTCGAGTCCACTTTTCAACATCAACATTTGAATCAGAAAATAATTTCTCAAGCTCATCAATAGAAAAAAATCTGCCCTCAGCCATCTCCTTATCACCCTTATCAACTTCTTCATTTGTTTCAGCAATAGCGACAACACCAAAATGCACTTTTCCAACAGAATCTGAATCGTCATTTAGATAGCCAATAATCTTTGGCTCTGAATAACTTATCATCAGAACCTCCTCCTGCAATTCTCTCATCATAGCCCTAATAATAACATCCTCTGCCTCAACTAAATCCTCTTTGTCAATATGCCCTCCAACACCACAACTCCACTTATTCATTAGTCTAGTTTCTTTATAATTTTCTTTTCCAGAAGCTCTTTTATAAGCAAAAACTTTTTTTTCTTTTAGATTTACTATCCATACATAAGGAATAATCTGTTGTAAATCAGAATTATTTTCCAATTCATCTCCTCTAGAATGATACTCAAAATATTCTAAAATTAACGAAATGAAATCATATTTTTCAGAAGATAAAAATCCTTGGAAATAATTTTCTCTAAATAATAAATCTCTTCTAATAATTAATGCCTCTTTTCCCATTTTAATCTTCTCCTGAACCAATTACGTTTAATATTTTTCTTCCTAAATCTTCTCCAGAAACCCTATTCCCCTGAATTATACCCTTTCTCAATTTGTCAAAAAATTCTCTTTCCTCATTAAAAGAAAATTCTGTAGGATGCTTACCTTCAATAGTAAAGAAATAAAATTCATCAGCTCTTCCATTATTCTTCCTTATTACTTCTATAACGATAATATTCAAATTTCTATTTTCCAAATAACTATGATAAACTCTGTAGTTTAAGTTTCCTTTATCAAAACTATAACTTGGTTCATACCAATTAAAACCTACCTTAAAAATAACATCTGGGCTAACATACCTGTCTAACATCATTAATAAAGAAATTCTAGATTTTTAAAGAATACTGTTTTCTACTATTTTTAAATTGGGTTTAATACTTACAGTTTGCTATGCCAATTTGAAACCTCAAGATTTGAAAAATCTTGATGGCGTTCAAGAAACACAGTTTCTTGACGATTAAAGATTGCTGGTCGCGAAGCGAAAAAATTCGCCAAAAATATTCCGTCGGCTAGCTGTGGAGATAGCGAATTTTTAGGCAATCTCTTTATTTGCATAAATCACATAATTCAGGTTTTTGTTCTTCTATGCTATCTTCACAATACGTTGTAAAATCGTTGTTACAGAATTCTTCAACAGTGGTGTAATCTGATTTTTCTTTTCCTACACAATCTTGTTGGCAGTTACAAGGGTTTTCTATATCTTCACAAATGTTATTCCCACAGTTTATACAGACTCCTAGCTGGCTATTTATGTATAATCCTGTTTCGTAACATTTATCTGCAATTGAAATATGAGTGTCGAATTCCGAAGACCATTTCGTTAGGCCTTCACAACAATTTTCAGGATATTCGTTTTTTAGAACAGAGGAAAATTGTTCGCCTTCTTCTGCGCAACTTGAAATAATAGGATTTGGTGTTGGCAGCGGCTTTCTTTCATAAGGATAAAGATAAATTCCTAAACCTATTATTATGATAATGATTACTAT
>CAYJSG010000048.1:0-6955 GCA_964372815.1 Candidatus Woesearchaeota archaeon
ATAAAAAAGAGATTTTGTTTTTAGTAATGATTGTTTTAGGAGTTTTTGTAAGTTTGAGTTTTACAAGTGCTGCTGTTGCGATAGTTTCTCCAGCTAATTATACAAACGCAAGTGGTAGAATTATGGTAAACGTTTCATTCGTCAATGTAACCGACATTGTAGAACCTCTTTCAGCAAATACTACTTTATATTTCAATAACGTTGCTGTTCCTTTCAATAACTTTACATGCCAATATTTGAACAGCTGTAACTTAACTATTAATACGTCTGATATCGCCGACAGCGCAGGAAGAAATCTTAGCATTATTTTAGGAAATGCTACTAATCTTATACCTGCGGCCATCAACGCTTCTTATTTTTTAATAGACAATACCAAACCTGTCGTATTTGCAGGAAATATTAGTACTCCTGTTTTACAAAGCAATTATTCTAGAAATGCGACTTTGAATGTTACTGTAACTGATGCAACTGCTGGAGTAAGAGTTGTTGTATTTAATGTTACTAATGCATCAGGAACACAGAATGCAACTTATTTAGGTGTGAGAGAAGGGACGACGAATCAATACAGTTTTTCAATTAATACCAGTCACTTCCCTGATGGAACGTATAATGTTACTATTTATGCAAATGATACAACAATTGGAGGTAATTTAAATAGTAGCGCAAATGTTGGAATATTTAGATTTGACAATACCAAACCTGTTGTATTTGCAGGAAATATTAGCACACCTCTTGTCAGCGGCTCGAACCATTCGAATGTTGGAGGATTATTGTATTTGAATGTTACTGTAACTGATGCAACTGCTGGAGTAAGAGCTGTTGTATTTAATGTTACTAATAGGACTGGCACTCATAATGCAACATATACTGCGACTAGAGAGGGAGCAACCAATCAATATAGCACTTCTCTTAATACTTCGCATTTTCCTGACGGAACGTATAACATTACTGTATTCGCAAACGATACTAGTGATGGCTCCGGAGTATTAGGAGGTAATGGTAATCTGAATGATAGCGCAAGAGCATTTAGTGTTATCTTTGATAACATTCCTCCGGTAATTTCTTATAGTTGTACTCCAGATCCTGTTACTGAACAACAGACAATAACTTGTACGTGCTCTGTTACTGATGTGACATCGGGAGTTAATTCTTCTGCAACTTTGTTTACAGCAAATCCTTCGACATCTTTAACTGGAAGATTTAGTCAAACCTGTTCTGTAGGAGATCTTGCTGCGAATAGAGGGAGTAGTATTTTAACTTATCTTGTAGTAGGTCGTGGTGGTTCTAGTGGCTCTGGAGGCGGAGGAGGTGGAGGTGGAGGAGCAGAAACTGGAGCAGTGACTAGTGAAAGAAGAAGATTTGTAAGTGTTGTCCCTGCTACTCCTGCGGTAGTAACTAATTTGAGAGAAGAATTTGGGATAAAACAAATAGAGGTTTATGTTAAAAATGCAGTAAATAATGTAAAAGTCACTGTTTCTCAATATGAACAAAGACCTGCAGCAGTTAGTATTGAAAAAACAGGCAAGGTATATAAGTATCTAGAAATAAATACGGAAAATCTTGCAAATAATCTGAATAGGGCGGTTATTAAAACTAAAGTTTCTAAAAATTGGGTTGCTCAAAATGGATTGAGTAAAGAAGACGTGGTGATGTTTAAATTTATCAATGGTGAGTGGAAAGAATTAGAAACGAATTATAAGGAAGAAGATGCAAGTAATTATTATTATTTTGTTGTTGTTAATTCTTTCAGCTTCTTTGTGATTGGACAAAAAACTGTTACAGAACAGCCTCCTGCTTCTCAACCAGTAAAAGAAGAACTGGAGGAAGAAACTGCTCCGGTTCCTTATTTGGCTCCAGAAACTAAAGATAATTCAGGTATTATTTTAGTAGTGATTGTATTTGTCGCAATAGCTTTATTGATTCTTACTGTTTACTTCTGGAGAAAAAAATTAAAGAATTTTTATGGCTATATATAAAGTCAAGTTAAAGTAAAAAGCAAGGGCCCTCTATATTCGCATATGAAATCAAATTTTTTCCTAAAGGTTTATAAAGTTCTGTTTTTTATCTAATAGAGAAAAGGATGGTGGATAAAAAAGAGATTTTGTTTTTAGTAATGATTGTTTTAGGAGTTTTTGTAAGTTTAAATTTTGTGACTGCGTTTCAATTTAATGGTACTGTTTACGATATTAACAGTAACCCATTGAATAATACTGTGATTAATATTACTGTAAGAAATGCTGCTGGATTTACTATAGTGGGATATAATTTTACTACGACAAACGCGAGTGGATGGTTTAATATGAGTGTTGATGAAAATGCGCAATGGATGTATCAGCCAGTTATTATACATAAAAATGGCAGTTATTATGATTATGTGGGGCAGAGCCTTCCTGCGTTTCCTTCTGAGATGATTAAGGAAATAGCGAACACGAATTATTATTTGCGAGAAGCTGGAACTATAAATATTACTGCAATTAATTCTACTGCGGGCAGGATAGGATTTAATTACCAAGTTAAGGATACTAGGCTAGGGTACATGATTGCCTCAAGTTTTGGGACTGGTGGAACTGTTACAGAAGTTAGTATTGTTTTACCAAAAGATAGAAATTATTCTGTCATGGTCTATCCGAATCAAAGTTTGCCGGCAAATTTTAATTGGAATAACTTTACTACAAATTCATCGTATACTATTGTTGATAGTGGCACGGGGAATATATCTAGTTATAACGCCACGACAAGAACATTACATAAAATGTTTAATATTACTTTAAGTCTCCCCAGGGTTGGCGGTTTTATTAATGCCTCTGGCGTATCTGTTGTAGCTGGATGGAATGAATTTAGTGTTGTTCCATTTATGATTGAACCTGGAAATATGATACATGCTACTCATGGAGGAATGCCTTTTAATTTGAGCACTTTTTTTGCACAAAGTGATATGTATACTTTAACTACTGGATTTTATAATATTACTTTGCCCGCTTCTGCTGAGAGTGTGGATTATTTATTGTTTGCTAGCGCGAGAAATGGAACCGGGTATTATGGTGGTGTAGCCAATCTTACTCTTAGTTACGGCGCTAGTGATGTTAGAGTAAATATAACGATGCATGGTTTGTTAGGAAGGCCTTCAAACTTTAGTATTGACGATGCAGGTAATTTTTCTGCTCCAAAGAAAAGAATTACAACGGCTAAGCAATCTTTCCAAGTTGTTAATTCGAGTAACTATAGCCTTGTAAATTCTAATGTTCACGCAGAAATAACTGTTAATTATTCTGCTTATGGAGCGATGGAATTAACATGGATGGAAGATGTTCCGCAGGAAAGCGGGGGTAATTTTAGTGTTCCTTTATTGAATATTACAGGAATAAAAGAAATGAATCTTTTTGTAGGGGGAGGTAATTATGCGCCTAAAAGAACGTCTTTTAGTGTTGTAGATCTCCTTAATGCGAATAATAGAAGTGGGAATGTTACCAATATAAGTGTAAGTTCATTTAATCCTGGTGCGATTGAATCAACACTTCAAGCAAATAGAATTAGTATGTCTCTTTACGTTTCAAATTCGTCTTGTGACTTGCCAGATCCTGTAGCTAATTGTGTTCTGGGTGGAACTGAACAAGATATGAGCACTTTTGAACCTATGTCTGTAATTATTGGCGGTGGAAAGTTGAGCTTTAGAATGGGTACTGGTGGGATTAAGGTGCATTATGTTAATGTTGATATGCTCGCCTCTGGGCCTCCGGACGCATTATTTGATGACTCTCCAAAAAATGGAACTTCCGGCAGTAGCTTTAGTTCAGCATTGAGATTTGGATCGGGAGGACCAAAAATTTATGATTATGTAATGGTTTCAATGTCTTACAGTGATACTGCGGGAGTTGGATTAAACGATAGTGCTGGTGTTAATGTTAGTATTCCTTATTTCTACGATGATAATTGGAACATTATCTGGAATGGAACTGTAAACGGTACTAATGTTACAAATTTTGCTTTGAACAATTCACATTATGCTGAAAGACAAAACGAATGGCAAACTTTAATGAATAACGTTACGTGTGTAACTAATCAAAATAACTTTAATGTGACTAGTCCATGTTTTATTAATACTTCTACTAATCAAATATGGATTAGGATTCCTCATTTCTCTGGAACAGGACCAACAATTAGTGGAAGTGCGATAGTTGCTACTAGTTCCAGTTCATCGGGAAGCTCATCAAGCGGATCTGGAGTTGTGAGCAGTTATTGGATAAACACTTTTGCGCATGATAAATCCGACTTCAGTGAAATTGGGGATTTAAATAGGTATTTTGTTGAAAGACAAAGAGCTAGAATCAGAATAAATGATGAAATCCACTATATCGGTGTAACTGGAATAACAACTACAACTGCTACGGTAAATTTATCTTCTGAAAATTCTCAACAAGCTATGTTAAACGTAGGTGATGAAAAGAAATTTGAAATAACCAATGACAATTATTATGACTTGTCTGTTAAGCTTGAAAAGATTGTGGCGAGGAGGGCTAACCTCACTATTAGTTATCTTCATGAGGTTATAACTCAATTGTCTCCTGAAGAGAAGAAGAATGAAACAGCTCTGCCTGCTGCTGAAGGGGCCACAATAGATAGAGAATTTAAAGAGGAAGCAGGGTTTGGAGCAGATTATTGGATTGTTGTTGTTATTGTTGTTGTGATAACTGTAGGAGTTGTAAGTTATATTATCAGATTTAAAATAAAAAATTATAAATAGGCTTCTTATAAAGTGTAAGAATGTATGACAAAAAGAGAAAAATTCCATTAATTCAGATTTTAATGTTAAAGGATTTAGACAGAATTAATCCTCTTTGGTTGTGCCTTCTTTTAGGTTTTATTTTTGTAATTCTTGGAGTTATTTTTTCATTAGTTAGAATTTTTGCCTGGGTTGGTGGATTTATATTGTTCCTTTATATTTCGTTTTCAATTTTGTGGATTTATACTAAAATTAAATGATCTCTTTGTTGCTAGAGGATAGAATAAACTCTTTAAAAATTTGTAGAACTTCTTCTTTCTTATTTGGAATGAATTTTATTGTGCCTGCATTTTTATGCCCTCCCCCTTCGACAAACGCTTCTGGAATATTGTCATTTAAATAAGAGATTAATTTATGTATAGAAAAATTTGCTTCATTGGTTGCTCTTATTGTTAATGCGTCTGACATTATTCCTAATGTAATTACATTTGTTAATCCTTTAGATTCCTGCATATCATCGTGTAAAAGACCGACACATTTTCCTGTTTTTGGATAAAATCCCCTGGGATAGACTTCTTCTATATTAAGTAATTGAAGGGTTGTTTTATCTATTTTTTCAATTTTTGATGCAGATTTTGCTATTGAGAGTCCTTTTGCTTCGAGTTTTCTTATATAGGGGGCTAATAATTTCACTAGTTCCTTCTGCTTGTCCCTTGGTTCGCCAAATAAAATTTCTATATATTCTCTTGCTTCTAGAAACCTTAATTTTGATGATACAAAATCTATTAATGTTGCTAGATCATATAATAATTCCCTAGAATAAGAATTTTTAGCGGCTAGATCTAAATAGGATTTAATTGTTTCTGGATTGTCTATTCTGTCTGCCAGGCCAGCCATTGCTGCAATTTGCACAACATTTTCTGTATCTGGATTTATGAACCTTGCTAATTCTGTACATAACATCCCTGCTGAAAATTTGGCTCCATCTTCTTTTACTAAAAAGGGGTTTATATGTACTATTACCTCTTTGGAGATTACGTCTTCATCAAAGAAGTGATGATCTACGACGATGAATTCCATTCCATGAACCTTTCCTTGTTTTACTCCGAGTAAGTCTTCAGGAGATGAGCCGTTATCTGCTATGACAACTAGAGGCATTTTATTTGAGAATTTTGCTGCGTCTGATAGTGAAAACGCAGTGTCTCGAATAGAATCGTCTATTTCGTAGAAGGGGGCGGCACACGGAGCTCTTGTAAAAAATTCCCAGGCCGCTTTTGCTCCTGTGTGCTGATTTTCAATTAGTGGAATGATTGCCTTTTCAAGAGCAAAACCGGCAGAATATCCGTCTGCATCGTTATGGTGTCTTATAATAATTGGGCGATTTTGTATAACTGCCAGCCTAATTTCGGTTGCGGCTTTTAGAAATCTGTCTTTTAGCTTTTCTAATATCTGGCTTTTTACTAAAAATTCTGGAGGACTAATTGAGGCTCTTTTTCTTTCTATTGATCTAATTTGATTTAATAGATTCTCTTTTTCTAATGTGTTCAGTCTTACTACTCTGATTATTTCTCCTTCTAATTCATCTTGGAATTCGCTGATTTGAATTTCTGCCTTTATAGCGTCGCTTTCTTTTATCTCTGGATGTGCCCGAACACCTGCTCCTTGAAAAGCTTTTAATGCTAATGTTCCCGTTCCATCTGAAACGTGAAACACAGTTGGGCCTCCTGTTTGCACAACTCTATCTATAAGGGCAAATAAAACAGCCCTATCTCCAATTCCTTCTTGAGCTATATCTGAAATTGTTGCTTTGTTTGTTTTGGTATTTTTAGATTTGATAATTTTTTTTTCTTTAGGGAAATATTTTTTTCTTTTCATGATTAAAATGTGTGGAACAAGTTAAAAAAGGTTTTGGTTTATTAAGAAATCAGTATTTTAATTTCAAACAGTATTTATTATATCAATTTTGAATCGAAAGGGCTATTGCTCTGTCTTCTGAAGCTGATTTTTACTAAAGGTCCTCTATTTTTTATTTTATTGAGGTTATCACAAAAATTAGTTTACCTTTATAGACGGTATAAACCAATTTTACATTTGTCAATAATTAATATTAAAAATCTTGGAGTGAAATTTGATAAATTTGCTATTTTTCATTTTGCAATACTAGGTAAATACTCGAAAGGTGCTGTGTTGCATGATTAATGTAATAATAACTTGGGAATATCGATTTTATAGGAT
>CAYJSG010000049.1:0-6731 GCA_964372815.1 Candidatus Woesearchaeota archaeon
CTTTAAAACACTTTTGTTTCCAGTTTCTGAATTTTTAAAGCCTGTCTTATAATACATTATTGCTAATATGAAAAATAGAAGTGCTAAACATAATAGGAGAGTAAATGACAGGGAGAATTCTATATAATTGAGGTAATTATACCCCTGTAAAGAATAATAAAGAGAAATCAGATAATACGAGCCCTTTACCCATGTATATCTGGCAAAAAGCAGGAAACCAATAATTGCTAGAATAAAAGAAGATGAAACGTAGGGAATGACAAAATAGCCGAATGCCCCTTTTTTGAACATGGTTTTGTAATATTTTTGAACAGTTTGTATGCCTCCAAGATTCCATCTTACTCTTTGTTTTATCCATGTTTTAAGATCTTCAGGAACAGAAGTATAGACTATTGCATCATAAGACATTCTTGTGTTATAGCCGGCGCTTAAAGCATGCCATGTTATTTCAATATCTTCTGTTAAATTCTTTGGGTCAAAACCACCTAATTGTTTAACAACAGATTTTCTATAAATACTTAATGGACCGTTAGTTACATAAACAGAATCTACAAAATCCAAGAGTTTTCTTGTCCATGCTATAATTGAATAGTCCAAAACCTGGAATTTACATAACAAATAATTTTTGTTTTTTACTAAAACTCTTGATGTTACTGCTGCAACATTTTTATCTTCAAAATGTCCGACCATTTTTAGAATTGCGTCAGTTTTTGGATATGAGTCTGCATCTACAACAGCTATTAACTCGCCTTTTGCTATTTTTATAGCCTCATTTAATGAATTTGCTTTTCCAGAATTTGCTTTGTCTAGAACTTTTATTTCAGAATATTTTTTTTCTAGTTGTTTTGCTATTTCTAGCGTATTGTCTTTACTGCCGTCATTAATAATTATAATCTCTTTTTTATTTTTCGGATAATTTATTTCTATTAGCGATTTTACTGTTTCTTCTATAGAATTTTCTTCATTATATGCCGGAACCAAGATTGAAATTGAGCGATATTTTTTAATTATAGGGCTTAGATAGAGAGTTTTATAGTTTCTATAGTGAAGTATTATAAATATCATAATAAAAAATATCCCAAAGAAAAACATGCAGAGATATACTAGGGTAAAGAAATTCATTTTATTCCGGGATTTTCTCTCCTTTATTAAAATGGAAGTAATCATGGAAATGATCTGTAAGAGTTAATTCTGCTGTATGGCCTGATTTCTTTTTGTTTATTAAACCGAGTTCATGAAATCTTTTTATATGGTCATAGGCTTTATTGCCTCTAATTTTAACTAGAATTGATTGTTTCATTGGTTGTTTATATGCTATTATTGCAAGAGTTTCTTGTTCTGCCTTTGAGAATTCTGAAGAGCCAGTTGCTAATTTATTTACCATATAAGTGTATTCCGGGGAAACATCCATCTTCCAGATATTATCTTTATTTATTATTTCAATTCCAGAATTTTTGTATTTGTCTTGTAAGTCAGCGAGAAGTTTTTTTAATAAAATTGGATTTAAGTCTGTCAAGGTTATTAATTCCTGGATTGTTAAGAATCGGCCTGCTATGAAGAGAGCTGCTTCTACTTTTTTTATATTTTCAATTTCCTGTGAAGAGTCTATTTCTTCTATTGTTTGTTTTGTTAGTTCCATCTTTTATTAAAGTATAAATTTTTAAATATTAAAAGTTATCTAAATTAGATCGATAATCAGAAAGGTTCGATTTTAATAGATTTTTAGAAGAAGTGCCCGGTGAAACAAGGGTATTTTTTATAGTATGAAGAGCGTGGATGTGAAGAATAGGAAGAGGTTGTTGAAATACATTGTTATGGGAAAGAGCAGAATTAAGTTATAGTTATAAGAATACCCTCAATTATTGCTGCTAAAATTAGAAGAGGGAGCACTATATTGAAGAAAACTTTTATTGATAGATAGATCTCTTGAAAAGAGAGTTTTCTTAATTTTTTATCTATTATAAAGAATAGAATTATATATGGGAGCAGGAGAATTAGGCCTAACAGAAGAAAGATTTCAGGATAGCGTGTTTTGATAGAGAGGTTTATTGCTCCTATTCCAACTAAGCTTAGAATAATTGCGAATATTCCAAGAATTTTCATTGATAATGATTTTTTGTTTTTAACTAAATAGTTTTTTGTTGTGGTTATACCTAGTTTTACACCCAAGCCAAGAGCAATAAAGACTGCTGGAAGTTCAAAAATACCATGTGGGAATAGCCTCCATATTTCTAAAGGGGAGATTTGGATTACTCTTTCCAAAACATAGCCTAAAATCACACCATTAAAGATTGTTGCAAATATTGGAAGTATGGCTAGAAAAATTCCCAAGACGATAGCTATTAGTGATGTTAGAGCATTGTTGAAAAATATGAATATTATGAGATCAATGCCTTTTAAATCCGAGGTTTTTTCTATTAGTTCTTGTAATATAGGAGCAATAATTTCTGATAGAGCTCCTGCATTGATAAAACCAACAAATACACTAATTAGAAATAGAATTATAATAGCATATATGTATTTTTTTGAGTGTTCTAGATAAGTGAAGGATTTTTGCATTCCTGTTTGCTGTTTATCTTTTTTATTTTTTAATTTGAGCTTTCTTTTTTCCATTTTTCATCTTAACATTCTTTGGAGAAGTTTTACTTTATTTTTATATCTATTCTTTAAGTAGAAACCGTATATAAGTCCTGCCAGAAAGCCTCCAAAATGTGCGACGTTGCCTATAGGGAGATTTGCTGCAATTGTTGCCAGCCATGTGAGAAATAGAACTATTGGAATCATTATATATGCTGGAAGAGAGAAAAACGGAAGAAAGATGATCATAAATCTTAGACGTGGAAGAAGAATTACGAAGAGGCCTGCTATAGCAAATATGGCTCCTGATGCTCCTACCATGTAGACATCTGGACTGCCGAATATTCTTACTCCAAGATCTGAATCTCCATATAAACTTGAGAGAATAACAGAAAGAATTCCTGCGAATAAACCCGAGAGTAAATAAAACCAGAGAAATCTTTTTCTGCCTATTACTTTTTCTTTTAAACTGCCTAGTGAGAAAAGAACAAACATATTAACAAATAAATGAAGAGGACTGCCATGCACAAACATATGAGTAAGAATAGTCCATAAATATTTTCCTTGTAAGATATTTGAAGGTTTAAGGGCCAAGTAATCTATCTTATCATAGGCAAATGCCACAAATCCTATTAAAGATACAATTATATTTATGATAATAAGCCAGACTACTACAGATAAATTTGAAAGTTTTGAATTATTTTTGTTTTTATAGGAATATCTCATTATTTCTTTTTTTTATATTTTTTAGAAGATTTTTTTTGTTTTTCTGTTTTTTCCATTTTTCTTAATCTTTCTAACTTTTTTCTTCTTGCTTTTCTTTCCTGCTCTTTTTTTCTTAGCTCCTCTTTTTCTCTTTTTTCCTTTTTCTTTATTTCTTTTTTATCTATCTCTTCTATTTCTTTTTTTATTTCTTCTAATAATAATTTTGATTTTGATATCAAAATATCTAATTGATTTATTTCTTTTGAATTGTCTTTCAATTGTAGAACTTCTCCTGTTTCAGGACAGATAAAGTTATTTTCCAGAGCTTCTTCTTCTGTATATTCCAGGCTGGAAGTAGGGCAAAAATAAAATCTATCATTTTTTCTTTTTTGCAAATCTAATTCTAATTTTTCTATGTTTAATTTTGTTTGTTCTTTTAGGAGTTCTAGACTTTTTTTAATATCCAAATTCCAGAAATATGTATACCATCCTCCTTTTTTAGAATCTTTTTTTCTAATAAAACTTACAAGCCCTTTATCGAGAAGCCTGTAAAGCATGTTTCTTGTTTGATTTATAGTTAAATTAAGTTTTTTTGAAATAAGGAATTCATTGACGTTTTTTTTCTTGTATAATATGTCTATAATCTGCTCACCTGATTTTCCTACGATAATTGAAACCGTTTCTTTTAACAAAGATATAATCTTTTCATTTTTAGATGACTTAAATTTTTTTTTATTTTCTTTTTTTTGCTTTACCATTTTATTTTGATTTTTTCAAATGAGATGAAGTTGCATTAAAAACCTTTCTATTTTTTTTAAAAAATTTTTTAGTTTATGTTTTTTTGTTACTATTTTATAATTTATATAAATATATATAAATCAATTTTTTGATATCTTACTATGTTCTGGCATAAAAAAGAGGAAAATAAGGCTTTACCTGATTTGCCTCCAATTAGAAGACCCGATTTTGGGTTTAAAGAAGAAGAGGTAATTAATCCTCTTGAGGATGAGGAGAGCGAGAAGCATGGATTACCTTCTTTTCCAGATTCTTTAAATGAGAAAGGTTTTTCTCAAGCAGCGATCAAAGATGCAGTAGGGTATGCTCCTGGGAAGAATTTTAAGGCAGTTGAAATGGAAGAATGGACTCCAAGTTCGAAAGCTCCTGAATTGCCTTCAATGCCTCTGCCTATTATCAGAGAAAGCAGCATAGAGGGAGGGATACAAAAAGGAGCTAAAAATACAGATGTTTTTGTCAAAATAGATAAGTTTTATTCTGCAAGAAAGGCATTAGATGATGCACAACAGAAATTAGAGGAGATGGATGAACTTTTGAG
The DNA here is from genome assembly GCA_964372815.1 of Candidatus Woesearchaeota archaeon. GTDB lineage: Archaea > Nanobdellota > Nanobdellia > Pacearchaeales > GW2011-AR1 > JAUSIK01. The sequence goes on from CAYJSG010000049.1 coordinate 4,616, forward strand.
AAGGATTAGAGAGACAAAGTTGAGGGAAGAGCAAGAGTTGAATGGATGGGAAACTGAATTGACTAAAGTCAAGGCAAGGGTTAACGAAATATCCGGAAATTTATTTGAAAAGGTTGATTAAGTTAAATTTATATATCTAACTTGCTTGATATACAAAGAGGTGATTGAATGACTAATGATAATGAAATTGAAGGGGTTGTAAAACTTTTTGAGCGTTTAGAATATGGGGATTATGTTATGATTAATTATGGTTCTGGAGGATATTTTGTTTTGAATTTACGTAAAGAAAGTTGGTATAATAAAGAAGAAGTTTCTAAATTAGAGGAGGTAATAGGTTAATGGTCGAATATGTGAGATTTTCCAGACCAGAAAGATTGTATGGAAACAAAAGTTTATTACATGTGCAATTAGAGACTCTAGAAATTTTGAGGAGAATTAAGGCTTTTCAGAAATTGAGGAATGAAGAACTTGTTCTTAAGATTGCTTTGAAGAAAAAGCTAGATGAATGCGCTGAAGCTTTGAAAGTTCTGGATAAATTATTACCCCATGCTAAAATGCCTTGGATGCACAAGAAACATGAAATAGAAGAGGAAATAGAGAAGGAAAGTGAGATTCACACTTTGGACGACGAGGTTGAAGAGATTAGGAGGAAATTAGAGAGATTAGAGAGAGGTTAGTTAAAACGCTAATTTTATAAAACTGGTTTTGCTTTGAGATTAATGATAAAGACAAGACAGGAATTAATAAGGAAATATATTGAGTTTTTTGAGACTAAAGGACATAGGGAAATTCCTTCTGCCTCTCTTATTCCTGAAAATGATCCTACTGTGTTGTTTACAACAGCTGGAATGCACCCACTTGTGCCTTTTTTAATAGGAGAGAAACATCCACTTGGAAAGAGATTAGTTAATGTGCAGAAGTGCATTAGAACAGGAGATATCGACGATGTTGGAGATGAGGTTCATCACACTTTTTTTGAAATGCTTGGAAATTGGAGTTTAGGGGATTATTTTAAGAAAGAAGCGATTGAATATAGCATTGAGTTTTTGACGAAGGTTTTAGGATTGGATGGAAATAAATTAGCTTTTAGTGTTTTTAAAGGAGATAATGATGCTCCTAGAGATAAAGAGTCTGTTAAAACATGGATTAGTTTAGAAATTCCTAAGGAGAGAATTGCTTATTTAGGAAAGAAATATAATTGGTGGGGGCCTGCTGGAGAAATAGGGCCTTGTGGGCCCGACACAGAAATGTTTTATTGGACAGGAAAAGAAAAACCTCCAAAGAAATTTAATCCTAATGATAAAAGATGGGTTGAAATTTGGAATGATGTTTTTATGGAATACAACAAGAATAAGATTAAAGCAATATTAGTAGACTCAATAAATTGCCTTATAGATAAAGAAAAAGGTTTGGATAAGGAACTTGCTGAATTATTGAAAAATACCAATAAAAAGATAATAATAGTTACAAATGCTAAGGTTAATGATATAAAGAATAAATTAGTAGATTATAATTTTGAAGTTTTTTCTTTAAATAAAGATCCAGATAAATCTAATGCTAATTATTTTAAAAAATTATTAGGTAAATATCAATTTAGGGCAAGTGAAGTTATTTATTTTGACCATAAGGATGAAAATATAAAATCTGCTGAATTTCTTGGCATAAAATCCGTTCAATATAAGAATAATAATCAAATTAGGAAGTTTATAGAAGACAATAAGCATATTTATGAAATATTGAATCAAAAGAATGTTGATACCGGAATGGGTGTTGAAAGAACGCTCGCTGTTTTGAATGGATTAGATGATAATTATCTAACCTTAATATTTAAGCCTATTATTTCCGAAATTGAAAAATTATCAGGAAAGAAATATAAAGGAAACGAAAAAGCAATGAGGATTATTGCGGACCATATTAGAGCCGGTGTTTTTATTCTTGGAGATGAAAGAGGGATAAAACCTTCAAATATTGGGCAGGGATATGTATTAAGAAGATTAATCAGGAGAGCGATTAGATACAGTCGTTTGCTGGGAATTAATGATAATTTCTGTGTTAAAGTTGTTAAAAGTATTTTACCGATTTATACTGATTATTCTGAATTAGAGAAAAATAAGAA
>CAYJSG010000050.1:0-6706 GCA_964372815.1 Candidatus Woesearchaeota archaeon
AAGGAAAATAATGGAAAAATTAGCTGTTTAATGGGCTATTTGCGGAATTTGGGTAGCTTAACGGTACGACTTCTGCCTTTTCGCCCTTGCTTTTGAATCTCCTGGCTTGCGAGTTTCTTTTCGTCTAGCATCAGGAACAATCATATTTCTGTCATATTTTATGAATGCTTTTTTTAAAGTTTCAGAGCCTGTAAGAGCAAGAAGAGCCTTCGTAATTGCTAATCTCGCTGCCTGCATCTGACCTTCTTTACCCCCGCTTTTTGTTGAGATATAAAAATCATAAGAGAGATTAGATCCTAATTCTGATTGGTATATTCTAATTGGCTCTAATAATGCCAGTTTATGAAATAAGGGCAATTCAGTATATGGTAGATGATTGAAAAATATCTTTCCTGTTCCATCCATAATCTTAAGCTTTGCTACTGCAGTTTTTCTTTTTCCAGAGATTATAGGATAATTTTTTTGTGTCATATGTTCCTAACTAACTCTTGTAGAGTTATTGTTTTTATTTTTAATTTTTTTGACAGCGAGATTTTTTCTTCGTTTTGATATTCTTCAGGAACAGAATTATAACAGAGTATTCTTTTTAATCCTTTTTTTCCGCGCCATTGTTTATGGGAGAGCATTCCTCTTATTGTTCTTTTCATTATTCTTTCAGGAACTTTTGGTATTTTAGGACCTTTTAGGCTTGAACCCCCTTTTGAAAATAATATCCTATAATCATTAATAATTGTCTCTTTTCTACCTGTGATTAAAACATTGTTACAATTTAAAATTATAACTTGTCTTCCTAGAAGGGCTTGCTTCGCTGCAAAACTTGCCAGTCTGCCAAGAACAGAATTTGACGCATCTATTATTATTTTTTCTTTCATCTTAATATTTTAACTCCTTCTGCTTTAGGATTTGATTTAATTTCATTAATTAAAGGAACAAATTCTGATTTTGTTATTTTTAATTTCTCTTTTGCTTCCATAGATATTGATAATGCACAGATTCTTACTTTTTTAGTCAGTTCTCCCTTACTTAAAACTTTGCCTAAAATAATGACTGTGTCTCCAGGAGTTGTCCCTTTATCAATTTCAAATAAGTTGATCGAAGAATATTTTCTTGTTGAAGCTGATAAAATCCGGGCTATTTTTAACCATTCCGGATTTTTTAATGCAAGTTTGATAGTTTCTATTATCTCAGGATTTGTTTTTTTTAATATTCTTGATTTTATCTTTGTTCTACTTATCATGAAATAAGTGAAAATCCAACATATTTAAATTTAACTAAATAGAAATATTCTTATACTCTAATATGTATAAATGTGTATGAATAAAATAAGAGTTAATATTACAGTAGACAAATATTTATTGAAAAAAGCCAAGAAAAAATTAGGAATGTTTGGAGGAAAATTAAGTAGTTTATTTAATGCTTATTTAGCAGATTTTGTCAAAAGTATTGATAATAAATTTGGTAAGAAAAATGCCGAAGAAAGAATTAATGAACTGGAGTCGAGGCTAAAAAGAATTGAGGATAAATTGCATTACGAAAAAAAGTAATTGCTTACCTTTCTAAATGTGAGTAAATCTCACGCAAAGCCGACAGTCACCAAATATTTATATACCCTCTTGTCTAAATTGAAAAAACAAAGGGGTTAAAATGTCTAAGCATTGTATATACTGCAGGAAACAAATTGCTGAAGATGCAGTATTAGATGTATGCAAATCCTGTGGTGTAGCTGTCTGGGGCGAGAAAATGTTTGACGCCATTGTAAAAAATATGGAAAATGCCCGTGATGTAGGCGATTTGTTTCAAGGATCAGTTACAGAGGATATTGAACAGAAAGGATTGAGAAGAGCAGTTTAAATTTGAGAAAGTTAAGTTTATAAACTAAATTCTGCAGATATTTTTATGCTTAAAAGGAAAAGGCAAAGGCAGAAGGGAATCTTTTCATTTAGTAGGTACTTTCAGAGTTTTAAACCAGGAGAAAATGTTGCTGTAGTGAAGGAATTAAGCTTTAAATTTGGTTATTCTAACAGGCTGCAGGGAAGAACTGGAAAAGTTCTGGAGAAAAGGGGAAAAGCCTATCATGTCGAAATAAACGATCTAAATAAGCCTAAAAAATATTTAATCAGACCTATTCATTTAAAGAGGATAGAAGTAAAATGATATTAAGTAAAAAACACCTAACATTAGCTGAAGTAAAAGAATATCTGAAAGACGAAGAAAAGACACAAATATTAGATTATATAAAGAAATTCGGGAAATCATCAAAAGAAAAAGCTGAAAATATAAGAAAAAACTTGGAGAAAATAAATAATCTTAAAATAAAAGAAGACCATCTGGTCAAGATCATTGATTTCATGCCACAAGATAAAGAGGATATCAATAAGATATTATTTGACATAGGATTAACAGAAGAGGAGGAGCATGCAATTTTGGAAATTGTTAATAAAGAGTGAAAATGAAAGAGAAAGAAGTTTATGCAATAATACTGGATTTTTTACCCTATGGATATCCCATGGGTGGAAGAACTATCCCCCTAGCTCAAGCCATTGGAGAGCAAAATCTTGTTCTTCTCGAATTAGTACCAAGGAGAGGAATTAGTTTACAGGCAAAAGAAAAGGTTTATATAGGTCCTGAAAAGAGAGAGAAGATATATTACATAGCTGGCAGATTGTCACAAGATAAATTGACTGAGTCTGCTAAAATAAATCTACAAGAGTTCATTGCCGGGATTGTTGCTGAACAAGAGAAAAGATTTATAGACTTTTTTAATAAAGCTCAGGCAATAAATACTAGACTACATCAACTTGAACTTCTTCCGGGATTTGGGAAGAAGCATACACATGAGGTTATAAAGGCTCGAGAAGAAAAAGAATTCGAGTCCTTTGAGGATATTAAGAAAAGGGTTGGAAATATTCCAGATCCGAAGAAATCAATAGAAAGAAGAATATTAGACGAATTATCACAAAAACAAAGATTTAATCTGTTTGTCAAATAAAATGGCGGAAGAAAAATTAATGAAGAAACAAGAGACAGAACCTGAAAGCCTAATTAGAATTCTGGGATATGACATTCCTGGAAGCAAAAATATTTATATTGGGCTAACAAAGATTAAAGGAATATCTTGGAGCGTATCAAATGCTGTTTGTCATCTTTTGAATATGCCCAAATTAAAAAGAATAAAGGAATTGAGCAAAGATGAGATAATGAAAATAGAGCAGTTTTTTGAGAATCCTAATCTGCCAGGCTTTCTGAAAAACAGAAGATTTGATCCAGAGACAGGAAAGACAGAACATTATTTAGGCACTAAAATGGAGATGAAGAAAGAATTCGACATAAAAGGAATGATGAAAATAAAAAGCTATAAAGGAATAAGACATGCCCAGAAACAACCTGTGAGAGGACAAAGAACACAATCTCATTTTAGGCAAAAAAGATTGGCTGTTGGAATTAAAAAGAAAAAGGCGGAAACAGGAAAATGATAAGAAAAAAGAAAATGTATAAAAGGCCAACCAAGGCTTTTGAAAAGAAGAGAATAGAAGAAGAAAATGACTTAATTAAAAAATACGGTTTAAAAAATAAAAGAGAAATTTGGAAGACTCTTGCTAGATTAAATTATTTCAGGAGGAGAGCAATGGCTCTTGCAAAATCAAGTTTAGAAGAACAAGAGGTTTTTTTAAATAAATTAAGAGAGATTGGGTTAAAAGTTGATTCTATATCTGATGTTCTAAATTTGAAAGTAGAAGATATACTTGATAGGAGGTTGTCAACAATGCTTTCAAATAAAAAGTTGGCTAATAGTGTTAAACATGCGAGGCAACTAGTAACGCATAAAAAAATACTAATTAAAGGACACGTTATGAACTCTCCAAGTTATCTTGTTAGGGTTGATGAGGAGGATGTTCTTTCTATTAAAAAGAAAAAGCCAAAAGAGATAAAGCAGGAAGTTAAGGAGGTTGTCCAACAATGAATGAAAAAGAAGCAGTTGAATTACAACTAGAAGAGAAGGAAGAAGAAAAAACAAAAGAAGAAAAAGTTGGTATAGCTTACATATATAGCTCTTCTAATAATACAATCGTGCATATAACAGACTTAGCCGGAAATACTTTGTCTAGAATAAGTGGTGGAATGATTACAAAACACAGTAGACTAAAGGCGAATCCTACTACTGCAATGTTTGTTGCTAAGAAAGCTGCTGAAAGACCTCGTGATTTAGGAATTACAAGCCTTTATATTAGAATGAGGGCAAAGACAGGAAGCAGCGGTCATGGTCCAGGCTCCCATGCTTCTGTTAAAACTCTCGGAAAAGAAGGTTTTAGAATAATTAACATTTTAGATACTACGAGAGTGCCTAGAGGAGGGCCCAAGGTAAAAGGTGGCCGGAGAGGAAGGCGAGTGTAAAGCAAGATTTAAAAGCGTATATTTACTAAGTTTAACATGGAAATTGTAAAAAATTCAGCAGAAATGCTTATAATAAAAATGAAGGCAGATTTAGAATTAGCTAACGCTATTAGAAGAAGTGTTTCTGAAGTTCCTACTCTTGCTATTGATGAAGTTGAGATTTATAAAAATGATTCTGCCTTATATGACGAAGTTCTTGCTTTAAGACTTGGATTAATTCCTTTAAAAACAGAGAAAGGAATGAATGAAAAGACAAAGATTGACTTTAAATTGGCTGCAAAAGGGCCTCGCACAGTTTATTCTGCAGATTTGAAAGGAAATGCTGATGTTGTTTTTGACAAAATTCCTATTACAATCCTTGGAGAAGATAATAAATTAGAGTTAGTCGCAACCGCCACATTGGGAAAAGCAATGGACCATGCAAAATATCAGCCAGGATTAGCTTATTATAGATATATCTTAGAAGTAAAATCTTCTCCTGAAATAGATAAAAACATATTAAAATCAAAAGGTTTATTAAAGCCAGAAAAAAAAGGAAATAAATGGTTCTGTGATCTGAACGAGGTAGATAGAGAAGATATAAAATTAAAAGATAAGAGCGCTGTTAATGAATCTGATGAAATTCTCTTTATTGTTGAATCTTATGGAAATATGCCTGCCAAAGATATTTTTGTAAAAGCTATTAGGGCCTTGAGTGATAATCTGGATGAAGTTGAGAAGGCGGTTAAGTGATTATTTTTTTAACACGAAGGTTTATAAAAATTAAACTATTTCTAAATTTACGCGGGAGTGCCAGAGCGGTCAAATGGGCTGCCTTGAGGTGGCAGTGGCTTAGTGCCTGCGTAGGTTCGATTCCTGCCTCCCGCATTGCAGAGAACTGCACATTTTCCGACAGCAACAAGCTGATTTCGATCTGCTTATCGTTATTACTCCTTTCTGTGGATACTAAGCTCAGGAAAAGCTTATAAGTCAGCCATTGCTAGTATTTCGATGGGAAGAATTAAGGTTTCTACCTTAGACAAATCCATTCATGCTGCCCTAATATCTTTCAAAGCAAAAGCTCCCATTAGGGCTATTAAGGCGGCAGCACGAAGTCTAGCCGAGTTGTCGGAGTTCAAGTACGTTTGGATACGCAGAGTCGATACCACCTGCTGGGGTATTGAGTTCTTAGCTAACTGTAATGGAAGATGCCGACTCAACAATGGCCAAGACATCTCTCCAGAGGTTCACTTCTGGGTTGACCATATCGGCAACAATGTGTCAAAGAAGCTAATAGATAAGATAAGTGCAAGTGGCGAAGTCGTTCTTATAAAGCCCGCGGCTTTGTAGCCTAGTGACTGTTCTTTAGTGAGAAATGTCCGAGCACTGTTCTTATTAACGCTCACGCGAATGACGAGAACTCGACCCTGTGGATATTCTTTACTTGTAGAACTCCCCAAGAGGAAGTAGCCGATCAAGAGAGTTTCAGGCTTTCTAAAGTTGTTGAGTCATTACGGATTGGCCAACAAGTTATTCATAATTTAGTTAGAGACTATGACTTTGAGCTTATAAACAAATGAGAGGACGATAACATGGAACCTGTCGTTGCTGTTCCGGAGAAACGCACCAATAAGTTAAGGTCTAGAGCAAGAAAAAGGATACATGACGATATCTTTAGGTCCCGTGAAAGTGTCTTGCGAAAAGTTAATATATCTGCTCCTCTTGATAATTTAAATCATGGGAGGCCAGTAGAGAGCTATGAAGAGAAGGAAGATGAGCTCGTCACTGAGACAAAGCGGATGGCCGAACAAAAGGCCAGTACTGGGAAACAAGAAGGTTACCAATTAGCAGAGGGACTTGAAGGAACTTGGGTAAATGATGTAGCTGTGCTTCGATGCGATAGATACAATTACCGGATAGAGGCCGAGAAACTTATTGAGTTTATTCGTAGGAAGAGTAATGTGCGCTCTGACGTGCTTTACAAAAGTGGAGCTGAAAGAGTACTAGCGACGAATGATTGGATTGACATTGAAGGGCTTAGGCTATCCTACAAGACGTTGCTGAATTTGAGAGATTTCTTGCGGTCAAATGGCGAGTTTGAGATTAATGATAACGAAGTTAGATATACATGTGCGTGGTGTGAAAAGCCATATTCAAGCCCTCGCCAGGAAGTATGTCGTGGCTCAGTTAGTGGTTTAAGATACTGTTCTACTAAATGTCGCCTGGCTGTAAGTAACATGAAAAGTAAGATTCATAAGGTATTTAAGTTAGCAAGATCAGTAGTAGTGGGACAAAATAGGCGTTATTTCTTTAAGATGATGACATAAGCCCTTTT
>CAYJSG010000051.1:0-6565 GCA_964372815.1 Candidatus Woesearchaeota archaeon
AGGCCAAAAAATGTCAAAATCTAAAGGCAATGTTATAAATCCTCAAGATATAATGCGACAATACGGTTCAGATTCTCTACGTTATTGGGCATCTACATCAAAATTGGGAGAAGATTTAGATTATCAGGAAAAAGATATAATAACAGGAAAAAAGCTCATAACAAAACTTCTAAACGCAACAAAATTCGTCTTTTTAAACCTAAAACATCAAAAAACAAAACCAAAACTAATCGAAACAGATCGTCTCTTTCTATCTCAATTAAACAATTTAATAAACTTAGCAACGCAAACATTTAATCAATATAATTACTCAAAAGCAAAACTAGAAACAGATAATTTCTTCTGGCATTTCTTAACAAACAACTATCTGGAAATTGTAAAAAATCGTGTCTATAATGGCAATGAACAAGAAAAAGCCTCGGCATTTTATACATTATATCATTCATTATTAACGCTCCTAAAACTCTATGCCCCTATAACTCCTTTTATTACTGAACATCTTTATCAAGAATATTTCAAGAATTATGAAAAATCCAACTCAATTCATCTATCACAATGGCCGGAGCCAATTAAAATAAAATCCTCAAAATCAGACTCTCTTATTTGGGATACTCTAATAACAACAATCTCAAAAGTTCGGCAGGCTAAATCAGAAGCCAGAAAATCAATGAACGCTCCAATTAACCTAACATTAGAAAAAGAAACATTGAAAACCCTCGATCCCTATCTCCAAGACCTAAAAGCTGTCACAGTATCAAAAGCTCATTTAATAAGAAATGGTGAGTTTAAGGTTGAATTTACCTAGCAATTGAGTTATTCAAAAAATATAAAATAACAGTTGAAATAAAAATGAAAAAATCAACAACAATCATAAATTTCATCGCCCTTATCATAGTTTTGATAATTTTCTCAATAATTCTCTGGAAACCAATCACAACCCTGGCAACAAGTCCGCAAGCCATAAAAGAATTCATCTCGCAATTTGAAATTCTGGCTCCAGTTGCCCTTATCACATTAATCGCTCTTCAAGTCCTCTTAGCCCCAATACCCGGACAAGCAGCAGGATTAGCAGCAGGTTTTCTTTATGGTCCAATTGTAGGGACAATCTACAGTATGATAGGTCTCATCCTCGGAACATATATTGCTTTCATCCTTGCAAGAAAATTTGGCCGTCCGTTCGTAGAAAAAACAATCTCGAAAGAAACACTCAAAAAATTCGATCACCTCTCACATAAAGCAGGACTCATTACTCTTTTTATTATCTATCTTCTCCCGGCACTTCCAGATGATGCAATCTCATTCATCGCAGGCCTTACAAAAATAAAAATAAGAACACTTGTAATTATCTCAGCAATAGGCCGCCTCCCAGGATTCATAATACTCAATATAGTAGGTGCAAGTCTTGCCTCGAATAATTCACAATCCATAATAATCATCTTCATAATCTTCATGTTCCTCTCAATCATTCTTTTCCTAAACAAAAACAAAATTGAAAAACTTTTTCTTAAAATTAAAAACAAATCAAAATCTAAAAAACCCGCAACATTTATCAACCCTTTTTCTCTCTTTCCATTATGACAACTAAAGCAGAAGATATAACAGATAAGCAAAAACAAGAATTAGAAGAATTAGTCGACTTACTCGGAAGTATAAAAGGAAGGCATACAGAGTTAGTAACTGTTTATATCCCGGCAGGTTTCAATCTCTCAACTGTAACAAGACAGTTAGAATATGAAAAATCAATGGCTACAAATATTAAATCAAAACAAACACGAACAGCAGTTACAGATTCTCTAGAGAGAATAATAAGAGAATTAAAAAATTATAAACAAACACCAATAAATGGCTTGGCAATCTTCTGCGGCAATGTATCAGAAAAAGAAGGAGTTCAAGATATTCAACTCTGGTTTTATCAGCCGCCTAAACCATTAAACAACCGCCTCTATCATTGCGACCAAACTTTCATAGTAGAGCCACTAAAAGAAATTCTAGAAGTTAAAGACGTTTATGGATTAGTAGTAATGGACAGAAGAGAAGCCACTATTGGATTATTAGAAGGAAAAAATATCTCTGTCCTAAGAAAACTAACATCTAATGTTCCGGGAAAAATAAAAGCCGGTGGACAGTGTTTAAGCCCAGATACTTTAATTATGAAAGACAATGGAGAAATAATAGAAATAAAGGATTCACATAATCCTCTCCTAATAATCTCAGAAAACTTCAATACCGAAAAAACAGAAATCACGTCATTAATCGCCAAATGGGAAAATCAAAAAGAGCTCTATAACATAACCACAAAATATCCCAGACTTAAAATAAAAGCTTCAAAAGACCACTTATTCTTTATAAGAACAGAAAAAGGAATTGAAGAAAAATCTCTTTCAGAAATAAAAATAGGCGATTATTTAATAATGCCTGAAAAAATAAATATTAACAATGAAGAACAGGAAATTAATTTCATACCTATAGTAAAAAGAGCTAGTCAAATTAAACAAATAAATATGCCAAAAAAAATGGATAAAATCTTTGCTAAATTATTAGGTTATTATTTAGGTGATGGAAATTATGAAATCGATAGAATATCCTTTTCTGAACAAAGAGAAGAGTTAGCTAGATATTACAAGAAATTAATAGAACAATATTTCGGAATAGACGCAAAAATTAGATATAGAGTAAACAAAAGATACTATCAAATTAGAGTAGGAAGTCGTATTTTAGCGCAATTATTTAAATCTATATTTAAAGAAGATAAAAAAACATTAAATGGAGAAATACCTTCTATTATTCTAAAATCGCCCGATTATATCTTAGCTGAATTTATAAAGGGATTTTTTGATGCTGAGGGATATGTTTCTTCAAATAGGGTTGGTTTAGGTATAAATAATGAAAAAATTGCTAGACAATTACAATTATGTTTATTAAGATTCAGTATAATTTCCTCAATTTTAGAATATAACAATAAAAAAAATCCATATTCGAAAAAAATAAGATATACTATAGTCATTGATGACGGAAAAAGTTTATCAATATTTCAGGAAAAAATAGGATTTTCCCTATCAGAAAAATCGCGAAGACTTAATTCAATATTAAAAAATAGAACAAAAAGGTCAAATGTTAGACAATTAGTTATAAATGGTAAAGAAGTTTCAAAAATAATAAGAAATTCTGGTTTAACCACCACGCGATTCATGTGTCCAGATTTTTTTGTAAACAAAAAACAGCTAAGTAAAGAAGTTTTTAAGAAGAATATTCTAGATAAGATCAAAAATGAAGAGCTGAAAAGAAGATTAGAATTATTCTATCTATCAAATTTAATTATAACGAAAATCTCAAAAATAGAGTTAATAGAAAAAACAAGAACAATAGACATAGAAACAAAAAATCATAATTTCGTGGCTAACGGGCTAATAGTGCACAATTCAGCGGCACGTTTTGAACGCATAACAGAAGGCGCAGCAAAAGAATTTTACCGCAAAATATCTAACGCACTAAAAGAATGTTTCTTCAACATGACTAAACTAAGAGGAATTCTTATAGGAGGCCCGATCCCGACAAAAGAAGAATTCCTTGAACAAGGAGAACTGGTAACAGCACTAAAAAACAAAATAATAGCAATAAAAGATTTAGGCTATACTGACGAACATGGTTTGGAATTGTTAGTTGAAGAATCAGAAAAAGACATTGCTCAACAGGAACTAATTAAAGAAAAGAAAATAATTACAAAATTCTTCGAAACTTTGGGAAAATTTCCAGATAAAGCTCTCTATGGAATAGAAAAAGTCAAAACAGCCATGGAACGGGGCGCTGTTTCAATTTTATTAATCTCGAAAAAACTTTCAAAAGAAAAAACACTGGAGTTGGAAAAAATGGCAGAAAACATAGGAGCAGAAACAGTGATAATCTCAACAGAAAACCAGGATGGCGAGCAATTTTTCAACATAACAAAAGGCGTCGGCGCCATTCTAAGATTCGCCATTGAATAAATTCACAACCCAATTCCAATAACAAAATAAAGAGAATTCTGGTAATTATGCTACATTTCGTCCCGAATTCTCTAATGGACAATTTGGAAAAACATGTAACACAATCAACCAAATTGTCCATAATAAAAATCCTTTTAAGCTATAAATACCCCCTCTTTATCATGCTTAAAAAAACTCTCGAGGTGTTGGCCATTTCTTTATCTATGATAGCAAATAGCTGTAATGTTCTAACTCAAATCAACGAAGATTCAAAATTGCAGGAATTAAGAGAACAAGGTTATGATCCTTATCATTTAAATGCCTGTGGTCCTAACTCTCTTCATGAACTCTTCTCTCAACTTAATAAAAATATTGAACAAAAAGAATTAAGCAAAACTATCCTAAAAGATCATCCAATAAGCAATATAGTAAGATCCACATTAGGTATCCTAAACAACGATGCAATGCAAATAACCTGGCCCTGGGAAATAAAAGATACTATGAAAAAATATTTAGAAAAAGATAAATACAAAATAACAGTAAAAACAGGGGAATATCTTAAGTTAAAATCTGATTTATTACAATGTCTTGCTGAAAATAAAAAAGGGATTGCATTAATAAGAAATTACAATAGTCTCTTTAGTTATCACTGGATTTCTTTCCAAAGCAAACCACATCCATCAGAATATTACGGAAAAAATACTGTTATTACTGCTCTTTATATTATAGAGAAAAAATAATATGCTGCTATATAACATAACTTTAATATACTTAGTTGCATAATTATAGAGATTTATGTTACCAGCCAACAAACAAGTTAGGCTACTTCATATTTCTCTCTTTTTTCTTTTTGCTCTTGTAATAATTTTTCAATTCTCGCTCTTTCCCTTTCTATATATTGTTGATACCGAACAGATTCTATTCCGAAACCTTCTTTTATTTCCGACAGTTTAGGTAATTCCAAATTTTCAGGAGGTTGTAACTCTACTGGTTTACCATCTGGAAATTGTATATACTTCTCCAGTCTATATTTTTCTATTAAATTTTGTTCTGTCATACTCCTATCTAAAAACCTTATCTATATATATATTTTCCTGATAAAATATTCCAATCGGAATAAAAACAGTAGAGATTATGCGTTGTCTATTTCTTTCAAAACCTCTCCATACAATTCATGTGAAATCCTAAAACCTAATCTTACTAGTCTATTAATTAAATCTTTAATTTCTTTTTTTTCAATCGCCTTCTTTTTCAAAGCTATAAGCAAAACATATAATGTTCCTTTAATATTAAAACCAAACCCTTCTGCAATTATTCTTGCTGATGCATCATCAATTAAAACTAAACTTGGTTTAATTTTTCTAGCTAAACTAATAACAGCTATCTCTCCAGAATCAATTTCAGGAGCAAACCTTTCTAACTCTCTATCAACTCTAACTTCTTCTACTTTTATCCACTTTTCATTAACAGCTTTTTCAACAACATAAGCATCGAGAAATCCTTCTTCTTTTCCTTTTACTACAATTTCTTCATACACTTCCTTTGGCACAATTATTTCTTTAAAAAGCTCTTTCAATAAATCTAGCTTTCCAATCTTGGCCAAATACATCAGAGGGCTTGCGTTACTAACAATCATTCTTTTAACCCTTTCAAATCTTCTTTTAATTCTTTCTCGCCATACTGAATAATAATCTTTTTTTCGGCAACAATTTCCATCATTTTCCATAATGAGATATCGGCAAAGTGCGCGGCTTTCCATAAACTAATTTTTCCCTCTTGATATAATTTAATAGCTTTCTCTAATTTTTTTTCTCTTATTCCATAGAGCAATAACTCCCTAATTAAACTAGACTTATCAGAGTCCTCTAAATCAGCCATTTTTTCTATTTCTATATTAATTTTTGTTGGTAATCTAAAGCTTATTAATTTTTCTTTCATAATACATTTTATATAATATGTATTACTTAAACTTTTCTATTGTTTATAAGAAAATTTAATGCCCTTCGGGCAACTCCGCTAGGATAATCGTTTCATTTCTAACCATATTGTAAACTTATTCTTATCTTTGAGAGGGGGTTTTTGGCCATAGCATACAAATTCCATTTCCTCATGGCAATTTGAACAATAAACTGCTCTTTTTTCAGATATTTTTAATAAAGTAGAATTTATTATACTTGACTTTATACCTGCTTTGCTCCTCCTAGAATAATAGCCATAATTTGCTATTGCTGGATGTCTTACATATCTTCCAATGTATTTTGCTAATCCCTTCCTTGATGATATTCTATCTTCTCTTACATAAACACAAAATCCTTTGGATATCTTCTATATGCTTCTTCAACAATTCCTTCTGGAAGATATTTCTTTAACGCTTTTAGAATATTATATTCCAATTTTTTATGAAGAGCATTATAAGGAATATAATTTCCAGAAGAGACAAATTTTCCTTCTTTATTGAATCCTCCTTCTGTTACAATCATATGAACATGAGGTTGATGTTTTATATCTCTTCCAAAAGGATGGTAAACCTCAATCACTCCATGTACAACTTTCTATCCTCATAAAAATATCTCCACAACATATCTGGAATTCCAAAAACTAAA
>CAYJSG010000052.1:0-6467 GCA_964372815.1 Candidatus Woesearchaeota archaeon
ATATTCTTCCCAATTCTCCTGAAAGATAAGTTTTACTGAATAGAAAGGTTTTTCTTTATAGAATCCTGAACAGTAATATTGTGTCTTCAATAACACAATAAGGACTAGCTCCTAAAAAAAGCTAGCCTTTTATCAAAAACTCTTATACTTTATATACAAAAATATAGCAGATACTTCTGTCCAACCTTTATAACTCATCAAACAAAAACAATCATAAATTATCAGTTATTTACCCACCAAAAAATAGTAATCTCGTTAATAAATAAGAAATATCATTATTAATAAAAATACATATCTTTATTAATTATTAAGAAAATTAACAAGCATGGAAAAAAAGAGACAAGAAGAATTAATCTTAGAAGCAAAAAACTTCTTCAATGCTGAAAAAAAAGAAATAACAAAAGCAGCAAGAGCAGGAGAAAGGGTAATCAATCTTCCTTTTTCAAAATTATCAGAATTCTCTCCAACTTTAGCTGATAATCTAATTGACTCTCCAGAAGAAACTCTCGTATTATTAGAAATAGCATTAGAAGAATCAGAACTAGTAAAAAGCCCAAGAATTCGCTTTTTAGATTTGCCACAAACAACCCATGAAAAAATCAGAAATATTAGAGCCAAACATCTCGATCAATTTATTGGAATAGAAGGCATAGTAAGGCAAGCTTCAGATGTAAAGCCCCAGGTAGTAAATGCCAGATTTGAATGCCCAAGCTGTGGTGCAATTCTCTCTGTCTTACAAGTAGATAGAAAATTTAGAGATCCTTCAAGATGCTCTTGTAATTGGAAAGGAAATTTTAAGCTCCTCTCGAAAGAAATGGTTGATGTCCAAAGATTAGTAATCGAAGAATCTCCAGATTCTTTAGAAGGTGGAGAACAACCTAGAAGAATTAATGTTTTTCTAAAAGAAGATTTAGTTGATCCGAGAATGGAAAGGCATACAACCCCTGGAAGTAGAATAAAGGTATTTGGTGTATTAAAAGAAGTTCCTGTCCCCTTACAAACAGGAATTTCAACTAGATTTGACATCGCATTAGAGGCAAATAATGTCATTCCTTTAGAAGAATCATTCGAAGAATTAGATATTTCAGACGAAGATATAAAAGAAATTTTAGAATTATCAGCAAATCCAGATATATTTAAAAGACTAGCTGAAAGTATAGCTCCAAGTATTTACGGCTTTGAAAAAATTAAAGAAGCAATACTTCTACAACTCTTCAGTGGAATTAAAAAAACAAAATCAGATGGTGGTAAAACGCGAGGCGATATCCATATTTTGCTCGTGGGTGATCCAGGAGTGGCAAAAAGTGTAATGCTGCAATTCGTTTCAACAATCGCCCCAAAAGGCAGATATGTATCTGGAAAAGCAACTACTGGCGCAGGTCTTACTGCATCAGTTATAAAAGATGAATTTCTAAGAGGCTGGTCGCTGGAAGCAGGGGCAATGGTTCTTAGTAATAAAGGTCTAGTAGCGATTGATGAAATAGAAAAGATGAGTGAACACGATCGTTCAACTATGCATCAGGCAATGGAACAGCAATGTTATCATCCAAATCTAGAACTAACATTCCTAGACGGTTCTAGTAAAAAAATAGGAGAATTTGTAGAATCTTTAATGGATAAAAATAAAGAAAAAATACTGGAAGGAATAAATTGTGAAATTCTTTCTTTAGAGGAAGAAATAAAGGTTTTAACTACAGATTTCGAATCAATCTATCCAATAAGAATACAAAATGTAAGTAGACATATTTCTCCAGAAGAATTAGTAAAGATAAAACTAAATAATGGAAGAGAAATAATAGTTACACTAGAACATCCCTGTTGGATAATAAAAGATGGAAAAATAATAACTAGCCCTGCCAAGATTCTTAAAAAAGGAGAATTTTTTCCAATTCCTGCTGAATTGCCCATAGAAGGTGAGGAACAAACTTTCCAACAACAACCATGGAAAAATGGTCCACAATTATGTAAATTATTAGGATATCATATAAGTGACGGATGTTACACGCTGAATAGAGGAAAAAAGAATGGTATTCAATTTTGGAATAATAATGAAACATTAATTAATGATTATTCGGAATCAGTAGAAAATGTATTTAACAAAAAGCCCTCTCTAAGAAAAAGAGAAAAACAATTTATCGCGAGCATTATTTCTAAAGAAATAATAACCTTTTTTAAGTTATTAGACAAAAATCTAGTAGAAAAAGGTATATTAAAAACAATCCCTGAAAAAATTATGAAATGTAAAAATGAAGATCTAGCATTTTTATTAAGAGCGCTATATGATGGAGACGGTACCACAGTAAATTTAAAAAGAAACGGACTTAGAATAGGATTAGTAACAGAGAACAAAAAATTAGCAGAACAAGTTACAGAATTATTATTGAGATTTGGAATAATATCCTCCATTTATGAAGATAAGCAGTTTTATAGAGTAGACATAAGTGGACAATTAAATATTGTAAGATATTATCAATATATAGGGTTCCTATCTAAAAAAAAGCAACAAAGACTGGAAGAATATCTTGCCAAAAGAAAAACTTTTAGATCTATTACAGATATAATTCCTAATGTAACACCTACAATAGCCAGCATATTTAAAATATTAAAAATAAATCAACAAAAATATCTTAAAAATCAGATTTGCATGAACTGCCATAAACATCGAATTTTCTTAAAGAATATGATAAGGATAGCAGAAGATAAAGTAGATAAGCTTTTAAAAGCTAAAGAAAAAGCTATAATAATAGATAATTCTAAAATTTTAGGAGAGATAAGAAGAAACCTTGAATTATCTGCCCTTTACATATCGAATAAATTGGGAACTTCAGATTACTTATTAATTCAAAATGAAAAAAAAGAAATAAATAATAAAAATTATCAAAAAGTTCTAATATCAGAAATTGAAAACATGTTATCGATCCTACCTGAATTACGAGAATTAAAGAAATTAGCATTCGGAAAAATTAGATGGGCAAAAATAAAGTCAATAGAAAAAATCGAAAGCGATACAAAATTGGTATATGATATAACTATAGAACCAACTCATAGTTTTATCTCAAATAATATGGTCTTACATAACTCTGTAACAATAGCCAAGGCAAATATTCAAGCTACTCTAAGGGCGGAAACAACAGTCCTTGCAGCAGGAAATCCAAAACTAGGAAGATTCGATCCTTACACTCCAATCCCTCAACAAATCGACATATCCCCTGCACTATTGTCAAGATTCGACGTTATATTCATAATAAGAGACCTTCCAAACAAATTACAAGACGAAGCTATTGCCGCCCATGTCCTAGAAGAACACAAACAAGAAGTAATTAGAAATATAATAGAACCAAAGCTAATAAGAAAATACATAGCTTATGCAAAACAAAAAATCAGGCCAAAACTAACAGATGAAGCAATAGAGGAAATAAAAGATTTTTATGTAAAATTAAGAAATCAATCAATAAAATCAGATTCTAACATAAAGCCAATTCCAATAACAGCGCGACAACTAGAAGGTATTATCAGATTAGCAGAAGCGAATGCAAAAATCTATTTAAGAGATAAAGTAACCTCAAATGATGCAAAAACAGCAATAGAGCTTCTTAAAAATTCTCTTTCACAAGTCGGCTATGACGAAGAAACTCAATCATTTGACATTGACAAAATAACAACAGGAATAACCTCCTCAAAAAGAGGAAAAATTCTTCTTGTAAAAGAAATGCTCTCGCAATTAGAGTCAAGATTAGGAAAACTAATCCCAATTGAAGAACTCCAAAAAGCCTTGGAAAACAAGCTCTCTCAAACAGAATTAGAAGAAGTTTTAGACCAACTCTCGAAAACAGGCGACCTCTTCAAGCCAAAAAAAGGTTTTATTCAAAAAATATAAACTTCTCTCTCCATTAATAACCCCTACTCCATCAAACAAAAACATTTAAACCCATATTTCTAAAACTATCTATGAACGAACAAAATCAAAAAGAGGAAATCTCCGTATCAGCACAAATAACTCCACAATTAACAGAACCCATATATCCATCAGAGCAATTTAAGAGACATACAGCCTATAAATTCCACATTGGAACAATACTAGCAGGAAAACAGATTCTAGAAGATGAAAGATTAAGATTTGTAGAAATAAACAACAAACAAGTCTCTAGAATAAATATAATCGCAAATATAGTAGACAAATTTGTGCAAGAAGGAGAAAAAAAATTTGCTTCAATAACCTTAGACGATGCATCAGGTCAGATAAAAGTAAAAACATTTGGAGATGATACCAATAAATTCGCACAATTAAATCAAGGCGACACAATTCTTATAATAGGTCTTCTCCGTTACTGGAATAATGAAGTTTATATAACCCCTGAAATAATAAAAAATAAAGATCCCGCATTTCTTTTAGTCAGAAAATTAGAATTGGAATATTTAGAACCAAAACCAATTGACAGACAAAAACTCCTTGCATTAAAAGACAAAATCATCCAAATGGTAAAAGAAACAGATAAAAACGGAGGCATAGAAATTGAAAAGATAATTCTGGAGTTAAAAGAAACTCCTGATACAATAAACAAAGAAATTAAAAGACTTCTCGAAGACGGACTCGCCTATGAACCAAGACCAGGAAAATTAAGATATCTGGGTTCTATTTAATTTTTTCTACATAAATAATTCAAATAAACATTTTTTCCCAAATCTACCCTGGATATATGTAAAATATTAAAACTTCTCTCTAAAATAACTCTAAGCTCTTTATCTTGATAAAGAGAATAAAATCTTTTTGTGCCATTATATCTCTCATCTTCTATCCAACCCTCAAAATTACCCTCTTTCATTCCTAAATGAAAAATTCCATCTCCTCTCAATAAATTACATATTCTATCTAAAACAATAGAAAAATTCCTTTTTGGCATATGTAAAAGTGAAGTATAAGCCCATACTCCATCAAAAGAATTATCTTTAAATCCTAAATTCTCGACATCCATCACAAAAGCATCTAATCCTTTATTTCTACACATTTTAGCCATAACTTTAGAAAGATCGACACATACTACTCTTAAATCATTTTCCTTGAAAAAAAGAGCATCTCTCCCTGTCCCACTTCCCAAATCCAAAACATATTTTTCATTTAAATTTTCAATAAATAAACGCGCATCTCTCAAGATATAATCAGTTAAATAATTTTGTGTCAATTCCTCAAATTGTTTTGCAGACTCGTCATAAAATCTCCTTGTTAATTGTTTATAATTCATCATTTAAAAATATAAATAATTATTTATAATAATTTGTATTCTAAAAAAACTATAAATCAACTAATCCTAAATATAATCATGTTAAAAGAAACTCAATCTATTGTAATCGGCTCAATTATAGTTGTATTCATAACAGCATTACTAAATCTCTTACTAAATATACAAATAATTCCAAGTATATTAATAGGTTTAATTCTCGGCATAATTGCATGGAGCTTATTTTCCTATCTTTTCAATCCCAATCTCTCCCAAAAACCCTTCTTCTCCCTTTCTCTATTCAATCTCATAGTTACATAAATAATAACAACTAAAGCAACTAATAAAAGCAAAAATCTCCAGATATTACTAAAGTTTCTCCAATTAATCGCCGCCCCATAAAATATTGCCCACACCCCGCTTCCTATTAATGCACTTCCTACAGGCTCAATACTCAAAATACTATATCCCACAATTAAAGTAATAATTCCTATTATAAAGGCAATTATAAAAATCCTCATGCTATAAACCTCTTGAGCTTCTTCAAATTCTTTCTGACAATAATCACATTCTTTTATACTAATAGTGCATCCTTTATCATCATATTCAAAAATAGGCTGTCCTTTTTCAGCATAACATCTATTCTGCTCTTCCTGTAAATTCCTGGAAAAATTACAACTTGGCTCTCCACTAGGAAGAGGCTTAGCCGGAAAATAATTTCCTTCAAACCTTCCAGCAGTACAAAACTTATCATATTGCGGTGAAGGATAAAAAGCTTCAATTCCCTGCCAAAGTGCCAAAGCATAAATTACAATTATTCCAATTCCCAAAACTAAATTCTTTACATTCATCCTTTTCTAAAAACAGGCTCATTTATAAATATTCTGAAATTGTAATTTGTCTCTTTCAAATTTTAATCTTCTTTTTCCTGAATCGCCAAACATGTTTAGGTTTGTCATCTTGCTATGTATAAACTACAACACTCCTATTCTTCAATTTAGCTAGTTCTTGTTGAGTCTGTGGAGAATTTATTTGGATTTGATTATCGTAAAGCCAAAGTTCTCGTAATTGAGCTAAATTATCTAAATTCTCTATTCTTTTGATTTGATTATGGCTAAGATAAAGTTTTTGTAATTGGACTAAATTATCTAAATTCTCTATTCTTTGGATTTGATTATGGCTAAGATAAAGTAGTTGTAATTGAGCTAAATTATCTAAATTCTCTATTCTGGGGATTTGATTATTGTAAAG
>CAYJSG010000053.1:0-6423 GCA_964372815.1 Candidatus Woesearchaeota archaeon
AAAGAAATTAAAGAAGGTAAAATATATAAGTGGGAAGACCTAAAAAAGGAGCTGAAAATAAATGTATGAAGTCTTTTTTTCTCATTTAGCAAAAGAAAAATTAAAAGAATTACCGCAAAATGTTAAAGAAAAAATTGGTAGAGCATTGGAAAGAATTAAAGTTAGACCATTTTCATTTGTAAAAAGATTGAGAGATAGTCCTTATTATAGATTAAAAGTTGGAAATTATAGATTAGTCTTAGATATTAATCCAACTCAATTAATAATTATGGTAATCAAATTAGGACATAGAGGAGAGATATATAACTAATCAAAGCTAAACTTTCTTTAATTCTTCAACAATCCTCTTCTTCCTCAACTTAAACTCCCTAGGTGTTAAACCAAACCTCCCATAATCAGAAAACTCTCTAATTAATTTAATCAACCTATCCAAATAATGCTCTAATTTATGCCTAGTCAGAACATCCTGATACCTTTTAAAATCAAACTTCGTGAACAGCAAAATAGACATAATATCTATTCTATCCTTCTCTCCTTTAACAGAATATTCTCTATAAATTTCAGCTTTTTGTTTTAGAATTAGTAAAGCTTCAGGCAAAACAACACTGAAACCCTCAACCTTAGAAGAATATTTCTTCAAATCTGAAACAGGAATAGCCAATTCGGAAAAATGTTCAACATAAATATCAACATCAATTTCCTCTAGTTTAATCTCATATTTTTTCAATCGATCATTCTTAATAAGATTCTCCTGCTTAAGCTTCTGTAATTCGTTTATCTCAACAACAATATCAACATCTTTAGATTTTTGCTGTTTTGCCCATAAATAAATTGCCCATCCTCCAATCACGATAAATCTATATTTTTTATTCAATTCCTGTAAAATCTTCCAGCTCTTTTCAGTTAATAAAGAATTCCAGAATTCCATCACAAAAACCCCTCAATTTTCTTTTCCAAAACATCAACAAAATCCTTAGCATACCACTCCCCTATATTCCATAAATCCACAAATATTTGCGCAATAGGAATTTCCTTATATTTGTCAATTAAACTATCCTTCTTTAAAATAAATAAATTTGGTCTTTCATTCTTAACAACAAATCTTTTCTTTATAATTTCAAGTTCTTTTTCATCAGCATAAACATAAACCTCTGAATAATCAGCAGGGACATCTTTAAATCTAAACTTATAAGCAGAATAAGCGCTAAAAATAATATTAGCCGGCATGTTCCTCTCTATCTCCCTAACACTCATTTCGACTCTTCCATTAAAAATAATATCTTTCTTTAAATTTCTTATAGAAGCCCAGAAATAAATTATTTTTCTTGCGTCAATAATATTAAAACTTCTTTGTAAAATCTTAACAGCACCGATTTCATTAAGCCTTCTAACAGCAAGATTAACTACACTTAATGAAATTCCAAATTCCTTTGATAGTCCAGACTGTGTTAATTTCCTTTCTTTCTTTTCTATCATCTTGTACAAGATCTCTCTTATCACTAATTCAATTTGCTTCATTTTAGTTTCTCCTTGCGTTATTTCTATTTTATTTTTATTCATTTATAAATCTTTCTATTTTTTATGAAAGATATATAAACAAAAATATCTTTGTTATACTAACTTAAAAACCCTAGCTCTCCAAAACCCTCTTAATAATCTCCATCGCCTTCCTCTTATCAATCTTATCTCCAAACTCTTTAATCACAATGCCCATATAAGAATTTTCTCTTAACCCTGGTTTTTCTTTAATAATCTTTCTAATTTTTACTTCCAATTCATCATCTCCAACTCTCTCAACATGCAAGGCTTCTTCAACCTTCCTCCCCTGTAAAATCTTCCACAAAACTTCCTTTACATGCCCAATGTCTAATTTCCCATCACGAACATACTCCAAAACACTCTCAAAAACTCTTTCTGTCAAAGTTCCTTTAACATCCTCAAAACTTTTTCCACTCTTCTTAGCAAATTCCCGACGCCATAAAGTTACCATTTTTCCAACTAAATTCGCATCTTTTCTATAAACCTCAATCAAAACACTAAATTCATCTAACAATTCAGAAGACGTCAAAACTAGATTAATCAACTCTTCATTCAAACCTTTCTTTCTTAATTCGTTTCTAATCTCACTCTTTAATTTAGGCAATTCTTTCTTAATTCTATTAATCTTCTCTCTAGCTATTTTCAATAAAGGCAAATCAGTTTCAGGATACATTCTCGCCTTTCCAGGTAACGGCCTTAAGAATTCAGTTCTTCCATCATCCAAAACATTCCTAACCTCTCCTGTTTTCTTCCCTTTCTTCAATTCCTCTAACTGTCTATCAATCTCAAACTCAACAGTCTTGCTCATTATTCTAGGCTCTTGAAAACCTTTAATTTCAACTCTGTCATGTCCTTTAATAGAAATATTCAAATCCTGTCTGATTGTACCAATCCCACGCTTAACCTTACAAGCGCGAAGAATCTCACCAATCTTCAAAGCACACTCTTTTATTTGTTCAGAGGTCTTCAAATCAGCTTTAGTGGAAATTTCAACTAAAGGAATTCCAAGTCTATCCAAACGATAAATAATCTCTTTTCCTTTCTTATCACCAACAAGCCTGGCAGCATCCTCCTCAAGGGCAATCGTCTGAATACCAACTTTCCCAAAACTAGTCTCAATATAACCATCATGAGAAATTAATAAAGTTCTCTGAAATCCAGAAGTATTACTTCCATCAATAACTGTCTTCCTCATAATCTGCACAACAGAATACAACTCACAGTTCATCAATAAAGCGATTTTCAGAACTTCATCCAAAGCCCTCTCATCAATAAAATGTGGCGGTTCCTCATCCAACTCAACAAGACATGTATTGTTATTATATCCATAATAAACAAACTCCCTCCCTAAAGAAGCCTCATATTCAACTGCAACATCAACCTTGCCCATCTCGCCAGCAACAGCATGGAGTTTCCTTCTAACAAAAAAATCTGGCTCGTCATTCCTTAAAAAAGCAGAGCAGCTGCAAAATAGTTTCCTTCCCGTATCTAATTGTTGATGTATTTCTAGTCCTGCCTTTAAACCTAATTTTAAGTAATCCATAAGATATTAAAAATTATAATGTATTAAAATCTTCTCATTATCTAAATTTCATTAAATCTAAATTGCACATAAAAGCAAGATCATCGCATCTCTCTCTAACTTCCTTACCATCAAAACATATTTGTCTTCCTTTATTAACCGCGTACTCTCTCTGTGAAGAATGATAGAGCCATAAAAAGAATTTATAATTGTCACAAATATCTTGAACTTGTTGATCAGAAAGACCTGTCTTATCATGAACTTCTAAATAATTCATTTTTGAGATACTATTTTGTGGGATCAGTAAGACGTCCCTATAATCAACTCCTGCTCTAATTGATTTAATTCCATCCCTAACAAATGCATATTGTATAGCTCTCAATGGACCTTGTTTAAAAGACCATAATTTACTATCAGGATCATAATAAGCAACACCCTCATCAAAGTTATAATGGACAAGTTCGTCTCCGACATATTTCTGTTTTCCGGTTTTTGTTATCTTGGCATGTTCTTTTACTCTTCCTTTTATCTTCTCGAATACAGAAGCCCCATAAGAACTTCCTAATTCAATCGCTAATTTATTTTTTACTCTTTTAAATGTGCTTCTGCTGCCAAAAAGCATTCTAGCATCAAAAATTCTATTTGGAGAATAAATAGACTTCTGGCTTTCAGTACCGGGATATAAAACACATTCACTTAAATATCCTTCTCCAAAATTTTTTACCTCTATATCCTGCTTAAAAAGTCCCAAGCAACTATTTGCAGAGATATAGTCCTCAATTTTACTAACAATTTCACCCACATCTTCATTATCTTCCTTAAATAAAATAATCTCAATAAGAGAAGAAGGTCCTTTCTCTAATCTAGCATCGCTACCTGTCGTAGCAATAGCTATCCCTTTACCAATTCCGCCTAACAATTTACATAGGTCATATCCAACTTTTCTTTGAATAGCTCCGTTATATGCAAATAGATGATCTGCATATAATCGATAATCTCTATTTGTTGGATCAACCTTTATAAGTTGTGCTATCATAAAATCTTAATATAAAACAGATATTTAAACCTTTCTATTTTAACTTCTTAATAGTTACAACAAGCCTAAAAATCTTAGAAAAAATAAATAAAAATACAAAGAATATATTTAAAATCTCGCTATTCCTCTTAACAACATGGAAAAAAGAGGCTATCATAAATATCAAGATATTAAAAATCATCCAATGTTATCTCATAAATGGACATTAGGCGAAAAAGCATCAGATAAATTAACAACCTTGATGGGCTCTTGGACATTTATTATTATGTTCATTTGTTTTCTTTTTCTATGGATAAGCATCAATACATACTTCCTAATACAATATAAACTAAGTAAACCCTGGGACCCATATCCCTTCATACTGCTAAATCTTATTCTATCCACTATAGCTGCCTTGCAAGCTCCAGTAATTTTAATGTCCCAAAATAGAGAAGCACAAAAAGACAGAATTCGTTCTCAATACGATTACGCAGTTAATAGAAAAGCAGAGCGTGAAATAGAACAAATGCAGCAACAACTTAATAGAATAGAAAGAAAACTTTCAAGTTAGAATTCTAAACAATTAATCTATCATTTATTTCCCCGGCAAAGTTCTCCAACATTTTTTCCTTAACCTTTGTCTTCCATCCATGATGTCCAAGCACAAAGCCTAATTTAACAAGAGCACATTCAGCCAACATATCCTCTAAAAAAATAACTCCTGCATCTATCAATTCCCTTCCATTACTATAAACATAAGGGTCCAATCTTCCATAAATTGTTTGAGCAGCAGCACAAACAACAAAACCATTCTTAATATGTCTCTTTAAAGTAGGCAACCAATTATACCCTGTCTCACTAACAGGTAAATGTCCTAAACCAGAAGCCTCTATAACTATCCCTTTATATTTCAAAGCGTAAAAATCCAGTATACTGCTGTCCTGCCCAGGATAAAATTTAACTAATGCTACTTTATCGCTAAAATTCACATCCAATTCTATCTTTTTCCTTTCATCTCTTTTTCTATATTCTCTTAAAAACTCAATTCTATCAGGCCATACTTTCGCAATAGGAGAAGAATTAACAACTTTAAATGCGTCTCTTCTAGAACTATGCATCTTTCTTATCTTAGTTCCAGGCATTGCGTAACAATAATCATCATTTACTGTTGCATGCCCTACTACCATAACCTCGGCAACATCTGAAATAGCCATTTGAGCAGCACACTGCAAATTTAAATTAGCATCACTAGAAGCCCTATCAACACTCCTTTGAGAATAAGTCAGAATAACTGGCTTACTTAAATCCCATAAAAAAAAGGACAATGCAAAAGCAGTGTAAGCTAAAAAATCAGTCCCATGTGTAACAATAACTCCCTCGATCTCTTTATCATCCAATAATCTTTTAACACTTTCAGCAATTTCGCTCCAATGTGAACTATCCATGCTCTCACTAGCAGTCATAAAAGGAACTTCTATTTTCTTAACATTAACAATTTCAAAGATTTCTGGATAAAATCTAGTAAATTCACTTAAATTAGTCAACCAACTAACTCCTCCTGTCCTAGAATCAAGTTTAGCTGCAATAGTCCCTCCAGTAATAACAATGCCAATATTTTTCAAACCCTCTTTCGCCTTCGGAATTTCATATTCCGCCTTTTCTTCCTTAAACTTTCTAACAATCTTGCTTCCTAATATATTCTCCTTATTAATTCCGATATTATAACCGCTTTCTAACTTCAACAAAACCACGTTGCTATCACTACTCTCCAAAATCCTTCCCTCAATTTCGTCCTTCGCCAATCTAATCTTAACATAATCTCCAGGATTAAAATTCAATTCTACCATAATTAATATTAAAATTCAAACCTTTTAATTCTTTCTTATTAAGCCTTATAAAGATAATCTAATCCTTCCCAACGATAACTTAATCCAACAGCATGATTACTAGCTCCACCGTTCGGATCAATAACCCCTCCCCTTTTTACTTGCCCATCGGGAGTACTTTCAGTATAGGTTATAGGTCCAACTTGAACTGCATCAGTTTGTACAATTATTCTTTTATCTATAGTTTTGCTCCAATCCCATTCAAGAAATTTAACTTTGCCGGCATTCTCATTCCATTTTCCAGGATCTCCTCCACAACCCCCTCCTAAAAATCCACTAAAAGAAATTCCAGCAATATATAATCTTCCGATTGTACCACTTTTTTCATAAACTATTGCTCCATAATGATCAAAACATACTGTCCTGCTTCCTCCACCATCATCATATCTTCCAGGTCCTATCCAACCTCCCATCAACTTCTAAATTACCCCGCACCCTCGCATCTCCATTAACATCCAACG
>CAYJSG010000054.1:0-6323 GCA_964372815.1 Candidatus Woesearchaeota archaeon
AAAAGCAGAATGCGGAGTTATAATAACATTCTTTTCTTTTAATAATAAATGATTTTGAAGAAAAGTTTTCCAATCATTCTGATCTCTCTTATGCAAAAGTGCTTTTTCATCTTTAATATCCTCCTCACCTTCTAAAACATCTAACCCTGCTCCTGCAATAATACTATTATCCAACCCATATAACAGGGCTTTTGTATCTATTATTTCTCCTCTAGCTGTATTAATTATATAAGCTCCATTCTTTATCTTTTTTATATTTTTCATATTTATTAAACGGCTAGTTTCAGATGTTAAAGGCACATGTAGGGTAATGATATCTGAATTTTTTAGCAATTCATTTAATGAAACCCATTTAAATCCTAGTTCTCTACTTAACTTTAAATCTTTTTTTAAAGAATAGGCTATAATATTCATTTCAAAACCTCGAGCAATTCTAGCAACGTGCTGTCCTATTCTCCCAACGCCGATTATTCCTAAAGTTTTTCCCTTTAAATCAAAACCCATTAATCCCTTAAGGGAAAAATTATCTTGTTTTGTATGTTCTATTCCAGCATGAATTTTTCTAGATAAATTTAGGATTAATCCAAAAGCATGCTCTGCAACAGTATTTTCCCCATAAGAAGGAACATTGCTTATCTTTATTCCTTTTCTTTTACAATAGTCAAGATTAATATGATCATAACCTGTTGACATTGTTGTAATAAATTTTAATTTTGAAAATTTAGATAAAACCTTTTCATTTAATTCAGAATAAATGAAAATGCATAATATCTCACTATCTTTGACTTGCTCAACATTTCTTAAACTAATAGGGCTTTTTAAAAATAAAATTTTATGTCCTTTTAATTTCTTTTTGATATAATCTTCCTCCCAATTCTCTAATTCGGAAAATACTATTTTCATGCTAGAACCTCTTTTTTTATCTTGAAAATTTTGGCATTAATAATCTTTTCTACTTCATTCCATTTTAATAATCTATCTTTTGTTCTTTCAATTTTTATAGCGTGCTCTGCATTTGCCATAGCAACCTTTATTGCACTCTCGATATTATTTGATTTTAATAAGCTAGAAACAAAAGAACTGCAAAAAACATCGCCTGCTCCTGTACTTTCTTTTACTTTTACTTTATGAGGCCAAAATCTATATAGAAATTTCCCATCATACACTCCGCCTTCATTCTCACCATCTGTAATACAGACAATTCTAGGTCCTAATTTATACAAACATCTAAACAAATTTCCTTGAGCTACAAGCATTCTAGCTTCCTCTTTATTTAAGCTTAAAAAATAACTATTCTCAAGCAGCTCTTTTAAATAATCAGCTCCTTTTTTTGTATGATAACTGCTTGGGTTATAGGCTATTTTTATCCCTTTTTTTTTGACCCAAACTGCAATTTTTTTCTGCGTTTTAAAAGATTCACTTCCCATAGATGTAAAATAAAACCATTTTGTATCTAGATTTTTTAAATTAATCTCATTAAATTTTAAGTTATCGCTTGCACCTTTAAAAGTTAATATTGTTCTATGCCCTTTATTTCCCTCTAAGATAATAGAATACCCTGTATGTTCCTTTGCCTGAACACCTAGAAAATCCACGTTGTTATTTCTTAATTCTCTCAAAATAATCTGTCCGTTGTATCCGATTCCTATCTTTCCTATAAATCCTATCTTA
Source organism: Candidatus Woesearchaeota archaeon (assembly GCA_964372815.1). Lineage (GTDB taxonomy): Archaea > Nanobdellota > Nanobdellia > Pacearchaeales > GW2011-AR1 > JAUSIK01. The sequence goes on from CAYJSG010000054.1 coordinate 1,672, forward strand.
AATCCCAAATGAGAAAGACAAACAGAGCTATTAGCCCCTCCGCCACCCATAGAAAAGGTAATATTGTTAACTAAAATCTTTGTTCCAACTGGGAAAGAAATTAATCCTTTTTTTTCCTCGAATCCTGAATGTATAAATGCATCAACAACTCCACTACCAATAGTTATAACATCATACTTCATTTTAGCCTCTTTTTCTTTATCTATCAATAAAATAGACTTTTTATTCTTTATCCTTTCTTAGACTTTGTGTAATATCGCTTATGGTGTGCATAAAACAACTTTTATAAAGTTCGATATCTAACCAATAAGATTATGAAAATCGAAAAGAAAGTTTGGCCAGAATATTTTCAGAAAATTATTGATGGCGTTAAAACTTATGAATTGCGTCTTGCTGACTTTGAATGTAAGCTAGGAGATGTGTTGGTTTTAAGAGAGTGGGATCCTGAAACAAAAGAATATACTGGAAAAGTTATTGAAAAAACTGTAACTTATGTCGGCAAGACTAAAGGCCAAACTTTCTGGCCTAAAGAAGATGTTGAAAAATATGGATTCCAGATAATTGCTTTCAAATAAACAAAACAACCATTTTTATTTATTTAAAAAGACTATTCTTATTTGTAATTCTTCTCCCAACTCAAAATCCCCAAGGCAATGATGGCAAATAAAATGCTAATATCCCTAAATATAATATCTAAAGAATTTAAATTAAATATGATTATTCCAAACATCGTTAAAGAAGCTAATATTGAAGCATAAAAAGTTTTTTTGCCAGAAATTATCCATAAAGCTAGGAAAAGGTCAAACAAGCCATGTGTGTATAAAAATAATTCTTTTGAAATAAAATTTTCAATAAAACTAGGAACAAAACCTATCCATGAACTTGGATCTAGGAATACGGCTATTCCAACATATAGGAAAGAAAAACCTATTCCAACTCTTAAAAATAAAGATGCTGTTAAAACATTCCAATTAATTTTTTTATTCATGTTAATTAACAATAATTGTTCCTCTTAATCCAGGGGCAAGATGATCGTGATATTTCCAGCTTCCTTTCATATCAAACTTAAAACTATACTCTTCTTCCTGTTTCAATCCTCTACAAGCGTCAAATATATTCTTTTCTTCATCTGTTCCACACTTTCTTATATCTGAATTAGGATAAATTGTATGAGTAGGATGAACAGCAGAGGCAGGCCAATGCTCATTGGAGTCTTTATTTACAAATTTTACTGTTTCACCTTGTTTAATTTCTAATGTGCCTGGAGAAAATCCTGAAGAAGTTATTTCAATAATGTCCTTTTTCATTATCTCAACTTTATTTTCTTCTGGAGAGACTACTTTTATACTATCTTCCTCTGCATCTTCAGAACTTTCACTTTTTTCTCCAACTATACTAATTAATAAATATCCTATAACAACTAAAATAACAACAATCACTCCTATAGCAAGTCCCTTATTCATTTTTTATTTAATAATTTTGTATTTATAAGCCTTTCTAAATCTAGATAAAATAACTAACAAAAAATAATCCCACTGCAACAATCATAGTAATCCAATAAATTCCTCTGTTCCATGCGATAACTTTTGCTCCATCAAAAGGCATTAAAGGAATCATATTAAATGCTGCTAATAAAGAATTAATTTTTAAACCGACTATAAATACTATGTTTAATAATTCTATTCTACTAAAAACAAACAACCCTAACAAAAATAAAACAGATAATGTAATATTAGTCATTGGTCCTGCTAAAGAAATTTTTCCATTTTTCTCTCTAGTGATAAGTCCTTTAATAAATACTGCTCCGGGGGCGGCAAAAATAAATCCGAATAAAGAAAATAATAAAGCTAGCCACAACATTCCTCTAAACGCAACGAACTCTGCCCATAATTTATATCTTTGAGCTATATATTTATGCATTAATTCATGTAATAAAAATCCAATTCCTGCTGTGAAAAATGAAACAATAAATAATAAAATTAAATTCTGGTTAAAATTAATAATAGCATTATAACCACCAGCAAGCAAAATAGCAAAGGCTAATGAAATCATTGCTCCTGCAAATATCAAATCATTAATCTCTCTCTTGCTGAATTTCATAAAATTTGATAGGGAATAGAGTTTTTAAATTATGGGAATGATTATGCACAGGTTAAATTATCATTAGTCTCGCTTCTATTTTGATAGATACAGAGATTCTCTATGATTGTGTTATCTTTTGTTAGGGAATCTCTGTCTATACATTCCCGTTTTTTAGTAATACAATTAACGGGAATGTCTATAACAACATTTATATTTAAATCTGCCTATTTTATTCTTAGAAAAAAAGGTAATATTAATGGAAATAATAAAATATACAGATCATCTGAAATTAAGGTTAAAAATTCGAAGAATTCTAGATATATATCCAAAACTGATTTACACAGAATCAGATAAAAGATTTTTCGATAATATAGAAGGTAAAGCAATTGCCATCAAAAAGCTTAAATATAATCAGAAATTGAGAAATATGATGATTGCTTATGAAGAAAAAGGCGATCAAATAGAGATTGTTACAATACATCCAATAACTGAAGAAAGAATAATTAATAGGATATTAAGTGTGAGATGAAAAGAAATATGAATTTAAAATATAATTATGATAAAGAATCGGATTCTCTTTTTACCTACTTGGAAGAAGGAGAAGAAGAAAACTTTGAGGAAATATTACCTGGAATAAATATAGAGTTAGATAAAAAAGGTGATATCATCGGGATAGAGATCTTAAAAGCATCTCGATTTATGGAAGTACAAAAGAGAGAAACGGTCTAAAAACAAAAAATTCAAGCAGAGATTAAACATTGGAAAGGAGACACAGAACTCTGGAGAATGATGTACAATCATGAAAGACCTCATGAAAGTTTGCGAGGATTAACCCCTGCTGATGTTTATTTTCAGTTTAAGAGACATAAGAAACATTATGAATTATAGGTAGGACATTTCTTATGAGCCTACACACCCATCTATAAAAACAAACCCTTTAAATACTTTACTTAAATAATTAAATATGATCAAATGGTTTGAAAAATATAATAAATTATCTTGGGCAATCACTATTTTAATAGCTCTAATAATTTTTTATGTTTCATCTTTAACAGTAAAACAAACATCTGGATTGGGCAATGGTCCAAACTCGGTTTTTTATCATATAACAATCTTTTTTCTCTTTTCATTCTTTCTTCTTATCTCCTTAGTAAGGGGAAAAAATAGAGATTTAATTCTAATAGTAATTGCAGTCTCAATTATTTATGCTGTTCTCGATGAGATGCATCAGTTTTTTGTCCCAGGCAGAGCGAGCTCATTTAGAGATATTATCTTAGATTCAATTGGAATACTATCTGCTCTTATAGTTTATTTATTTTCAATTAAATATAGAAGAATAAAAAATAGAATTTGAATTAGCTTAAAACAATTGATTGTTTTTTAATCTGAACTTGTTGTAAACTGATAAGTTTCATAGGTTTTTACCTTTTCTTTATCGGATTCTAGACACACCTCTATCTCTTCTTTAATTTTTTCTGGAATTTCTGGAATTAACCCTCTTGACTTCAACCGTCGAGACGTCATATCGTGGGACCACGGTTTAGGGAACTCACTCCGGTAAGAAAAGCCGAAAGGTGGTCTAGGTCAGTCGCTGTGAGTCGCCTGCGAAGTAAGAGACCTCGCCTGAACTGGTATGTATAACAGAGCCCTAACGGAGAGTCTCACCCCCTGGGGATGGGCAGAGCCGGCGAGTACCTGGTGACTGCCCGGGCTGCGAAAGTTTATTAGGAGAATGGGTTGTTTCCTTTCCCTTCTTATGAAAGTCTGTGCAAAAGACCGTCGTCCAGAGGCTCAATTCCTTTTAGTTGTGTTTAGCCGAGCCACCTTCCCTATGATGAGCCCTATTAAGGCACCAATTAGGAAAGCAGGAATAAGCCCCAAGGCTAACAACCATAAAAAAGCAAAGAAACAAATTCTCAAGGAAGGGTCTCCATAGTAGGAACAACCGCCATGTCTAGATATTTGAATAATAAATGGAATGACAAGAAGTACAGTATAACTTAGAAAACTGATGACACCTCCTCTCAACCAATACGGTAAACCTGTCCACCCCATGATAAGGGTATAATACTATCTTTAATAAAGTTTTCGGAGAAATGATACTCCTATGAACTTGCTTTGCAATCGGTGTAGCTTCTACATAAATAGCCAACCTCTACACTCGTTTGTACTAGTGTCTCGGATCAAGCTGTTTTTGTCTATCGCAGTCTCTTCAATGCCAGCGTTTCTACTAGTTGTTGAAGTCTACTCTCAAGACGGTGGAGGCGCTCATAAAGTTAAAATACCGGTTCATCAATACATCTCGCAGCAAGCAAAGCATGTGTGGCCTGGAGACGAAGAAGCTGTTGAGCTGAGAATGTATATAATGACTTCGATAAATGACGTAGATTCAATTAATCCTGACTCCTCCGGATATCAAATGGAGAGAAACGAGGATATTATTATAGGAAGTGCTGAGGAAGATTCTGATCTGACAGGTGTTCCGCGCCGGGCTTGGAGCGGCGATTCGGCCCGCATTTCAAGCGGAGGTTGTCGGCTCGGGAATGGGGGCGGGGTCCCACAACTGCCCC
>CAYJSG010000055.1:0-6293 GCA_964372815.1 Candidatus Woesearchaeota archaeon
TTATAACTTCAGGATCTCCTTCATTAAAATTTTCCCACAATCTCTTATTCGCCCTTATAATATCAGACAATTTATGTGTTAAATCATCTTCGCTTCTTTCTCCACTGTCCAGAGTAATACTGGGCCTGACAGTAACAGAAGGCACAAGCAACAAAGATATAACTGCCCATTCTGGTCTGGCAGTTTTAGGATTTATTCCGGTCTTTCTCAATTCATCATCAGAGATTTTAACAATTCTGTCTCTAATCTCTATCGGACTTAGTCTCTTCTTACCTATCATAAAAGTACTTGGCTTTTCTAGTTTGATTCTTTCTATAATTTCATTGCAATGAGAACATTTTTTAGCATCCCTTGCTTTCTTTGCTCTTTCTGTCAAACTTAGGCTTTTTTGCTTTTCTTCAGATAAAGTCAATTTGCCGCAGGCAGGGCAATAACTTCTTAAACAATGTTCTATTAATGGTATATATTTAATATGAAGTACAGGTCTTGCCAATTCTATACTCCCGGGATGTCCAGGACATTCCTTTACTCTTTTTCCACAGGTTCTACACCTTACTCCAGGGTCTATCGCTCCAAGCCTTAGATCCATTAATCCACCATCAACTGGAAAACCATCTATGTCATATAATTCAGGTGTCACAATCTTTGCAGAACTCAACTTTTTTATCTGTTCTGGACTAAGTAAACTAAATCCCAAACTCCTTATCTGCTTTCTAAAATTTTCAAGTTCCATTTTGTCTAATTTCCTCTCTTAAATATCCTTCTTCAACTAATTCATAATTTCTATTTCCTTCTTTCATCATCTCTCGTATTTATTCTTTAAAGTAAATTTAGTTAATATTCCTAATCCCAATAATTCATCCGCCAACAATTTAAAAGCATAAGACACTTCTACAGGATCAGATTCACTACAACCGCATAAATGACACGGTGTTTTATTTCTTATAACATCTTCATAAGACATATTGCCACAATCTTTGCAAATATATATTACAGTTTTGTCAGAATTATATCTTTCTTTCAATAATAAAGAAGATCCATGTCCTGCCAATGCCTGTTGTTCCATTTCTCCCAATCTTAACCCTCCTCCTCTAGATCTTCCTTCTATTGGTTGCCTTGTCAGCAAAGCCACTTTCCCAGAAGCTCTTGCATGCATTAAATTTCTAACCATTCTTACTAGCCTAAGATAATACATATTTCCAATGTAAATTTCAACTTCTAACTTTCTTCCCGTTATTCCATTATACATTATCTCTTTTCCATCAGCCCTAAATCCCATATCCTCTAATTGAGATTTCAATTCACCAATACTTTGTCCGGTAAATGGAGTTCCATCAACTATCTTTCCAGTTACAGCAGCAGTCTTTCCAGCTAATAAATCAATCAAATAACCAACAGTCATTCTGCTTGGAATACTATGGGGATTAAATAGTAAATCAGGTTTTATCCCACTACTTGTAAAAGGCACATCTCTCGGATCAGCTATTAATCCTATAACTCCCTTTTGTCCATGAGGAGCAGAGAATTTATCTCCAGGCTCAGGAATTCTTTCATCCCTTGTCCTAACTTGAACTACCCTATTCCCCTCCCCATTCACTGTTATAAAAACTGCATCCACAATTCCCCTTTCTTCCTGCCTTATCGCAACACCCGCTTCCTTTTTAGCTTGAATACTAATATCTCTTGCTTCGCTTAAGAATTTAGGAGGAGTAGTTTTTCCAATAATAACCTCGCCAGAATTCATATAAGCTTCAGGATATGCAATACCATCGTCTTCCAAAAACCTATAAGACTGCTCTGTTCTATATCCAGAAACATCTTTACCAGGAACAATAATTTCATCTTTTAAACCTCCAGGATAATGTAATTCAGTTGCGCTATAAGGCCTAAAATATGTACTTCTTCCCATTCCTCTATCAATACTGTCTTTATTCAAGACTATAGCATCCTCCAAATTATATCCATCAAACGGCATTATTGCAACAACAATATTCTGCCCTGCAGGATAAACTTCAAGTGTATCATAAATAAAACTTCTAACTAAAGGTTTTTGAGGATAATGTAATATGGAAACATTACTATCCAATCTTACCAAATAATTTGCAGCATATATCCCCAAGCTTTGCTTTAATGTTTTGCTCCCTCTATTAAGTCTTGCGCTCTGGTCGTGGTTTCCAAAAGGAACCAGGCTAGTTATTAATCCAAATAAATCAACAGGATGTATCTCTAGATGTGTATGATCAGAAGTAATGTCCACTTGTCCTAATGCAACTAACGAATTATCTTCCTCAGCAGCATCAACATATTCTATAATTCCCTGTTTAATTAAATCAGCCCATTTTATCTTTCCTTCATTCAATTCAATTAAATGTTCGTTCTTTAATTTACTCACACCATTTTCCACTATTATTAATGGTCTAAGAACTCGTCCTACTTCAGTAGAAATAGTAACCTGATCTAATATTTTATCCTCCCTCACACTCATCTCATGCGGAAATTCCCCTGTTCTTCTTAACATTCTTACATTTTTTATAAATTCTTCAATATTATTTACAAATCCAATAAATCTACCATTGAAAAATACATCCCTTCCCTTTTCACTTATTAATCCCACATTTTTTAATTTCTTTATAACAACCTTCTCATCAAAATTAACGTCAGTAGAAATCTTAGCTAACAAAGACAGATTTTTTCTTAAACCTATTTCTATTCCTTCTGGAGATTCTGTTGGACAAAATCTTCCATAATGAGTGGGGTGTAATGTTCTTGCCATAAAGTTTTCCTGTTCTCCAGGAAGGGAACTGGTAACTCTCTGCAATTGTGACAATAATGCAAGATAATTTGTTTTTTCCATATTCTGTGTAACTCCAGATTTCTCACCTATCCAGGATCCAGTCGCTATTGCGCTTTCTATTCTATGAGAAAATAAAGTTGATTTAGAAATTGTCTTTAAAGAATAGAATTTTTTTCTCCTGGAAACTTTTTGAAGAGAATATTGAATATCTCTTATTAATATGCCAAAATTAACCCTAAATAAATCAGCCATCAATTCACCAGACAATTTAACTCTTTTGTTAGCATAATGGTCTTTATCAGTTCTTATTTCTTTATCATCCTTGGCTCTAAGATAAATCCTGATAAACCTGCAAATTGTTAAAGCTTTTTCATTTCTCGAGTTTTTATCCATGCCAATATGAGGTAGAAAGAAAGAATCTATTCTTTGTTTAACTCTATCAAGCACTTCTTTTTTTGTTCCTTGTATTCCAGATTTTTCAGCGATATATAACATAGCTCCATCAGAGCCATGTGTGTCTGTAAATTCGTATAAATTTACTATCAAACAATCATTTTCGTAATCAATATTCTTAGCAATATCAGCCTCTTTCGTCATCCCTAGTGCTTTTAGCATAACAATCGCGGGAATATTCCTTAATCTGCTAAATGTTAATTCAAGTATTCCTTCGTTAGTCTCTGAAATAGTAGTAGGTATTCTATAAGACCCTCGCTGTGAAAATATTCGCAACGTTAAACCTTGCCTTCCTTTTTCTATAAAGGGCTGATTCGGCGCCAAGTCTTCGGACATAACAATAACTCGCTCATTACCATTAATTATAAAATATCCTCCAGGATCTAACCAGTCCATATAATTTTCTTTTAATTCATTTCTGCTCATTCCACTAGTTGTACAGACCGCACTTCTAATCATTATGGGAATTCTTCCTATCTCAACTTCAGCATCATCAGTTTGTCCAGCAAATTTTACATTTAATTCCACAAAAACAGGAGCCGAATATGTAAGGTTTCTCAACTTTGCAATCATAGGAGTTAAGATACTTGTGCTACCATCAGATTCAACAATATTCGGTTTCCCAATTCTTATCTTTCCTATATTAATCTGCATTTCTTCATTAATAAGCGAAGAATTAATCTCATTAACTATTTGTTGTATTCTGTTTTGCAAGAAGTCATTGAAAGATAATATATTAGACTCAACTAAAGAATGTTGCTGCAGATATTTTTCAACCAAAATATTTTCTTTTACAGCCATTTTAAATTATTGCTCTAAAGTAAACATAAACCTTATCACCCTCCTTTCTCTCTATTTTTACTATATCGCCTCTAACACACCCCTCAAGCAGTGCAGGGTCTTCTGCTTTAATCTTAGGCAGTTGTGATATAGAAATTTTATATTTTTCTAACAAATTTTTTACTTCTTCCGATTTCAATTTGTTATGTTTTGGTTGTAGGATATGCATTGGGAGAGTATATTATCAAATGTGTTTACTAACTGTGGAATAACAAAAGATTTGTATAAAACTGTCTTTTTAAATCTTTCTACAAACACATTTTTAAACCATTAGTTCTTTTATATTTAATGTCAACATTATTACTTATTTTATCCTTAATTGGACTATTAATATCAGTATATACATTAGCCACAGAAAGAAAACTCGCAAAAAACAAATATTACAAACCTCTATGTGATATTAATGATAAAATATCATGTACTAAAAACTTTAAAAGTTCAGACGCAAAAATCTTTTTTATACCAAATTCTCTACTAGGAATCTTCTTCTTCATAATTATAACAGTCTTTACATTTTTTAATTATTATAATTATATATTCTATCTATCAATACCAGCTTTCTTATTTAATATATATCTAGCTTACGCATCTCATATAAAATTAAAAAACTTCTGCCTGGTTTGCACATTCACTTATTTAATAGTTATTTCAATATTAATTATAAGTTATCTGAAAATCTAAAAATGGCCCAAATGGACTAATATCAAAACTGATACACCCACCGTTAATATAAGAAATAATATCATTATTTAATACTATTCTACAATATTAATATGTTCTTGATATTTTTCTGGCTTTCATTGGAATTATTCAGTTTTAAATTTCCATAACAAAATCTAATTTTTTCCTAATAAAATCAAATTGCTCTTGTTTTAGATATTCATTGTAAAATAGAATAGGACATTTAAATAATTTTATTCTTTAGCAAGACTCCACATAAACTCGAAATATTTTCTATACGAATCAGCAGTTTGTTTATCTTCTATTAAAAAGCCAACAGGAACATCAGTCCATGAAATAATCGCGACTTTATCAACATAAACTAAAGTAGAGATAAGGGTAGTATATTCATTTGGCAAATATCTGGTTACAGCATGTGTTACAATGTCTGTTCCTCGTGCTATTTCCCCAGTCATTAATCTTACCTTAATTTTTTTTTGACAAGATTCAAAGAAAAATATTCCAATAACTATCTATCATCTCATCTACCATGAAATTAATAAGTAGTTGGTAATGTTCTTTATTCGATCTTGTTAGTTCAGAGTGATCTGCTTGCCTTAATACCTTTAGATATGCATCTCGTTTCTTTTTGTGCACAATTAAAGGCGGATAATCATGGTTAAGGAGGATAAAATTAAGAAGCATTCTTCCTACTCTTCCATTACCATCCATGAGCGGATGGATTTTCTCAAATTTATGATGGAAAATAGCAGCCAAGACAAGAGGATGCAGCTGTTTTTTATGTTGCTCATACCAATTCAGAAGTAAATTCATATCTGTTTTCACATAGGGCGCAGGAGTTGCCCTGAAATTTACCTTGATAACGCGCACATCAGAAGTTCTATATCCGATTCTTGGATCAATATTTTCCATTAATCTTTTATGAATACCTATAATTAATTCATGAGTTAATTCTTGCTTATCTTTTTTTTCAAACAAGGAAAGGAATACTTTTTCTGTATTTTGTAAATCATAGATTTCTCTGAGCGTCCTATTTTTAGGAGTAAGACCTTCATCAAGAAGCTTCCGAGCTTCGTCTAGTTTAATCGTGTTGCCCTCAATAGAAGTGGTATTATAGGCAAACTCAATAATAAAGTTTCTGTAAATTTCTTGTTTTGTGAGGGGAGGTTGTTTTTTGAATTGTTGGTTATAGTGGATTTTACATGCCTCTATACCAAGCGTTTTTTCATTCAGCCACGCATCTTTTTTTAATTTAAGTTCCCTGGCTTTTTGGAGATAATAATTGGACTCCAAGAAGTTATGGATGGTTCGATAGGCTTTTCTTATATTCTCTGAATGTTTGGGAAGTTTTTCTAAACTTTTTTTAACTTCTTCTATAGAGCTTCCTAAATATGCTATATCTTTTATGACGATTTTCCCATTCTTCCTTTCCGATGCTCGAAGATAGTAGTATATCTTATCTCCAACAGGTTTTTTGTAAATGTATACCATATTATATTTAAGAAACAAGGGTATTTAAATCTTA
>CAYJSG010000056.1:0-6142 GCA_964372815.1 Candidatus Woesearchaeota archaeon
GAAGTCAGAAGCCATAACCTCAACATGAGTATGTTAGGTTATGGTAGTTCACTTAGGTTTAAAATCTTTGTTTATTTCAATTAAAAATGAATAAAATAGAACTTACAGTTGGAAGTGAAAGAGATTTTTCAGGTTTTATTATGAAACTTAATGAAAAAGAGAAAGTAGCCTTGATAAGCCATACTGACTTGGATGGGCTTGTTTCTGCAAAAATTGTTGATAAAGTAGTTGATGCTGATATTGTAGAATTTGTGGATTATGAGGAATTAAATGATAAATTAATTGAAAAATTGAAGAAGAAAAAGGCGCGGTATATTATATTTACTGATTTATTGATTAAGGATGCTAATTTTATTAAGGAAATTGAAAAATTTGCAGATATTTTGATAATTGACCATCATCCTTTTCAAATTGATTTTAATTCTTCTAAAACAGCCTTCTTAAATTGTAATGGAATAAAAAATTATTGTGCTAGTTATTTGTGTTATTATTTATTTTATAAAATAGAAAATCTGGAAAAATTTGACTGGCTTGCTGCTTGTGCCAGTGTTGCTGATTTTTGTTTTATTGATAATGCTGACTGGATGCAAAATGTTTATAATAAGTATGGGGATGAATATTTTGTTGAAAATGGGAAGATAAGGAAAGAAGGAAAGATCTGGGATTTAATGTGGAAATTAACTTTAATTTTGATTTATTATGAGAAAAATTTAAAGAAAGTTTTCGATGCTATTAATGAAAGATTTGGAGAAGTTGGCGGTTTAGATAAAAAGGCTGTTGAAGTGCAGAAAGATATTGATCAGGCTGTTGAATTGTTCGAGAAGAAAAAGCAGGAAATTAAAGAAGGATATTTTCTGGAAATCGAATCTAAATTTAGAATAAAATCAATTGTTTCTAATATTATTAGTGTGAAATATTGGGATAAAACTATAATTCTTGGTAAAATTGAAGGGGATAGATATTACTTGTCTGCCAGAAGACAAGATTGGAAGAGAAACATTGGTGAACTATTGGAAAAATTGACTTCTGGCTTAGAAGGAGCGAATGCCGGCGGGCATATTGCTGCTGCTGGAGCTAGTTTCTTGTTGAAAGATAGAGAGAAGTTTCTGAGAAGATTAAGAGACTTATGATGTTTTAAGAAGGCTCTATTATTAGTTCTTTATCAATTTCTAGCACTTTGGGCGAATCGCAATGAGCCTTGAAACTTTTGTTAGCAGACCAAGACGAAGTTAAAGTGAGAAACTAAGTGATGAGAGTTTGGGAGACGAGTGAACATTCCTTTTAAAGTATATAAATATTTAAAAACTAATTTCTAATGAGTTGGATTATGGATTATCAAGATTTGGAAAGATTAGCCGAACAATGGCGGGCAGGAAATTCTGATAGTGTAGAAAAAAATTTTGGAGTTCTTGGACATGAGTTGAAACATTTTCAAATGAGTCTAGGAGTTAGTATTAGAGATAGAGTAAAATATCTAAAACAGAAATTTTCTAATGAACCAATATTTGTGGCTGATTTAGGTGGAGGGAATGGTGGTTTAGCAGGAGAGATAAATGATTATGATGGTGTAGAAGCTTTTTGTATTGATGAATACCTAAGAATTCCACATAATGGAAAATTGCCTAGAAATAGGTTCATAAAAGCAAATGTCGAAAATATGCCTGAAATTCCAAATGAAACTTTCCATTATTTAATAAGTTATAATGCTATAATGTCATATACTGATATTTCAAAATCCATTCCCGAAGCTTATAGAATATTAAAACCAGAGGGCATAGCTGATTTTGATTGGGAATTTCCTGATGAAGAACAGCTTGTAACTCTACAAAGAATGCCTTTTTTCAAGTATATTAAGATTAGTAGCGGATTAATGCCAATGGTACATATCAAAAAACCCTTATAAGAATGTTCTAAAAAGTGAGCGAGCCCAGAATTTCTGCTAACTATCCTAAAGATTATAGAAATATCGTAAAAAAGTTTTTTATCACTGTAGAAATTAGACATTTTGTTTTTTGTTTTTTGTCGACGGTAAAAATATTAGTATAGAAATGTTTAAATATCGGAATTTTTTTAAAGTAGTTAAAACACAAGAGATTGTGTTAAAAAAGAGTGGAAAACACAATATGTTGTGTTATAGAATAAAAAGAGTGATAACATGAAATGCTATGCCCATACTGCTTAAATGAAGAAACAAAAGTAATAGACAAGAGAGATGCAGAGGGTATTATAAGAAGACGAAGAGAATGTTTAAAGTGTACTAAAAGGTTTAATACAACTGAAAATGTAGAGAAAGCAGATATAAGAGTAATTAAGAAGGATGGTCGAAGAGAAGGATTTGACCGTGAAAAAATAAAAAGAGGGATATTGCGGGCTTGTGAAAAAAGGCAAGTAAGTGATGAAACAATAGATAAAATGATAATGATAATTGAGGAAAAACTGCGAAGAAAGGGGAAAGAAGTTAAAAGTCAATTTATAGGAGAGTTAGTTTCAAAAGAATTAAAAAAGATAGATAAAATTGCTTATATAAGGTTTGCATCTGTTTATAAAGACTTTAGTGATATAGATGATTTTAAAAAAGAAATAAAGGGATTGATAAGAAGTTAATAAATATGAAGTATAAAGAAATTAATATTATAAAAATATGTTAGAATAAAAAGAAGATGGTAAATGAATATAATAAGGATGAATTGAATGGTAATATAATAAATGGTTTAAATGGATATGAAAATAACGTGAATGGGAACGGAAATGGAGTTGAAAAGAAAAAAGTTATTGGAAAAGTAGTTACTGATAGTCTGATAAGAATGGAAAGATATTTTAGCCTTGAAGGAAAAAATCCTTTTGAATTTGATATTGATGGAAAGTTAATTAAATGGGCTACTGAAGAGGTGAGTGTTACAGATGATCAGGGAAAAGTTATTTTTACACAGTATGGTGTAAGAAGGCCGGAGTTTTGGTCGCCGCTAGCGATAAAAGTTGTAGCGAGTAAATACTTCTGGGGAGATCAGGCGAAAGGAGAAAGAGAGGATTCTGTTGAAAAATTAATTGGAAGAGTATCGAGATATATTGGAAGACAAGCATTAAAACAAGGATACTTTGATGAAATTCAAAGTGGTATTCTAAAAGATGAGATTGCAGCTATTTGTTTGAATCAGTTGTGTGTATTTAATTCTCCAGTATGGTTTAATGCAGGGATTAATGAATATAATAAAAATGCAGGAGGTGTTTCTGCTTATGTTTGGGATTTCTCTAATGGAGAAGTTATTAGAGCTGAAAAAGGAATGGATAAACCACAATGCTCTGCATGTTTTATTTTAAGTATAAAAGATGATATGGATTCTATCTTAGAAGTTCAAGTTGCAGAAGCAAACTTGTTTAGGGCTGGAAGTGGAACAGGAACTAACCGTTCTCCTTTAAGATCTAGTAGAGAAAAACTAACAGGAGGAGGAAGAGCTTCTGGGCCTGTTAGTTTTATGAAGGGTTATGATGCTTATGCGGGGATTATAAAATCTGGAGGGAAGACAAGAAGAGCTGCTAAAATGGAGATCTTAAATGTTGATCATCCTGATGTTATGGAATTTATTGAAGCCAAACAAGAAGAAGAGAAAAAAGCATGGGCTTTGATTGAACAAGGTTATTCCGGAGGAATGAATGGAGAAGCATATGGAAGTGTATCGTTTCAGAATTGTAATATGAGTGTGAGAATTACAGATGAATTTATGAACGCTGTAAAGAATGATGGAGAATGGTGGACTAGATATGTAAAATCTGGAGAAAAATGTGAGAAGTTTAAAGCTAGAGAGATTTTATACAAAATTGCTGAAGGCACATGGATTTGTGGCGATCCTGGAATACAATGTGATGATGTTATTCAAAAATATCATACTTCAAAAAATTCAGGTAGAATCAATGCGACTAATCCTTGTAGTGAATTCGTATATCTCGATGATACTTCGTGTAATCTAGCTTCAATAAATTTGATGAAATTCAGAACAGATAATGGAGGATTTGATGTGGAGAAATTTAGGAAAGTCGTAAAATATTTCATTACAGCAATGGAGATTATTGTAGATGGTGCTAGTTATCCTACTGAAAAAATTGCTTTGAGATCACATCAATTTAGACCGCTTGGACTTGGATATGCTAATCTTGGGGCATTGTTAATGAGTCTTGGATTACCATATGCTTCTGAAGAAGGCAGGGCTGTTGCGGCAACTATCACAGCTATAATGTGCGGTGAAGCTTACAAGACTAGTGCTGATTTAGCGAGATTGGTTGGGCCCTTTCCAGGATTTATTGAAAATAGAGAAAGTATGTTAGAAGTAATAAGAATGCATCGCGAGCATGTTAAAGATATTGATGTCGCTGTTATGCCTGAAGATTTAAGAGACTTGGTTAATGTTGCCTGGGATGCCTGGAGTGAAGCTTTAGAATTAGGAGAGAAATATGGATTTAGAAATTCTCAGGCAACAGTTTTGGCGCCGACTGGCACTATAGCTTTTATGCTTGATTGTGATACAACAGGGATTGAGCCGGATATCTCTCTTGTAAAATATAAAGTTTTATCAGGAGGAGGAATGTTGAAAATAGTTAATAAAACTGTTCCACTTGCTTTACACCGTTTGGGTTATAATGAAGGACAGATTAATGATATAATTAATTATATTGATAAGAGTGATATGATTGAAGGAGCTCCTTATTTAAGAGATGAACATTTAGCTATTTTTGATTGCGCCTTTAAGCCTGCAAAAGGAGAGAGAGCCATACACTGGAAAGCGCATATTGATATGATGGCTGTTGCACAGCCATTTATTTCTGGAGCAATTAGTAAGACTGCAAATATGCCGGAGGATTCTACAATTGAAGATATTATGAATGCTTATATTTATGCTTGGGAAAGAAAGTTGAAGGCAGTTGCTATTTATAGGGAAAATAGCAAGAAAAGTCAACCACTTAATACACAAAAGACAGAGAAAGAAATGGTGAAGAAAATTGAGAAAGAGAAAGTTTATGTTCGGGAAAGAATTCCATTGCCACAAACTAGAAAGGCAATAAATCATAAATTTGAGATTGTAGAACATAGCGGTTATTTGTCAATTGGATTGTATGATGATGGCAGGCCAGGAGAAATTTTTGTTACAATGGCAAAACAGGGTTCTACGATAAGGGGCTTACTAGATGCATGGGCAAGGTCTATTTCGTTGAATTTGCAATATGGCGCTCCGGTAAATGAGTTATTTGGAAAATTCAGACATCAAAAATTTGAGCCTGCTGGATTTATAAAGAATGAGGGGGGAGGTTTTATTGATGAGAAATTAAAACCTATAAGAACAGCGTCTTCAATTGTTGATTATGTTGCTCAATTTATGTTGAATAATTTTGGCGAAGGAGTCGGAAAAGTTGGAGTTGATCTTCCTAAAGCTGTTGATTTAGAAGTTGTTAATGAAGAACAGGCTGAATTAGCTGATTTTAAGAATGATGAAGGCATTGTCTGCTCTTTCTGTGGAGGGCCTGCTAAACGAATAGGGAACTGTGAAATTATGTGCACTAGCTGCAAGCAGACGCAGAGAAGTGGATGTGGGGAATAAATTGTCTTATCTATTATATTGTCCGTTAAATAACTTTAAATATTATGGAACTACTACATACCTGTGGATAGTTTTTTAGCTTAAAATAACCATTTTACCGTCATGAAAAAAGGAAAAGAGGTGCTAAAAGAACTTTACAATTTTGAGGGCTTTTCTTTTAACGAAATTTGTAAGAAAATTTCAGTGATAATTTATATAAAAAAGAAAGGCAAAACAGGGATTTGCCCTGTTTGTAATAAGGAAAGAAGAAAGGTAATTGAAACAAGAATTAGAAAAATTCGTGATGATAATATAGCTAAAGAGAAATGTTTTATAATTATAAAAGCATATAGGATTCTATGCAAAGGATGTTGTAGAAGAATGGAAAAATTAGATTTTTTTTGCCTGGAGAAAGATTTACTGTAGATTCTTTAGCTCCTGTTGTAAGTTTTGGGACTAGGACAGCTCCTGATGGCGCCAACGTATCAAGAAACTGGGTATTTATTGATGTTATAGTTAAAGAAAGTAACTTTGCTAACATTAGTTATAGATTATTTAATAGTTCTTCGTTATTA
>CAYJSG010000057.1:0-6035 GCA_964372815.1 Candidatus Woesearchaeota archaeon
TAGAAATATTATACTTAAACATTTCTGCTATCTAATAGTTCTCTATATTATTAATAACAATTATACCTGCACAATAACCGTAACACATAAAACCCCCTCTTACCTAAAAGTTCAATGAAATACGAACTAAAACCAAGATTCAAACAACGTTTGCAAACCCTCATGCCTGATGAAGAAGATTTCAAAAATTTCGAAGAGATAATTCACATACCACCAAAAAACTTCATAAGATGCAACACAATAAAACTCTCCCCAGAAAAATTGATAAATCGTCTAAGCAAAAAATGGCAAGTAGAACAACCCTTTTCCAACCATCCGGAAATTCTCATCATAAACTCCCAATTACAACCTTGAGAATTGTGTAATTCACAAGAACATATTATAGGCTATTATTATATTCAGGAAATATCATCAATGCTTCCCATCATTGCTCTAAATCCGCAACCAAATGAATTCATCCTGGATTTATTCGCTTCACCAGGCTCAAAAACAACTCAAATAGCAGCCAACATGAACAACCAAGGAACAATCCTGGCAAATGACCTGAAATTACAAAGAATAAAAATACTTTCAGCCAATCTGGAAAGATGTGCAGTAACAAACACAATCATCTCAAGAAAAGATGCAATAGCACTTTGTGCAAAACTATCAAGCTCAAAAATTAAATTTGATAAAATTCTTCTAGATGCTCCTTGTTCAGGTGAAGGCACCTTGCGTTCGAATCCAAAAACATTCCTAATTTGGAATAATAATATAATAGAAAAACTATCAAGACAGCAAAAAAAATTCTTCGCATTTGCGTTAAAATGCCTAAAGCAAGGAGGCACTTTAGTCTATTCAACCTGCACTCACGCTCCAGAAGAGAATGAATCAGTGATATCCTTTGCTCTAAATAAATTTCCAGTTAAAATAGAATCTCTTTCCTTACCATTAAAATGCCGTCCTGCAATACAACAATGGAATAAAGAAATCTTCCATCCAGAAACAACTAAAGCCTGCCGTATCTATCCACAAGATAATGATTCTGAAGGATTTTTCCTTGCTAAATTAACTTTGTTGGAAGAGATTCAATAAAATACCAAAAAATAGAAAAATATTTAAATACATATATATAAGATACCATTATATGGTAAAGATAAATACCTTATTAAAGGAAGGAAAAATAAGCATAATAAACGAATTAGAACTAAATAGATATATAAATTTCTTTGAAAATTCATATTTAGACAATTTAGAACATAGTAGAAAAATTAAAGAAGAGTTTCCAAGATGGAGCATTATATCAGGATATTACGCAATTCATGATATCACAAAACTTCTTCTTATTAAAAAATTTAGAATAAAAGTAGAATTTGAAGTTCATGCAACAACAATTAGACTTCTACAAGAATTAATAAAAAATAAAGAATTAACAGAACTTATAGAAAAAGGCTATAAAGAATTTCTTACACTAGCCAATAATCTAGAAGAAGCAAAAAAAGAACGTGTAAAAGTCCAATATTATACTGGAACAAAAAATGATAGAAATATTTGACAAAAATATCCTAAAAGTTTTAACAGTCTTCTCTCTTTCGCCAGGTGCAAGACTAAATAGAAAAACACTAAAAGAAAAAACAGCTATTCCTAATTTAGTCCTTGACAAAACACTAAACACAATAATCAACCTAAAAATTCTAACAAAAGAAAGAAATCTATTTACTCTCAATTTCAGAAATAATAAAATTAAGGAAATAATTGCTTTAGTCCAAGAAGACTACGCGAAACTCAAACAACTTCCTCTCAAAGAATACTTCATAATTCTTGACATAAAAATAGAAATTGCAAAAATAAAAAACATACATGAAGTTCATCTCTTTGGAAGCTATGCTAAACTTCTGTTCAAAGAAAATTCAGATATAGACATAGCCGTAATTTCAGATAAAATAGAAAAAGAAAATATAAATAAAACAACTAAAAAATTAGAAAAAAAATATAAGAAAAAAATTGAAATTCATATTTTTTCAAAAAATATCCACAAAAACAAAAAAGACCCTCTAGTTAAAGAAATCTTTCAACATGGAGTTAAACTTATATAGAATAAACTAACCTTTTCTTCCATAACATCTTAAAAACAAGTCCTTAATCTTATCGACACCATCAACATATTCCAACCATTCGCAAGGACACATTAATCTCGATCTCTTCAACACGTCACATTCTATATCAACAACACTTTTATCATACTCTCCCCATATCTTATAAATCTCATCAACCCTCTCACTCAAATTATAATCCCCTTTTCTATTTCTCACCAATTTCATTACAAACCTTTTTCCTCTATAATCAATAAACCCCAAATACTTCTCACTCCTTACAACTTTAGTCGGTAAATCAGACAAAAGCAAACCTTCCCGCAAAGCCCTATCAATTCCATTCCAATCATAATTATCAATATCATCTGCACTAAATAATCTCTGATAAACTCCTTCATCCATCAAAAACACAAAAACACAATATTCTTAAATCTATCTTTCTCCATTTCTTAAGTCAGAATATTCTCTCAATGCCATGCTAGCTTTATACAATTTATCATAATACTCCAATTCTTCTCCAAAATAAATAAATCCTTTTTCAAGAAAATCCTCTAGTCTAACTCTATGCAAAGGTTTCTCCAACAAACAATAATTTCTTGTAAATATCCAATTGGTCCTCCTAAATAATAACCACTTCCTCTTCTCTCCAAGCTAAGTGCAACACTCGCCGGCAATAAGTCCTTTCCAGGAACTTCCCAAATCCCAATAAAGCTCTTTCCAAAAATACAAGGATGAACTCTCCTGTAAATTCCCTCTTCAAAAGAATTTCCTTCTATCCACATAATAGAGCTAAAAAAATATTTTGCTAGAGAAATAATTTTCAGATAATATTACCTTAAGAGAAGTTTGAATAAATAGTTTTGCGAAACTTTGAGCAATTTTGCAAAGTTCTCTTTATAATTATATTCTATAAAATAATTATTTAACCTTATATCCCCTAAGCATTCTACTCAAACCTTGTCTATCAGAAGCACTTTCCCACATCTTTCCCTCAATAGACTCAAACGTTTCTCTACGATATAAAAGTGCATCCAAAGATTCTCTCTCAAATTCCTTAGGCAAATGTCCTCTTCTACATCCCTTAACAATCTCAACAGCTAACCTCGTTTCGTTTTCTCCAGGAGATATAACTTTTCCTTCTTTAATTATCTTAACTAAAGGTGTCCCTCCAACTCCTGGATTTCTTATGCTTGCTCTTTCAGTGCCATAAAGCAGCTCACTAATTCCATCTATAGGATTAATATTTCCCCTCTCATCCCTCGGAATATTATCCAAATAATAAGCAATTTCATCATCAACCTGCTCTGATCCTGATCCAATTGTATCAGATGGGCGAGCTACAGGAAGAGGATGCTCAATTGCCATAGATAATCTATATAAACCAATTCCCTCTTGATCATAAGTCAAAACTAAAAAAGCATTGTCAAGCAATTCCCCCTGAGAATTAAGTTTTCTCCTTAATTCGCTATACTGAGATTTAATTGAAGGATCTAAAGGTATTTTTTCACCATTCTGTCCTGTTCTACACCCTACATGAAAGTCACACTCTCTTAAACCAAATTCCCCGACTAAAACACCATCTAAATATTGTTGCTTTACATTTAAAAAAACATGAGCAAATCCAGAAGCAATATCTCCACCAATTCTAATCTTATCCTTATTACCAATTAAAAAGTCTCTTGCTTGTACAATACTATCATGAAGAACTGCTACATATCCAGAACCTCCAGCTAGAGCAAAAGGTTTTCCCTCTCCTAAATCCAAACTATGAATCTTAGTCGCAATATTCTCCTTCCTAAAACCAGAAGAAGATTGTTCGTCAGATATAATAGCTCCTTCTCTCTGATTGAATTTCATTCCACTTACTACTGTCATAAAAATCTATAAAATAAATACTATTTAAACTTTTCTATTTTAATTACTTAAAAGTTAAAACAAAAAACCAAAGCATTCTTTAATCCAAAAAAATAAAGAATGAAGTGTACATCCAATTTATAAAATCCCCGCAGAAAAGAAAGATAATAGAAAAACTAAATAATCAATTTGGAATCCAATCTCTCCCTTACTTATTAATTAAATCAGGAAAAGAAAAGATTAGAGCATTTTCAGGCCATTTAAGCAAAGAAGAAATTAAAACCCTCTCATATCTAACAAACATTGAGATAATAGGTTTGTATATGTTTAAAGAAGAAAACAATGAATTCAGACTAACAATAGACGCTACACATCTTCTAAAACAACAAATATCAAAAAACATTATAGAAATTAACGAGCAACAATTAAAGGATTGGCTTAAAGGCAATAGCCTCGATATAAATGCATCAGAAGGAGTAAAAATAATAAAAAATAACGAAGACTTTATCGGTTCTGGAAAATCCAACACAATAAAGCTCTTCAACTACATCCCAAAAGACCGAAGATTGAAAAAATAATTAAACATCAAACAAACTTAAAAAAACAGCTAGAGGAAACTTTCCTCTTTTGGAATATTCATCTTTTGTTATAACATAAAACCTATTCAATTGTGGTAATCCTTTAGCATCAGACTTTTCAGACCACTTCACTTCGAAACCGTAAACATTTTTTTTATCTAAAACTATAGCATCTATCTCAAATCCATTCCTCCAGAAAAAAACCCATTCGGGAAACATTCTATTCAAATGCTCTACAACTAATCCCTCAGCAATCGCAGGCTTTTTATTTTTAACCTCAACTAAACACCATTCTTCAAATATCTCAAACAAAATAGGATCTCTTAAATGTATTTTCTTATTTTTTCCAAATCTAACTCTCCTTCCGCTTATATCAATATTATACAACAAATTAACAGCAAAAATAGACTTTAACAAATCAACATAAGCAAACACTGTCTTGGGAGACTTAATCTCTATCTTTTTTGATATTCCTTCCCAACTTACATCGCTTTGCATACTCTCTAACAAAACCTTCACTATCTGCCTTGCAATAGTGTCGCTTCTATCAGCCTTTAAAATTGCATTTTTAATCCAATTAAGATAAACTATCTTAGCCTCATCCTTGCTTCTATCTACATTCACAACACTCAAAGGAAAACCGCCATACTCAATATATTTTTCCAAATACTTGTTTAATTCTTTCTGAAATATCATTGCCTTCAAAACCTTTTTCTCGATATCGTCAAGACTATTTAATACACCTATTTTTGCGACCAAATCATTATCGAAAACTCCAACAAATTCACGAAAAGATAAAGGGTATAAAATATAATCTTTCCCCTTGCCTCTCCTTCCTGGAAATAATTCCACTTCTCTTCTTACAGAAATGCTGGAAGAACCACTCAAAATAATAACATCTCTATGAAATGCGCCCTTATCAATCAAAAATTTTATAGCTCTATACCATTCCCTAGGCAAAGTAATCTCATCAAGCAGAATAATAGAATTACTTATAGAATTATTCTCTCTAAAGTCTATATAAAACCGCAATACATTAATCAATTCCTTATAATCTGACAAGTGTTCACAATTGAAATAAAAAATAGATAAAGGATTCTTGCCATTTTCTAACAATTTACGTATCAATAACTTAAGCACTGTTGTTTTGCCGGCTTGCCGTGGTCCTGTAAGAAAATGTAAAGCCGGCTCTTCTAAAGTAATCTTGTCTATAATCTTTGGAATCCATTTATGTTTCTTCTCATTCCATCTAAATATATCATAATCATCCACTATTTTATCTTTCCCCTTCCACCATAGATTTTGCTCAAATATTTCCTTTTCCATATCAGTATTCCAAATACTGATATTTATATATTTTTCGGTATTCTAAATACCGATAACTTATATTTACCGCATAAATAATTACATTTGTATCGAAAAGATGTAAGAAATTCTATAGGTTTTTCGACTTCTTTAGCAAAATCTACAAATAACTATCCCCACTATATGCTGTTCTCATTACCATAAAAATCTAAACCGCTTCTTCTTA
>CAYJSG010000058.1:0-5835 GCA_964372815.1 Candidatus Woesearchaeota archaeon
ACCTGCCCTCTTGATTTTAAACCATCCATTAAAGTTAAAAGTTGAGCTACAATTCTTTTTTCTGTTTGATCAATACCTTCTCCTCTCTTCGGGGCTATTGAATCTATTTCGTCTATAAAAATTATCGATGGTGCGTTTTTTTCTGCTTGCTCAAAAACATCACGAAGATGTTTTTCTGATTCTCCAAAATATTTTGATACAATTTCAGGGCCAGCTATTGAGAAAAATGCGGAATCTATTTCTGTTGCGACTGCTTTCGCTAAAAGAGTTTTTCCTGTTCCAGGAGGCCCTGTTAATAGAACTCCTTTAGGAGCTCCAACACCTAATTTTTGAAAGACTTCTGGATGTTTCATTGGAAGCTCGACCATCTCTCTGATCAATTCAATCTCGTTTTTCAAACCACCAATGTCTTCGTATGTTATGCCGGTTGCTCTGGTATCTCCTGCATGAACAGTCTCTGAAACAATTATTCTTGTCGATGGAGCCACTATGATGTAATCTTTAGGATTTGTTTTAGAAACTATATAAGACAATCTAGTTCCAAAGACATCTATTACTATTTTCTGATTCTGTGTTAATGGAATGTCAAGTAGTTTAGAGTGAAAATATTCTGTTGGATCGTCTGAAAATCTAACTTCCTGTAAAGGAGAAAGCGTTATTGATTGGGCTGGCTGCACTTTTACTTGAGAAATTTCTATTTTATCACCTATTGAAGCCCCTATATTTGAACGAGTTGTTCCGTCTATTCTTATAATTTCTTTCCCGTTATCTCTTTTTATTGCCCTTAATGCCCTAACAACTACTTTTGATTTTGCTTTTATTTGTATTATATCACCTGAAACTATATTTAGCGATTCTAAGATATGAGAAGGAACCCTTGCTATTCCCTTGTCTATATCTTCCTGCAATGATTCTACAATTTCTAATTTAATTTGTTCTACCATTTTATTTCTTTTTGTCGAATGTTATTTCAAGAATTCCATTTTTAATTGTGTGTGTAAATTTCTTTGTATTTATGTAATCTGGGAAAGTGCGTTTATAATGCATCCCATGGGACAATTTTTGTGCTAAATAGTCTTTAACATTTTCCAGGTTTTTCTTTTGTGCTGTTATTTCAATATTTTTACCATTTATTTCAACTGTAACGTCTTTTTCTATATAGCCTGGAAGTTCAAATATAAGATAGACTTTTTCATCTGTTTCTATAAAGTCTATAACCCTTTCTTCATCTTCCCCTTTAATGAATTGTTCTCTTCTATATCTTGTTTTAGGTCTGCCGAAGAATTCTTCTATGATATTGTCGAACGGATCATCGTCAAAAAATCCCATATTAAAAATAAAATTATTTAATTTTAACCTCCTTTTTTTGTTTTATATTTTTCTTAATAGGAATATGCACTGTTAAGATTCCATTTTTGTAGGATGCATCTATATTTTCTTTTTCTGCCTCTATTGGTAGATCAATAGAACGATAAAAGCCAGTATAGCTTTTTGCATAGCTATATGATTCTTTTGTTTTTTCTTCTTTTTCTTTTTTCTTTTCTGCTTTTAGTTCTATGCTACTATCTGTAATGTCTAGTTTTATATCTTCTTTTTCTATGCCTGGAAGTTCTATTTCAAGAATAAATTCATTCTCGGTTTCTATAAAGTCTGCTTTGGCTTTTCTGTAATTTGATGAAAATTTGTCTAGAAAGTTTGTTTTATTATCTGATGTATTCCAGAAATTGCTAAATAATCTGTCCATTTGCCTTTGTATTCTTCGCATTTCATCTTTGATAGTTTCTTTCCATACCATTTTATTACCTATCTAATTTTTAATAAAATTTAGTATATTTAAATCTTTCGTTCAGTAAGGATGGTCTTTACTTAAAATATAGATTATATATTAAATAAAGAAAAATTTATAAAGAGAAAAAGAGTTAGATAATTTATGAGACAGCATATTGTGATAAAGGAAGTTGATAGACCGAGAAGTGGTAGAATTAGTGATGAGCTTAGATGGCTTTGTGATAGTCTTGGATTATCTAGTGGAAGAGATATAGAAGATATGTCCTTCAAGATTATGCATAAATTATTAGAGGAGTTTAAGCGAGATGATATTGTTGAAACTGAAAGAATTGCCAAGGCGTTGAAAGTAGATTCTCCGAGAGTTAATCATCATATCAGAAATTTTATGGAAACTGGTGTTGTTTTCAGAGAAAAAAGAAAAGTTGCTTTGCGTGGTGGCAGTTTATCAGCAGCGATTAAAGAGTTAAGACGAGATTCTGAAAAGTTGTTTGATAAGTTATTGGAAACTGCAAGGAAGATTGATAGGAAGATGAGGCTATAATGAATTTTTTATTTTGGTTGTTTTGTTAGGGGATTTTGTATTGATTATAGTTTAATTTATGTCATATAAATATTTCTAAAAACTTTGGTCGGAATTTTTAGTTAAAAAATTCAGGGATGAAAAGCAATTTCTTCATTAAGTTGTTTTAAAGCTTTGACTGCAGCGCTTGCATAATCATTTGTGCCTTGTTGTTGATATGCATAATTTATGGCTGAAGAAGAATTTATTCTTACTAGAGAAAGATTATAATTCACTTTTTTTAAGGCTGATATAACCTCTTTTGCGCTACCGCCCTGTGTGCCTACTCCCGGAATTAAAAGAGGAATTTCTTTTTTTGATTTAACAAATATATTTGCAATTTGTTGTAATTCTTGCGGATAAGTAGCCCCTACTACTGCTCCTGTTCCCTGCTCTGCCCATTCTACTATTTTTTCTGCAGTTTTCACATATAATGGAATTCCATTAATTTTTAAATCTTGTAAATCTATTGCTCCTTCATTCGAAGTTCTATTTAGGATGTAAACCCCTTTACCCTTTTCACAGTAATCAATAAATGGTTTTACAGAATCAGATCCCATATAGGGAGCGATAGTTACAGCATCAAAATCCCAGAAATCGTACATTGCCACGGCATATGCACCACTAGTTTTTCCTATATCTCCTCGTTTTGCATCACAAATTACAATAATTCCTGCTTTTTTATACGCTTTAACTATTTCCTGCAAGGCGTACAATCCTTCGAACCCATATTGTTCATAAAAAGCAATATTTGGTTTTACTGCCCCTGGAAAAGTTCTTTCTTTTATAAAAGCATTAAGCAGTTCCAAATAAAATCTTACAATTACTTCTTTTGGACTTCCCTCGAGAGGTATCTTCTCTAAAACAGGATCTAAGCCAACACATACTATACTTTTCGTTTCTTCTGCTTTTCTTTTTAATAAATCTATATAGTTCATTGAAATTCGTATTTATTTGCCCAATTTTCAGGATCTTTATTCCAGCTAAACACTATTAATTTTTCTTCTTGTTTGATGTATTCATTTTCAACTGCAACTTCAACAAGTGTTGAGAAATTAGTAAGAGTTATCAAATTACATCTGGCTTCGTTAAATTTGTTAATTGCTTTTTCTAACTGATAAGTAAATATAGCAATACAATCTTCTACAATTCCTCCAGCTTCTCGTACTGCTCCAACCGCATCTATAGAAGATCCTCCTGTTGAGACTAAATCTTCTACTATTATAACTTTTCTACCCTTCTCTAATTTCCCTTCAATTAAATTTTCTTTTCCATGCTCTTTTGCTTTTCCTCGAACATAAATCATCGGTTTATGAAGCTTTTGTGCTAGCCATGAACACCAGGGGATTCCTGCTGTTGCTGTTCCGGCTAATGTGTCGAATTCCTTTTCTTTTAATATGCTCAAAAACGCTTCAATTATTACATTTCTTTTTTTTGGATAACTTATAAGCAGTCTATTATCACAATATATTGGACTTTTTATCCCAGAAGTAAAGGTAAATGGTTGATTCGGTCTTAGACTTACTGCTCCAACATCTAGTAAAATTTTTGCTATTTCCTTTTCCATGTTTAATTAGGAACAACTTTATATTTAAGTTTTATTACACATAACTTTAAATATATATTTAGATTTCGATTTCTATAATGAAGAACGAACCAGAGATTACATATGGTGTGGTTGATTCAACTGAATATCTCGAATTAGATTATACTGCGATTGCTACGCCAAATGAGAGAAGTGATTTAGAGAATAAGGCTATAGAAACTTTTGTGCATGATAGAAGAAGAGAGCCAGACTTAATTCGCATAACAGATATTAAGGAATTGGGGGTATTTGAGCATAAAATTTATTACGCGCTTGCTATTGCATTTTTAAGAAAATAAATTTATTTTAATCTCTTTAGAAAGCCTTATTAATTTGTTAAGATTATAATTCCTATGTTAACTTTATCAGAAATACAAGAAAAAATGTCTAAGTTGAGGAATTGGGCGTTAGAGAGGGATAGCATAGTTAAGGATAAGGTTTTTAGGGATTTTAAAGAGGCAGTTGCATTTGTGAATAAAGTTGCTGAAATTGTGGAAAAGCACAATCATCATCCAGATATTGTTATTAGCTATAATATTGTGAGGATGAGTCTGACAACTCATTCTGCTAGGGGATTAACTGAAAAGGATTTTGAGGTAGCTGAAGAGATTGATAGAATTTAAATTTGTTTGAATTTTCCTCTTTTAATATCGCTTTCGCTGGATTCAATTTGTTGTATAGTATCTTCATTAGACAAAATGCAAAATGTTTCCATAGCTTGAGCTAATTCTTCTTTTGTTGCCATAATCTTTATGGTTGTTAGTGAAATGGGTGATACCAGAATCGAACTGCCGAGTCCTCGGTGTAAACGAGTAGATCCTAAAGGTAACCTTTTGCAACGAACTACTTTTTTGAGATGATTATGTTCAACCGAGTTGTTTTATTTAGTTAATTTCATTTAGGATTTCAGGCAGTTCATTTACTTCATCATCTGCTGTAAAATGTCCTCTATCTTTTAAGGTTATAATTTTAGCACCTAAACTCTCTTTAAACATTTTTGAGTTTTCTTCAATAAAACCATAAGGTTCATTAGTTGATAAAAATACAGAGAGTTTACTTAGTTTTGGTTTAATCTTATTAAGGTCAATTGGTGTATCAATCCAGGGATTTGCTATTGCTTTAACTTCCTCACCTTCTAGATTATCTAACTTAAACCAACCAGCTACAAAGACCACATTTCCTAATTTACTATTATAAGTTTCTTTTTCCAAAAATCTCATAATAGTTTGACATCCAATACTATGTCCAATAAAATAAGTTTCATTATCCAACTTACCAACAACTTTCTTTAAATGATTAACCCAATTATTTATTTTTGGTTCAGAAGTATTTGGCATTGTTGGGACTTCAACCTTGAACCCTTTCTTTTCTAATTCTTTCTTTAGCCAAGGATACCAATCGCTCTTAGGAGTTCCATCCCACCTATGAACAATAAACGCCCTTTTCATTTTTAAAAGTAGATTTAATATATCTTCTCTTAATTTCATTATTCTTTCCAGAACATCTTTTGCTTCTTCCACTGAAATATCTTTAGCATAATAATTAATGCTATTTCTTATTTTTCGGAGTTCATCAAATTCGTCTCCTTTAATACTTTCATTTAAAATCTCTTTCAAAAAATAAGTATAACATTCGTGATTGTATATTTTATATCCGTTTTTAATAGCTAAAGCTTCTAAAAGCTCTCTTAATGAATCGTACAAAAGAGAAATTTTTGAACTTGAGGTTACTTCATTCAATTCAAGCTTTTTTTCAGAATCAAATTTATTTTGACTTGTTTTTATAAGAAAAGCTATTAATTCTTTATCTTCGCTTACTTCTTTTGCAATTCTTTTTTTAAGACATTCATTAAAATCCATTACAATTTAAACCTCCCTTTTAATATATATCCATTTATTATATT
>CAYJSG010000059.1:0-5362 GCA_964372815.1 Candidatus Woesearchaeota archaeon
CATTAAATAATTTTCTCAATTCTTTCATCTTTAGTTTTATCTTCAATTCCCAAATTTTCCATAAAAGTCCTATAAAACAGAGATATATAAACCTAACTTGGCATCATCGAATTTTCTTATTGCTCTCCCTCAACTGTAATTCCCTAACAGCATCTAAAACTCTGGAATCAGGCGACAGAACATATACATGATCATCCTTACTTCTTAAAGCTCTATACAATCTCTGCAAAAACTCCCGCCGAGCCTTATCTTTATAAAACTCCCAATACCATCTGGGATGCGTTCTTTGTAATATTTTCCAAAAACTTCCCTGAACATTAGGATTAGGATATTTTGTAAAAATCATTGATTTACAAATATCTCCTGGAAAATCAACTCCTCTTGAACATCTAGTGCTATACAAAACATCACTCAATTTACTTTTAAACATACTAATTAATTTCCCGGTCTTATCTCCTAATTGCATCTCAATAAATTTCTCCCTAGAGATTAATCCATTTATTCCAAACTTTATTCTCTCTTCTTCAGAAGGCAAATCCTCAAAAGAATTAACATGAATAAGTAAAGGCTTTTCAGCCTTTGCAACACATTCTGAAAATGCCTTTAAATAATTCTCTCTGCTAAAATTTCCATTAGCAAAATTCCTGTAACTGCAATCAAATTCTTTTCCTGTTTTAACAATGTCAATTTCTCCCTGATGCATTGTCTCGGCCTCAACAACTTTATAGTCACTTATTCCAAAAACATTCTTCAGAACTTCAGCAGAATGCAAAGTCCCAGACATGAAAACGAATGCCTTATTCTTATTCAAAATATCAGAAAGTCTTGTAGATAAATTTGTAGTAACTAAATTAACATATAAACTATCTTCATATTTCCTATAAGTCAAATAAGTATCTTCAAAAAAATCAGCAAATTCATGAGCAGCCTCTAAAGCCTTATTGGCATAACTGTTCTCATCAATCAAAATCTCCGCTTCAATATATTTATTTTTTAATAGTCTTAGAATCTTACCAATATTTGTATCATCAAGCTTAAAAACCGACTCTTCATTTACACCAATCGCGGAAATCTTTTTCTCTTCTA
Source organism: Candidatus Woesearchaeota archaeon (assembly GCA_964372815.1). GTDB lineage: Archaea > Nanobdellota > Nanobdellia > Pacearchaeales > GW2011-AR1 > JAUSIK01. The sequence goes on from CAYJSG010000059.1 coordinate 1,087, forward strand.
TTTTTATTAATTCTCTAATTTTCTCCAGCATTTCTTTAACACTAAACTCGTCGCTTGTTATATAAGCCAAAGATTTATCCAATCTAGTTAAATTCAACTCAACTTGATTCGAAAAATTGTCCAAAAATTCATCAGCTTCATCAATAATATCGACCTCTGTTTCTGGCTTTCTATCTAACGCGACCTCAATTTTATATTTAGCAGAATTAAAAATAATGATATCAGCATCCAAATAAGCTTGAAACTGGTCGTAATAACTACATCCTCTCTTTCTATGATAAAAAATAAATTCTCTCCCCATTAGTCCTAAATATCTTTTCTTAACAGCATCTCTTAACTGAACTTCAAAATCAGCAGGAATTATCGGGCTCCAATAAGGATTTGTAGGAGCTATAGAAATTCTTCTCAATTCCTTGACATTAAAAATATCCTTGGATCTGATTAATGGATTAGCCTCATAATACTCCCTTAGTAATGTAGCATTTTTTTCAACAAATTGTATCGTATCAGGCAAAAAAGGATCTGCACAACTTATGCCTTGTTTAAAAATAGAGTCATGATTTTCTCTTCCAGTTATCATGGCAATTCTTAATTCTTCTCCATTTGGTTTCAGCACAAACATTTTTCCCATATAATCCTCCTCATATTGCCTCTGTAAAGCCTTCACAGGAACGATTGCTGCTGTCTTCCCAAAAACACGGGCAACATTTAAAGCAATAGCACTTTTTCCCGTTCCACATTGCCCGTGTAAAAATATTATTTTATTCCCGTTCCTAATTAATTCAACAATCTCTTTAACAACATCTTCCTGTGTCTTCCCATTAGAAAATTGCAAAGGCAATAATTTTTTATCATCTCTATACAAACTCCAATTTCCACTATCTTCGACATTTTTAAACTTCCTAAAAACCCTTTCCTCACTTCTTTTTAAACCATCACTAAAAAGACTCTCTTCTCTATCCCAATTCAACTCAATCCTGGGATTATTCAATTTTTTATTATTCTTATTTCCATTAACAAATTTCCCATCTACACTCAACAATTTTCCTTGAGAATCAAACCCAATTCTACCCATCACAACTCTTCATTTTTGGAGTTTAAAATCTTAACTGCTATAAAACCAAAATCTCTAATAAACAAAATCCATCCGGTCAATTCAAACGACACAAGAAACAAAACATACGAAAGGTTTAAATAGAAGTAAGATTAATCTTATTTATGATAATCGGCACAACTAAAATAAGTTCAAGAGGACAAGTAGTTATACCTTTAGATATGCGGGAAGATATAAAAGAAGGAGATAAACTAATTGTTATTAGAAAGGATAATGAGATAATTTTAAAAAAATCCATTCCAGAAAGTGCCATTTTGTCCGAGAAATCTTTTGCTAAAACCTGGCTCAACAAAAAAGAGGACGAAGCATGGAAGGATTTGTAAAGGGAGAAATTATAGTAATTGAATTTCCATATTCTAACCTAAAAAATGTAAAAAGAAGGCCTGTTTTAATATTGAAAGTTCCCAAAGGCGAGGATGTTATTGTTGCACAAATAACTGGAGAGTCCTATGAAGATTCTGTAGAAATTCTCTTAAGACAAGGAGATTTTAAGCAAGGAAGTCTTAAAAGAGAAAGTTATTTAAGAATAGATAAAATTGCCTCTATCGAAAAGTCTTTAATAAAATACAAAGCAGGCTCATTAAAACAAGAAAAATTTAATGAAATAATAGACAGAATTTGTCTTTATCTAAAAAGTTAGGCTTTTAAAACCAAACATTAAACTACAAAAATTATTGTAATCAGTAAAAATTTTTCTTGTTGTTTTCATTCCACTTCTGCCGTGATCACTTCCAGGAACTGATTCTGAATGGCTTGAAAATTCATATCAAATTATTTTTGTAAGAACGCCATCAACTCTATAATTAACTTTTTCTTCAACTTGAGGTTTATTATATTCTACAGCCGTTTGAATCATAAAAATAATAATATTGCCGGATTTTTAAACATATTTGTGATATAAAATGTGTAACAAAAGTACTATGCATATCGTCAGGATGTTGCACTCGTTAACCAGAATTCTCTTTATGTTCAGAAACTTCGTAAAATGTTATATGTTAAATAAAATTTTAGGCAAACCACTATCTTCAATCCCTCTCAATTCCGGTCTCATTCTTTGCACTAAAAATAACAACTCTATTCGGAACTTGTCTCTTAATAACAGCATCAAGCGTAGCAATATAAACTCCTTCTTTCCCTTTCTTAATAAGCCCATCATCAACAGACCCTTTCCCTAATCTAACCTTCTTAATTTCCTTTTTCTCTAACAACTCCAACGCAACATTTATTGCAACTCTTTCTTCATGAGAGACCCTATTACTTAATCTCAAATCCTTCAATTCCTCAATAACCTCTTTAGGAACAACAATCTTAAAACCCTTTTCTCCTAACTGTTCAATAAAGTCTATCCTCTTCAATATACATGAAATAATAAAATTAGTGTCTAATATAACTTCCATAACAAGATAAAAGCAATCTCATTTATTAATCTTCCGCATCAAATTTAATTAAGAAACAAACTAAGATAAAACTTTTATTTCAATAATTCAGAAACTGTCGCATCTGCAAATATTTTCATCGTATCAAATATTTTCAAAGTTGGATGTTTTGGAATTAATAATTGCAGGTCAGTACAAGCAAGCAATACACAATCAACATCCTTCTTCTCAAAATCATTTATAATTTGAATAAGTTCCTCTCTGTCTTTGTTATTTTTCTGCCCGGTAACAAGATTAAGAATAAATTTACCCATTTTAGCTTGCTGAAAATCATCAGGAGTTTCATAACCAATTTTATTTTCTTCAAATGCATTTTCATACAATCTATTCTTAATTGTAGCAGATGTAGAGACTATGCCTACTTTATTCAAATTATTTTTCCTAAGGAATTTTACTGTTTCTTCAACAATACTTAAAACGGGAATTCTAACGGTATTCCTAATTTCTTTGATAAAAACATGAAGAGAATTACAAGGCATGACAATAAAGTCAGTTCCTGCTTTTTCTAATCTTTCTGCTTCACTTAATAAAAAAGGCAGAAATCTTTCAATACCTTTATTTTTTGAAATTGCATCTTCTTCAATAACATAAGGCAAGGGAACACTGGCAATTATTATAGAAGGTCTATGAGTTCTGTCTTTCTTCTGACACGAAAATACTACATCTAAGTAAAACTCTGAAGTTGTTTCTGGTCCAAGACCTCCAATTATTCCTACTGTTTTCATAACTATGATATAGCTTAATAAAAGTTTTTAAATTCTTTGTTTTCAACGGCGATACTCATATAATAAATCTTATATACTCTCCTAGCCTAACAAAATCATGGAACAAAAAGAGGTAATTCACACAATTTCAGTTTTAGAACAAACAAAACAATCTCTTAAAGAAGAGAATCCATTAAAACTTCTAGAATTATCAAATCAAAAGATACATTCAGCCATCTGTGTCCAAGATATAGAAAGTATAAATCTAACAATTATAATATATGCCTTAGGAAAATTATTGGAAAGAAAAAAAGCTCTCCAAATAAAAAATTGGAATCAATTTGTAGAAAAAATTATCTCTTTCGTCGATTTAGCTATTTTAGCTTTACAAAAAAATAACCAAAAAGCCTATAAAAATTATATTGTAAAAACAAAAACAATTCTAGAATCAATTTCGCCAAGTTTAAAACAATATACAAAAGAAGTTATAAGAAACGCTTGTATAAACAAAGGATCTAATATTTACAAACACGGAATCTCATTAGGAAGAACTGCCCAATTATTAGGTATTACAGAATGGGAGCTTGCAGAATATGCCGGACAAACGAGAATTGCTGACATTAATTATAATCGAACACTAAATGAAAAAAAGCGAGCTCAACTCGCTCTGGAGTTTTTTTCATGAAATTTGAGTATTCATTACATTGGGAAGATGAAAAAGTTATAAAAATCATAACATCATATTTGTTAAACTAAAGACAATGAGAAACTGGTACAATAAAAAAGAAGACATACTAGAAATCCAGATTAAAGAGGGAGAGTACTGGAAAAGCATCGATTTAGTTAAAAGCATAATAATAGCATCCGCTCATGCAAATAAATAAAAGAGAAATATAAAAATGAAAGCACTAATATTCGACGCCGGTCCAATAATAAACTTCTCGATGAATGGATTACTAGACTTATTAAAAGATCTAAAAAATTCATTTGATGCGCCGTGGAGGAATCGAACCTCCAACCCC
>CAYJSG010000060.1:0-5192 GCA_964372815.1 Candidatus Woesearchaeota archaeon
CAAAACTAATCACAATCAAAAATATAACGCCCTTTTTCATCTTTTGAATAAGAAAGAGAGTTATAAAAAGTTATCTCTGATAAATCCCAGATACTAACTTCAAATCCTTTCAGGGTGGAAAAGCTCTTTTTAAGTGGTTGAAGAGATGTTGAACCCCTTAATGTCAGGAATAGTACATTGTTGCATCTCCAAGACTCAATAACAATTAAAAGGATTGTTTCCCTACAATTCTTATGGGAGTTTTTAGTTGGCTAAGTAACTTATTTGGTGATTGGGAGAGAATAAAAAGTCTGCCTAGCTGGGTATTGAGAGCTTACGGAAAATGGCAAAGTAAATTACCAACTCATCCTTATAATATGACTAAACATTTTGTAGGTTATCATTTTGTTTATAAAGTAAGGCATAGTATGGGTGGGCAAGGAAAAGCACCAATTTTAGGATGGTATAAAAAAAGCAGAGGTTTAGAATATCCAGAAGGAATACCTAAGAATAGAAAAGGTATGAAAAGATGGCAGAAAGGAAATCAAGTGATTTATCAACCTAGTGATTTTAGAAATCCATTTGAACCTTAGGAAGAAGAAAATCTAATCAAACTCAACCGCTTATTCTCTCCTAAATCTAAACTAGGTATCGCTTCCTCTTGAGGCGTTTTATTTTCTATTCCCTGATGTTTTCTAATGTAATTATAATAAATCTCCATGCATTTGGTAAATCATACTTCCATAAATTCTGAACATTATATCTTTTTATATATTCTCTTGGCATCTGTTTCTTAGGAATCTGGATTCCACAAAACGCATTTTTTTCAATATTATTTAATGTCTGATTAATAAACTCAAAAATCTCTTTCTCAGATTTATCTCCCCCCTTAGTTTATAAAAAGCTTTTTTCATATTCCCATCAACAAATCTCACTTCAGATTGCAATATCATCCTCTCCCAAAATCCTTTCTTTTATGATAATATCCAGCCTGATCCGGGTAATAAATCCATCCTATTTTTCCTTCTGCGTCAACTGATATCTTTCTTGAATAAAGCAAATAATCAATAATTACACAAAATGTCTGATACATTATTTTTTTTGGGAGTGATTCCCAGAGCGATCTTTTTTTAAATTCGCCATCATGCTTTCTGATAAATTCTTCTACCATTAAAACAGTATCCAGTCTAGGATAACGTAATATTTCATTAACTCTTTCCCTTTGTACTTCCATAGCAGCCATGTTATATCAACAGATATAACAATATTTAAATATCTGTTACCCTGCAGTAGATGAGCTTTTCCTAGTAAAATGAGCTAATCTACTATATTTTAACAATTTACCCGCTTTTTCAAACTTAATTTCATTTGAGAAGAGCTTTATTAAAGTGTCTTTGAGTTGGGAGATGGGGATGCGAATTTGTTTTTCAGTATCTCTGTCTCTGAGCGTGATATCGTTGTTTTTTAAAGAATCAAAGTCAATTGTTATAGCGTAGGGAATGCCCCAGATTGCTGCTCTTAGATAACGTCTGCCTATTGAACCTGATTCGTCATATTCTAAGATAAAATTAGATTCTAATTGTTCTTTTATTTTTTTTGCCAGATTGATTAATTCAGCTTTTTTTAGAAGGGGAAAGATTGCGATTTCTATTGGAGCCATGTGATAAGGGATTTTGAAAGCTGTTTTGCCCTCTTTTTCTTCTTTTTTTTCATAAAATAAATCTATTAGGACATAAACTAGACGGTCTGTGCCGAATGCTATTTCCAAGACATGGGGTGTGAATTTTTCTCCATTTTCTCTTTGAGCCTCTAATTTTGTATTTGAGAATTTTTCATGTTGTTTTAAGTCGTAGTCTGAACGGTCATGGACACCGCAGACTTCTGTCCAGCCGTAATTATTTAGGTTTATTTCAATATCCCAGGCATCTTGAGCGTAAAATGCTTTTTCATTAGGAAAATGTTGTCTTATTCTAATTTTGTCTTTTGGAATGCCGAAGTTTAGAAATTGTTTGTAGGCAAGATAAAGACACCACGCATAAGATTTAGTTGCGAGAAGCTTGCTTTTTATTGCTTGTTCTATTGTTAGAGTTTTATAAGGTTTTTTAGATTGTTGTTCTTTATAAGACCCTAAAGGAAGAGATTCTTTTTTTATTCTTTCATAAAGACTCCATGAATTTTTTTCTAGTGGATCAATGAATAGTTGTGCTTCTGCCTGTGTAAATTCCCTCCCCCTTAATACATGCTGTCGTGGAGAGATTTCATTTCTATATACTTTGCCTATTTGGAAGACTGCAAATGGAAGTTTTTTTCTGAAATAGTTGTAATAGTTTAGGAATGGAAGATAGGTTACAGTTGCTGTTTCAGGTCTTAGTGAAGTATCATAAGAGGCTACTTTAGTTTTCATCATTAGTGATTGTATTTCTATTTTGTTTTCTAGAACTGATTTGCAGCTAGGGCAAAGAATTTTATGCGTTTTTATTAAATTTAGGAGCGCATCATTTGGGAGATGGTCTACCTTTGTTTTTGTTGTTTCTTCTACTAGTTTATCTGCCCTAAAAATCGAATTGCATTTTGTACATTTAATTATTTTGTCTTTAAAAGTGTCTAAATGTCCTGAAGCCTTCCAAACTATGTCTGGAAGAATAGTCGGACCCTCTATTTCTCTGAAATTATGGAAATTGAATGTTTTTCTTACTTGATTTTCAACCTTATTTTTTAGAGGTTTGCCTAAAGGACCATATGTATAAAATCCTGCGAGAGGCTGGTAAATTTCAGGTTCTGGACCCCAGATTAGACCTGATTCCTGAATAAAACTTAAAAAGTCTTTCTCTTCTGTATCTTTTTCTTTAGTCATGCTAGTATATTTTTACCAGCTATTTAAATTATTCTAATTTAAGATAAAATTATGTGTTTTTTGCCGCGAAGTCTTTTGAGACAACTCTCCAGCATTCGTAGCTTCCTGAAGGCGATTTTGTCACAGCAAACATTCGACCGCTCTTATCAACTATTCTATAGTCCTCTGTTTTGAATTTTTTCTTTGATTTGACATCAAAGAATTCAAGTGGTTGTTTAGCCATATTTTTTCCTCCTTGTATTTTATTGAGGTTTTGGTGGTTTTTAAATTTATTTGAAAGGTTTTTTATTCAATTTTGTCGAAAATAGTTTAATATAATTTATATACCCTAAATTTCGTAATTGTTTATATGTTATACTCGCAGGATTTAAATACGATATTAGGAAAATTTGATATTAAAGGGGAATTTGTTAAAATAAAACATTTTGAGAAAGGGCATATTAACGAGACTTATATTGTAAAGTATAATAACGATAATACTGGAAAATATTATGTGCATCAAAGAGTTAATCACAAGGTTTTTAAAAATCCCAAGGTATTAATGGAGAATATAAAGAGAGTTAGTGATTTTATAAGAGAAAAACTGATTTTTCATAGGGTTTTTGATATAAACAGAAGAGTTTTGACTTTAATTAAAACTTTAAAGGGGGATTATTATATAGAAGATTCAAAAAAAGGGATATGGAGAACATATAATTACATTGATAATTCTAGAAGTATAGATTGTGTTAAAGATTATTATCAGGCTTTTAATATAGGAAAGGCGTTTGGAGAGTTTCAACAATTATTATATGATTTTCCTATAGGAGATTTGATTGAAACAATTCCTAATTTTCATAATACTGTTATGAGATTTGATAAACTTAATGAGGCAATAGAAAGAGATAATATGAATCGTGTAAGGAATGTTGGAAATGAAATAGAATTTTTAACGAGAAGAAATAATGTTATTGGAAAGCTTATTGAATTGCAAAAAACAGGAGGAATACCTTTGAGAGTTGTACATAACGATACAAAATGCAATAATGTCTTGTTTGATTCTATTACTGATGAGTATTTATGTGTAGTTGATTTAGACACGGTGATGCCAGGATTATCTTTGTACGATTTTGGAGACATGATTAGATCTGCATCAAATCCTGCAAAAGAAGATGATATGGATTTATCAAAAGTCGATATAAATTTGGAGGTATTTAGAGGACTAACAAAGGGCTATTTAGATTCAGCAGGAGTTTTTTTGAATAACATTGAAAAAGAAAATCTCGTTCTTTCAGCTAAAATAATTAGTTTGGAACTCGGAGCAAGATTTTTAACAGATTATCTGGAAGGAGATGTTTATTTTAAAACTGTTAGAGAAAAACAGAATCTGGACAGAGCTAGAGTACAATTAAGATTTGTTGAATTACTTGAAGAGAAGGAACGGGAATTGGAGAAGATTGTAAGGGATTTTTTGGATAACAAAGACTAGATTTTTAGAGATTTTAAGCGCGGGCTGGGAATCGAACCCAGGTAAGTCGGGCTGCAGCCGACTGCAGAAACCACTGTGCCACCCGCGCATATAACTGAAGGGAGAATTAGTTATTTAAAGATATTTGTGTTTTATTGGTTTGAAATTGATTGAAAATTTAGGTGCTGTGTTGCATGATTCCTAATTCGTAACACAGCTCTCACCGATTTCTCATCTTCATGTAATCTCTCGAAGTTATATATTTGATTTTTCATTCTATCCCTTGTTACGCGTTGCCATTTAAACGCGTATAAAGGAATTGAACTTTTTTGGACAGCCTCTAGAGGGATTTGAACCCCCGACCCTCAGTTTACAAAACTGATGCTCTAAACCACTGAGCTATAGAGGCTTGAAATTATGAGATTATATGGTGTTAAAAAGGTTTTTGTTTTTGTATTTTTAAGATAGGCAAATCTTAAATATGGTCTTTTATTAAAATTATCGAGGCCTTGTAGTCTAGTGGCAAAATGACTCTTTGACGTAGAGTAGTCCGCAGTTCGATTCTGCGCAGGGCCATTTTTATTAATATTTTTTCATATAATAAACTTTTAGTTTCTTCTTTATTGAACCCATATCTTTTTTTATTCTTTTAAATGAATTTTCTATATTTTTTTCGAATCTTGGAAATGTACCTTCGATAAATTGCGAGAACTTTCCAGTTGAATAATAAAGACAAACAATCAACCCTATAACTACTAATATTAAACCCATAAATATTCCCTTTGATTACATCACTCTCTCACAAAATCAATCAAACATAAACTTTATCATCAAAATTTAGGAGTAACAAATTGAAGGGGTGTGGGACAAAATTAGCCAAATAGAAAGAGCAAATTATGCCAAATAGTCCCA
>CAYJSG010000061.1:0-5076 GCA_964372815.1 Candidatus Woesearchaeota archaeon
AATGCAGGTTCGCTATTTTTGTAAAGTTCTCCTTAACTTAATAGCTCAAATTTTGCAAACCTTTTTATAGTCGTTCTTTCTTAGACCTTTATATTTAACTAAAAATAAAAATGAAAGGAGGTGTAAAAAATGAGTAGTAGACAATCTGTTCCAACAGGAGTAAAAGTTATTGCTGTTCTGTATTACATTGGTGCAATTCTAGGAATTATTTTTGGTTTACTTTTCCTTATTGGTACTGGAACGATAGATTCTATCGCAGACCAAATTCCTATGCTTGTAGCACTTGGTGCAAGTTTATTTGTTGTCAGCGGCATCATACTCATTGGTTTAGGTGTTCTTGGCTTCTTTATTGGAAGAGGTTTGTGGAAAGCAAGACCATGGGCTAGAATTGTTACAATAGTATTTGCTGCTTTAGGAATCTTAATGGCAGTAATCTCTATGATTCAAGGAGATATCGCAGGCAATATTTTAGGTCTTGTAATAGAACTTATTATCGGCGGATACCTTTTATTCAACAATAATGTAAAAGAAGCATTTGCTTAAAATTTATTTTTTATTCTTCTATTTTTATTTTGTTTGTAAAATAGCTAGGGCTCTCAAACTCTGCGCTTCTCGCTGACGATATAAGAATTCTTAAAGAGAAGTTTGAATAAATAGTTTTGCGAAACTTTAAGATTTTCTAAAAGAAAATCTCGAGACCTCAAGAACTAAAAGTTCTTGAAGTTTGTAGCCTCTAAAACAGCAAGATTTCGCTCTTTCAAACTTCTCTTAGAGAACTTTGAGCAATTTTGCAAAGTTCTCTATACCCAAAAGAAAAACTGCCAAGCTCAGACACAGAATTCATTGGTATGGAACAATGAAAGCATTTGTTCAGGATACTATGAAACAATTCTGAAAGTAACTGGAGCGAAGATAAGAAAATGTTTGGATAGAAGGTTAAACAGAAGAAAGAAGATAGAATAGACGCGACTCTCTTCTGTAGAGCCATATGGCATAATTTATTGAATCTCCATGGTTCAATCCTGTCCTAATCTCGCTCAAAAGCTCAAAACCAATGCATTTATAATATTTCTTTATCTATAAATTATACTATAAATTAAACGAAAAGAAAATGGTGACAACAAAAGAAATCCTCAATAAATATGCACAAAAGTTAGAATCAGAAATAAATTCTAATGATTCAACTTTGCAGAATAACTTTTCAGAAGAATATCAGACTTTTAAAAAAGAAATGATTCCTGAATTATCAAGATATGAGCGCTGGACAAAGTCTTTAGGAAATATAATTAAAATAAGAATTACAGAAAAAGACAGGCAAAAAGTACAACAATTTTTAGATATGGCCCATTTAGATGTAACAGCCGAATCCGCCCTGACTTTATCAGTCATTTCAATGCTGACTATCTTTTTCGCAACAATATTAACAGCACTGGCAATTTATCTTATCTTTGCGCCTCCAGAATTAGGAGACCTAGTTCTATTCTCCTTTCTAGGAATTACCTCCTCTTTATTTGTTTTCTATTATACTTTATCAATGCCAAAACGTTTAGCTAACATCTTCCGTCTGTATGCATCTTCTCAAATGGTTCCAGCTATTCTCTACACAGTAGTTTACATGAAACACACCTCTAATCTGGAAAGAGCAATAAAATTTGCTTCTGAACATTTAGAAGGCCCTCTCGCATTAGATTTTAAAAAAATATTCTACGATGTAGAAATAGGAAAATTCTCAACAATAAAACAATCTCTGGACTTCTACCTAGAGACTTGGAAAGATTATGCTCCAGAATTTATAGAATCATTTCATCTAATAGAATCTTCTCTTTTTGAACCTTCTGAATCACGAAGAATCCAAATTCTTGAAAAATCATTGCAAGTCATTCTCGATGGAGTTTACGAAAAAATGTTAAAATATTCAAGAGAGATTCGTTCTCCTCTAACAAATATCTATATGTTGGGAATTATTCTTCCCACTTTAGGCCTCGCTCTTCTTCCTTTAGCTTCAACTCTCTTAGGAGGAATTCTTAGATGGCATCATGTCTTTATCATTTTCAATATTCTAATTCCATTCACAGTTTTCTATATGGTCTCTGAAGTTCTTCTTAAACGCCCGGGAGGTTATGGAGAAACTTCAATTCTGGAATTAAATCCGCTCTATCCAAAGTATAAATCAAAAAAGCCATGGCTAATTGCAACAATGATAACTATCCCTTTATTATTGCTCGGATTATCTCCATTTATACTGCAAATAGAATTTGTAACAAATTCCCTGAATATTCAATCAGACTTTACATTTGCAGATTTAAATATTCCTCTATTTGAGGATACAAAACTAATTGATTTCAAAACAATAAAAGAAAACAATGTTGAGAAAACAATAGGCCCTTTTGGTCCCCTCGCTCTAATACTAAGTCTTTTCATTCCTCTTTCAATAGCATTATTCTTTACAATCACCTACTCCAAAAAAACAAGCTCCTTAATAAAAACAAGAGAAAATACAAAATCATTAGAGGAAGAATTCACAAATTCAATTTTCCAATTAGGTAACCGTCTCGGAGACGGTCTCCCAGCAGAAATCGCATTCGGCAAAGTCGCAGAATCAACTAAAAACCAGAAAACACACGATTTCTTCTCTTTAGTTAACCAAAATATTCAGCAATCAGGCATGTCTCTGGAAAAATCCATCTTTGATAAAAAACGAGGAGCCATAATTTATTTTCCTTCTCAAATCATTGCAACATCAATGAAAATCTTAGTAGAATCAGTAAAAAAAGGCCTTCAAGTAGCAGCCCAATCTTTAATGTCTATTTCAGATTACATAAAAAACATAAATAAAATAAATCAAAGATTGAGAGATTTGCTTGCAGAAATAATTTCGGATATGAAATCAAATATGGTTTTCCTTGCCCCTCTTCTAGCAGGAATTGTCGTTGGTCTATCAGGTATGATTACTATAATTTTAACAAAACTACAATTACTTCAGGAAGGAATCTCATCCGAGAACCTAACAGGAATAGGAAATCTCGCAAACATAGCTAACTTGTTTGACGTAACTAAAATGATTCCCCCATATTTCATCCAAGCTTCAATAGGCATCTATATAATCGAAATAATTTTTATCTTAACAATAGCCCTCGTCACAGTTGACGCGGGCAAAGACCCGCTAAAAGAAAAGTACGAATTATCAAAAAATCTCAAGCGCGGGATTTTCCTATACCTCGCAACAGCCCTCGTCTCTATCCTTGCATTAACTCTTTTAGCCTCAATAGCCCTATCAGGTCTAACAAGCTAAAAATTTGTATTCACCTCCAAAATTTTTGCGTATAGATCTTCCCCCGATAACCTGCCCCAATACCAAAACAATTAATTTAACATCAAAAACCTTGTAAATCACTCTATAAATATGCCTAAATGTAAACTCCTTAATCCAGCCAACTTACCACCTAGCTCATCTTTCTTTCAAAAAATAAAGAACCTTATTAACAACAACCTCCTCTCCTCCATAATTTTCTTTTACTTCATTTGTAATTCTATTACTTAATACTCTAACAAACTCCTCTTGATCCCAAACAAAGCTTTTATCATAAGTTAATTCAATTAAAGCAGGATATCCATAAGTCCTTTTATCACCCTGCACTCCAACACTTCTGATGTTTATTACCATTCTTGCTTCTGCGGAGCCATATTTAACATTAAATTTCTTCAATTCCTCTTTTAGAATTTTGTCAGCTCTCTTCGCAAAATCAATCAACAAATCTTCCAAGCTTCCCATACTTATAATTAACAATTAACATTATAAAGATTTATATTATAAACCAATAAACATAATATTTTTATATAGGACAATCTTAAAAATAAAACATTAACATGAATCAAGAAACAACCACACAACAATTTAGGTTTGATGATAAAACCTTAGATTTACATATCCTTCCAAAAAGAACGTTTCTTCCAAATCAAACAACTGAAACAATATATAAAGCAATAAAAATAAATCCAAATGAAACAGGTATAGAACTCGGTTCAGGAATAGGCCCCTTGTCAATCCTCATAGCCTCGCAACCGATCACTCATTTATATACAATCGAAATAATTCAGGAACAATGTGAATTAGCAAGAAAAAATGTTCTAAAATATGGTCTGGAAAAGAGAATAACAATCTTACAAGGCTTTCTTTTTGAACCTCTTCTAAATAATTTCCCTGAAATAAAAGCAAATTTTATTGTATCCGACGTTTCAGGCATGACAAACATCGGCTATGAATTAGGTTGGTATCCAAAAAATATCCCTGCGGGAGGTACAGACGGAACAGAATTAATAATCCCTCTAATCATACAAGCCCCTTATTTTCTAGATCAAAAAAATCCAAGCTCAAGGCTCTATTTCCCTGTTGTAACAAACTTTTCAGACAGCAATAAAATATTAGAAGCAGCAAAAAAAACATTCAATAAATTAGAAGAAAAAGCATCCAGAAAAATACCTCTCAAAGCAGAACAGTTAGCAATAGTAGAAAATTCCACTTATAGGCCTTTCGCCCCTATTGAAAGAAAAGGCACAAGAGGCTACTGGGAAATCAAAGTCTATGAAGCTCGCGAACCAATTTAGAAAAAACCATATTTGTATCATAATTTTTATTGAGAAGTTTGCAAAAATAGATACTCTAGCACCGAAAAATAAAAATAGTAGTGATGTTTTATTCTAGTAGAAAAGAGGAAACATGGAATTATTAGTTTATTTTACCTTAAAAGAGAAATATTCTAAAGTTAAGAAGTTACGTTCTAGACTTGAAGAAATGAATAAAATAATTATCAATCACGGAGAATTATCTAGATGTATTGATTTGGCTTCTAGTTTACATAGAACACAAAGAATAGAAACAATTAGATTGAAGTAAAGATAACTATAAAATAGTAACATGAGAAAGATTTATAAACCTCAAATTTCTAAAATTCCTATGGCCTTAAAATTACCAAGTGGAATGAATGAATATTATGGCAGAAATGTAGACAAGATGTCAGAGCTTTTAAAAGCAGGAAAGGTTCCAATGTCCGCTGCAAGATTTATGCAGATGAGGTT
>CAYJSG010000062.1:0-5038 GCA_964372815.1 Candidatus Woesearchaeota archaeon
TGTTAATAATATGAATTAATCTCGTATATAACTCGTCTCTTCTTTCAATTAATCTTCTATGTTCTCGAGGCTCACAAACCTTCAAGACATATCTAATCAGGAGTGGAGCAATTACGCTATATTCTCCCCAAATTTGTACAAGTCCTTTTGTCGCATCTTTATATTTACCCCATGTAACTGCCTCTCCGAATGTACACCCTGATAAACCACCATCTCTCTCAAAAGCCGTAGTGATTTGAATTCCTCTGTCTGCACCTTCAAATTCAATTCCTAATATCTGACTTATCATAGGAGCAAGTGTTTGTATCCAATTTTTTGGACCACCACCTCCCAATTCAAAAAATCCAGTAGCTTTACTATCATAGACTATAGCTGCTCCTTCCAACAAACTTCTTGAAGGACTAGGATCAATTTTAACACCTCTAGAATATAACATAGCATTATTCATCCCAATAGAATGATTTGACTCAGAATCCAAAAAAATAGGAACTCCATTTTCAGCAGCGCAAGCAACAAAAGATCTTTGAGGATATTCTGCATTTTTTAGAATATATTTTCCTAATTCATAAGAATAATCAGCAGTTGACTTTTCTACATTTCTCTCAAGACTCTTAGCAAACTCTCGAAATATTTTATCTTGCGCTTCTAATGTCTCTTCCATTCTGATATTAATATCATAGATCCTAGTCGTCCCATCTTCATCTAAAGCATTATCATCAACTTTAGGATGCCCTTGTCTAACAGGCAAATCAAAAGCAAAATGCGCATCATGATAAACCTGCGCTCCGGTAGAACATATTGCATCAATAAATCCTTTCTTTATCAAAGCATTTGCATAACCTCCCATTCCACCTACAATTCCAATTCCTGCAATGCCAAGCCAAATAGTATCACCAGAATTAATCATCTCTTTAAATAATTTTGCTCCTCTAAAAATATTCCTTCCTTCAAGACAAAAGTCATAATCTTCAATTATCTCCTCAATCGTTGCATTAGGATTTGGCTCTTTGGGAATAATTGGTTTGCCTTGCATATAAGGACTTTCTCTCCAATCTTTCTTTTTCGGACAATCCATAGTAAAAAAAACAGAAATACCTATTTAAATTCTATTACACACAAAAATACATGAAATCCCTAAGAATAGGAAATATAAAACTAAAAAATCCTTTATTTCTAGCTCCTATGGTAGAAGTAACGGACTTACCATACAGATTATTATGTAGAAAAACTGGAGCTGCAATAGCATACACAGAAATGCTTTACATCTCTCAAATATTACATACTAACCAAAGAACAATAAATTTAATGAAAACCTCAAAAGAAGACAGACCACTAGGAGTACAAATAACTGGCAATTCACCAGAAGAATTCAGAAAAGTTATTCCTTTTGTAGAAAAATATGACCTGGTTGACATCAACTGCGGTTGCCCATCAATAAGAATAACCAGTAATCAAGCTGGCTCATATCTTCTAAAAAACCCTGAAAAAATTTCTAAGATGATAAAAACTCTCAAAAAAGCAGATTTAACAGTCACAGCAAAAATAAGGCTTGGTTTTAAAAAAAATAATGTCCTAAAAGTTTCAAAAGCAATAGAAAAAGCAGGAGCAGACGCTATTACGCTTCACTCACGTTTAGCGATACACGGATCTTCAATTCCAGCAGACTGGTCTCAAATCAAAAAAGTCAAATCACAAATCGGAATCCCATTAATAGGAAACGGAGATATCTTCACTCCAAAACAAGTTGAGCAAATGTTAGAAATAGCAGACGGTGCAATGCTTGCAAGAGCTGCAATTGGAAATCCTTTAATTTTCAAACAAATTTTACATTATCTAAAAACAAAAAAAGAATTGGAAATAAAACCAATGCAAAACATAAAACAATTCCAGCTCTACCTAAATCTAACAAAACGCTATAATTTAATTGACATAAAGAGAACAAAATATCTTGGATCAAGTTTTATAAAAAATTTTAGAAATGCCTCAAAATTACGACAGCAATTAATGCATCTAAATGACATTAATGAAATACAAGAATTTACGCATTCTATAAAAAATAATCTTCAAAATATAATAATGTAAGTTTAATCTAATTCTGCTTCTTCAACAACTTATCCATTAAAGCAGTCATTTTCTTCTTGTCTTTTTCAGACATCTTGACCAATACATCTGGATGAGCTTCAGCAGCATGTTCAAAGATTTTTTTCTTTACCTCTTCAGTAGTCTTGCCTTCGGCAACAAAATCACATCCTTCACCGCCAATATCTTTACATCCGAGCTTTAACATTTTCTCATTATCAGAATTAACATGATGTCCCAAATCCTGCCATATTCCAAGAACATTTCCTTCGCTATCTATAAACCTGTTATACAAACCCATCTCACCAACTTTTTGAGTATCCATAACTATTTTCCCTCCAGCTTTCTTAACTTTATCTATAGCTTCATTAATATCCTTGACATTAATCACAACAACAGGACTTGATGCTCCAGAACCTTTTTTCATAATCCCTCCATTAATAGCTCCAGTTGTTTTTGGCATCATTTTATCATCAACCTCTGTTGTATAAACCATCATGTATTCCATCCCAGGCATTTGTGCATTTTCAACTTTCCAATTAAATACTTCCTCATAAAATTTCTTTGCCCTTTCCAAATTGTCAGCTGTTACCTCAAAATGAACTACTTTATCCATATTTAATTATAAAAACTGCTTATTTTCTATATTTTTTTTACAATTCATGTCATAATAACCTGACAATATCCTTTTCACCCAAACAATCCCCTAACACTAGAAGTATAAATCTTAGGCTCTTTCCTTGTTACTGCATATCTATAAAGTGTCGCAACTAAAATTCCCTTAACGCTAGTTCCAAAAACAACTAAAATTCCTATATATAGAAAGAACAAAATAACCATTGCAACCATAAATACTGCACTTCCGCTAAAAACTCCAATCACGATAGGAATCAATCCTATTAACCCTAATAAAAAGAAAATCCCTCCAATGCTAAATTGAGCAGTCAAATTCTCACCCCATGTCTCCTTAAACAATCTTCCAGATCTTCCTATAGAAGAAAAAACTCCTTCCTTCTCAAACAATAAAACAGGAATAACAAAAAATGTCAATAAACTCCATGTTATACCAAATATTCCAGCTCCAACATTAGCAGCGATTTCAGCGCCTCTACCCTTACCTCTTCCTAATTTAGAAATAAAATTCAAAATCAAACTAACTACCAACGTAATAATCGCCCAAAAAAACAATTTAAAAATTTTCCTAGAAGGACCTTTTAGGCCATCTCCTAAATTAGGATTTTTTCCACTTAACCTTATCATTGCAGAGCTTATTATCGCAGCCTCAAAAAATATTCCAATAAAATACATAAAGAATAAATAAATTAAACTTATAATATAAATTAAAACATCACCAAAATTCTTACTAGCAATACTGGCCCAGATTCCTCCCACTAATAGGATAATAATGAATAAAATGAATAAAATTAATTGAAAAACTCCCCCCAGTATAGGAAAAACCAATATCTCCTTATCCTTCTTTATAATGCTAAAGCTCTGCTTAGTTATTTCCCATCCTCTTTTTATTCTCTCAAACATTTTTTTAATTATCAATACAACTATTTAAGTCTTTTCCAAAACCCTTAAAACCTCTACTTGTTTAATATAATAATGAAAAAAACAAATCAACAAATAAAACTTTACAACACATTAACAAGAAAAAAAGAGATATTTAAACCTATAAAAAAAGAACAAGTTAGAATGTATACCTGTGGACCGACTGTTTATTGGTACCAACATATAGGAAATCTTAAAGCTTATATATTTTCAGACATTCTAAAAAGAACATTGCTCTACAATGGTTATCAAGTAAAACAGGCAATCAACATCACAGATGTAGGCCATCTAACATCTGACGCAGATGAAGGTGAAGATAAAATGGAAAAGGCTGCAAAAAGAGAAGGGCGATCCGCTCAAGAAATTGCAAACTATTACTTTAAAATATTTGAAGAAGACCTAAAAAAACTTAATATTCTCCCACCCACATTATGGACAAAAGCTTCAGAACATATCAAAGAACAGATAGACTTAATAAAAATCCTAGAAAAAAAGGGTTATACTTACAAAACATCAGATGGAATATATTATGATAGCACAAAATTCAAAGACTATGGCAAATTAGCAAAACTGAATATCAAAGGACTAAAAGAAGGAAAAAGAATTCCGATAGGAGAAAAGAGGCATAAAACAGATTTTGCTCTATGGAAATTTTCTAAGTCAGAAGAAAAAAGGCAACAAGAATGGCCCTCCCCTTGGGGTGTTGGATTTCCAGGCTGGCACATAGAATGTTCAGCGATGTCAATAAAATATTTAGAAGAGCATTTTGATATTCATACAGGCGGGGAAGATCATATCCCTATCCATCATACCAATGAAATAGCACAAAGCGAAGCAGCAACAGGAAAAAAATTTGTCAATTATTGGTTACATGAAAAATTTTTATTAAGTAAAGGAGAAAAAGTTTCTAAATCTAAAGGCGGATTCTATACAATATCAGAACTAGAAAATTTAGGTTATAATCCCCTAATTTATAGATATTTCAATCTCCTAACTCATTATAGAAAGCCACTAAACTTCACATTAGAAAACCTAGACGCAGCAAAAACAACATACGAAAGAATAAAAAGAAAAGTCATAGAATTAAGAGAAGAAAAACATAAAGGTAAAGACCTCACAGAAATTTATGAAACAAAATTCCTAAAGACAATCAACGACGATTTAAACATGCCAAAGGCTGTACAAGTTTTCCACAAAGTTTTAGAAGATTTTAATTTCTCTCCAAAAAACAAATTAAAATTATTAGAAAAATTCGATCAAGTATTAGGTCTAAATGTAAGTGATATGAAAGAAACTATTTTAGTATTGCCAAAAGAAGTTGAATTTCTGATAGAAGAAAGAGAAAAGTTAAGAAAAGAAAAACAGTGGGAAAAAGCAGATATCTTAAGAGAAAGAATAAAAGAAA
>CAYJSG010000063.1:0-4962 GCA_964372815.1 Candidatus Woesearchaeota archaeon
AACAATAACTTTTAAACTCCTAAATTCTCCATATCATTATCTTGAAGATATTTTTTTTTAAATTTCCCTTCGCTTTCTTAATTTCTTTCTCCTTCAACATAAGATTATACAACTCCTTTGATTTATAAATCTTAATTTCTATTTATACAAAAATTTTAGGTTGCTCCCTTGATACAAACTGCTTTCGTCCATCTCTCAGATCTACATTCTCTTTTTTGGCAATTGTCTAAATAAAAACAACAATTGGAATCTGGATAGTTATTAATACTTGGGTCATTACAGGGAGTTGTATCAAGACTAAATCTCCATCCTGCTGGCCTCCCACAAGTGCTACGACATGATGGAAATTGAGAGCGACCAATACAAGTAGCTCCCTGTGGATCAAGTGTTGCTTCATACCTCCTAAAAAGAGCAGTAAACCCTGGCGAACATGGAGGATTTTGGTTAGTTCCATCCCATTCTACAAATGTTAAAATAGCTCCCTCCCCAAACCTGATAGGACCATTAATATGTAATCTGTCTAAAGGATTAGAAACATCTACACCTAAATTGCTATTAAAGATAACTAAATCATCCTTTTCTGAATTAGTTCGACGAAAAATACTAAGACTACCAGCTAAAGTTTGTATATAATATTCCTCGCTAGACCTATCTTGAATATGAATAAACGGATTATATGCCTTAAGATATAAAGTGGGAGAGTTTAAATCCACTCCAGACTTACCTAACCATAGAGTGTTTTGTATAGCCTGTTTCCAGTCAATCTCGTCAACACTATGCCCCAAAGAACTAGCTTTATTTGGAAAAGTGGGAAGATTACTAAAAGCTCCAACAAAAATAATTATTAATATCAATAAAACTAAAGTTAACAATACAAAAAAATACTTTCTTTGAATATTAATTATTAATTTCATTTTATCACCCTACACAAACAATTTCTGTGTTGGAGAAGCAAGTATTATCAGAGCCTAAGTGCCATTTTCCATCATTGCACTTCTTGAACAAAAGCAATAAATCAGATCCAATAGCATTACATCCTAAACTTGTTATCTTATGCGCTAACTTAACACCATTTCCTTGTCCAAATCTAACATTGCCATCAACGTTTAATTTAGAGGATATATCATCAGGAACTTTTCCGATACCTATTCTTCCATCTCGAAAAACTAAATTACTCTCAATGCTTCCTCCTGTAGATGCCTTGCCTATAACTAGGCTATTACTAATTAATTGTAAAAAATAAGAAGAGATAGGAATGCGACCTACATATAGATTATCTATTCTGATAGTAGGTGTATTGCCGACAAGTTGCAATGTCGGTGCGCCTAAATTAGTCCCATCTTTAACTAAAGTAACTGTCTCTTGTATAGGTTTTCCCCAATCAATCTCGTCAACGCTATGTCCCATCTTAGAAGGAATCCCTCCAATACCTCCTGGATTATATGCCATAACTATCAAAAATCCTCCAAAAACTAAAACTATAAAAAACAAAACAAAAAAATGTCTCTTCTCTAAATTAATTTCTATCCTCATTTCATCACCTGTTCTTCTTACTAATTCAACCACTTATCTATTTAAACATTGCTCAATCCTGACCAAAATGAATCACTCGCCACCAAATCTTCTTACTCTTCTTCCATATTCCCTAATAGCCTTTCTCAATTCCTCAACATTAAAATCAGGAAAATAGAGCTTGCTAAAATAAAGTTCAGCATAAGCCGCTTGAAAAGGCATAAATCCACTAACTCTCTGCTCTCCGCTAGTCCTAATAATAAAATCCGGATCAGGAGCCCCATAACTGTCTAAGAATCTAAAAAATTCTTTCTCATCAATTTCCTTTCTTCCAGATTTTAAAGCCCTATTAACAGCTCTTATAACCTCATCTCTTCCTCCATAATCTAAACAAAGTAAAACAGTTAATTCATTATATTTTTTAGTTTCTTTCTCTAATTCATCCAAAGATTCAATCAACTCTTTAGGGAGTCTATCTTTTCTTCCTATATGTTTAAATCTTATTTTATTATTTCTTGCAAATTTTCTAAATCTATTCACTCCTTCAGATAACAAATCAAAAATAGCCTTTTTCTCTTCCTCTGATCTCTTCCAATTTTCAGTAGAAAATCCCCAGATAGAAACGTATTTTACTCCAATTCTCTTAGCTTCTATTAGTAAAGCCTCAATATTTTTATAGCTCCCTGATTTATAATGTCCAAAATGCGGCTCTAATCCTCTATATCTAGCCCATCTTCGGTTGCCATCAGGAATTATTGTAACATGCCTGGGAATTTTATCAAACTTCTCTTCTTTATTAAAACCAAAAATTCTTTTAAGCAGTCTAAAGACGCTTTTAAAAATATCTATTAAAAAATTACCTTCTCTTACTATAACAAAATCATCAGCTAATTTCCCGGCATTTCCCAAATTAACATCGATATTATCAACTTTAGAAAATCCAGGATTTCTTCTCAACCATAAAACAATCTCATTTATATCTTCCTCCCTGCCTTGTGCAATAATTAAAACCCCTCCATTAGACAAATTCATAACACATCCTTTTAATCCTCTATCAAAAGCAAAGTCCTTTACTAACTTCCTGAAATGTATTCCCTGTACTATGCCATTAACTTCAATTCTTGCTTCTTTCATTTTCTTCTCACCTCCTCAATAAACTCCTTCTTAAATTTTTCTAAATCATCTATCTTAATTCTTGCTCCAACAGCATCCTCGTGCCCCCCTCCACTGGCGTTTTGCAACTTACTTAAAATACTAATCAGAATATCTTTTACTTTTTTGCCTCTCAAAGAAATATTGCATACATTTCCACTCTTATAAGCAACAGATATATATTTTTTAGGATATAAATAAGAAAGCTCATTAGCAACATCGGCACTTATGCTCAAATCCCCAGAATACTCAAAAATTAATACCTCCTCCCGAACACAATTCCTGGCCTTTTTAATTAAAGAATCATATTTCTTTTTTATTTCATTATATCTTTTTCTAAAAGAATGGTTCACTTTCATTTCAACAAATATTTCATCGGGCCCTTTACAGGAAATTAGAAAATTCTGAAGATTAACAATATTAGTTGTACTATCCTTCAATCCAAAATTAAACGCTTGTGCTATTCTACCAATTTCAGTTTTATAATATACATCAAATGGTTCTTTAACATTACCAAAAAACTCCGGATATCTCTCACTAAAATCATCAACAAAATCAGGCATATAATGATCAGCAATACACCCAATAACAGCGAGCCATAAATCTTCCTTTCTTCTCGTCAAATTATAAACCAAATATGTAACAGGCTCTTCACTTTTGTCTTTTCCTGAATTTCTGGTAGGATTAAAGATAAATAAATTAGAAAACTCTTTGGTAAAATCTTCCTCTCCTATTAAATGGTGATCAATCCAAATCAAAGGCAGTCCTAACAAATTAATTTCTGAAATAAATTCTCTGGACACCACTGGTTTATCTAACACAAAAACATAATCGGCATTTAATTCTGTTGCTTTCCTTGCATATTGTGCATTTAAATCAGGAAAACTCCTGACAGCTACTCCTTTTCCTCTTCCCAAATATCTTCTCAATATCAAAAAACTGCATAATCCATCGCAGTCATTATCATAATAAAAAACAGGATTCTGCGCTTTTTCTAAATGTTCTTTCAGCTCTTTAATCTGGTGCTCTGTCAACATTTATAATCAAAAAAAATATCCTATTTAAACTTGATGAAAGATGTAGTATGTGCTATGTGGAAAATAATCGCATATGAATTTAAGCGATTACATTCTAGACTATGGATAACTGCGTTGTTTAGAACACAATGTTTTAGCAGGTGTCCATTAGAAAACTGCATAGGGCAAGGGCTATATGCTATGCAGTTCTCTATATGTTAATATTTAAATAGGAGTTTCCCTTCAAAAAGATATGAAAAAATACAATCGTGCAATTGTAAGTGCAATGCTCCCGATTATTTTAGTAGCATGCGATGGATCCCAGCCAACAAACTCTTCGCCTCTTGAAAAGAAGCTATCTGAAAATAATCCTAAATCTTTGTCTGAAATCAATCTTCCTTATATTCAGGGATTTGGGAAGATCGAAAGAGAGGAATCCTTTCCTATTCCCTTTCACCAGGTTTATAAGACCTCTTCAGAACACTATATCTGCCAGATGGGCGGGAATCGTTACGTAGTCGATGGTAAGACAGGACAGCTCTTGACTCATGGTGCTCATTTCATAAGATTAGAGGACAACAAGTTCGTTATGGGTATCGGAAGCGATACTAATATTCCTGATACAATCCCTAAAAGTTATCAGGATCGGGAATTTACAGAAAGTGAGCAGGCCTGGATGAAAGGAAAATTTGATGAGAGAAATGGAGGACTTTATGTTAAGAATTTTAAGGTGAAATGATTGAATAAACCTGCTTAACGTCCAAAGTCTCAAGAATGTTATCGCCAAATTATCTTTATTCAAATATGTGGGGACTTTGGGCAAATCGTAATAAGTCTTGAAACCTTTGTTAGTAGACCGGATGAAATGAGGCGAGGCATAAAGTCTCCGAAAAGTCTGGGGCGAGCAAAGATTTAAATTTAACATGATACTCCCTTATGTATATGAAAGGTCCATATGATGTTATAGATGAAGATCAAGTTGCACATACTCGCAACAGAGAGCTAAGAAATCAAGATTATATATGTGCAATATCGGGTTCATTAGAAATGGTTTTAAGTGTTGTTAAAAATGTTGTTGAAACAACTCATGGTGAGCCCGAAGACATTATTATTTTACGTGGAGATATCGCATTTGACCGAGGAGTAAAATGGAATATTGATCCAAAAAGATGGTACCTCTATTATACTAGAAATGAAAGATTATATTAATTCAGTGGAAAATATTAAATTCTTCCCAATTCTCCTGAAAGATAAGTTTTACTGAATAGAAAGGTTTTTCTTT
>CAYJSG010000064.1:0-4913 GCA_964372815.1 Candidatus Woesearchaeota archaeon
AGTTCCCTTAAATAATATTTCCTGCTATAGTCGCTAACAAATTGTGCTATGATTCCAGTCTTAGTAATTTTTTTTACCATCTGGTAAATTTAATTACCACTAGTTTAAAAGACTTTCCCTTGTCCGCATATAATTCAACAACACCTATGGTCCGTGTCTAAAACAAAAATTTTATTTTTTATTTATCTTATTCTTGTTTTTTATTTTTTAATTTGAAGGAAAGAAATAGAAAAATTGCCCAATATAACTAGCAAATAAAAATCGCGGGATAGAAAGGTTTATAAATATAGGTAATGTTAAAGTTACATTAAATATAATATATGAAACTATAAGATGACGCAAAAAGAAAAGATAAAAAAAGCAATTTTTGAATCAAATCCTTGGTGGAGACGGAAACTAGAAATAAATTACAAAGACAGAGAAATTTATCAAAAATTACAAAAATACATTGAGGCAAAACAAATAATAGCTTTAACTGGATTAAGGAGAGCTGGGAAGACAACAATAATGTTAAAGATAGTTAAGCAAAAAATTGATTCTGGATTTAATCCAAATAATATTGTTTATTTTAGTTTTGATACTTTTAGGGATTTAGATCTTTCCGAATTAATTGAAGTATATTCAAAGGAATATGAAAAAAATATGGAGGGCTCTAAATATCTTTTTCTATTAGATGAAATTCAAAAATTAGATAATTGGGAAGAACAGGTAAAAAGGTTGTATGATCTACATGTAAATTTTAAAATTATAATTTCTGGCTCAGAATCTCTTTTTATTAGAAAGAGGTCTAAGGAAAGTTTGGCAGGAAGAATGTTTGAGTTTAAAGTTGAATCTTTATCATTTAAAGAATTTCTATCCTTCAAAGGTCTGAAGTCAAAGCCCTTTGGACTTTATGAGAAAGAATTAGCAAAGGCTTTTGAAGATTTTATGTTCTCTGGAGGGTTTCCAGAATTAGTAAGTATAAATGATCGCGACTTTATCAAGAACTATATAAGAGAAACAGTTGTTGAAAAAGTACTATTTAGAGATATACCTCTTATATATCCGATAAGGGATATATCTATTTTGGAATCCTTATTTAAGATAATCTCTGGTAATCCTGGCCAGATAATTGAAATAAACAAGCTCGCTTCTGAAGTAGGATTATCTAGAAGGGTTGTTTCTTTATATCTCGGTTATCTTGAAAATTCATTTTTAATAAGAAAGGTATTTAATTTCTCAAGAAACCGAAGAAAGAGTGCAAAAAAATTAAAGAAATATTATCCTACTATTCCTGCTTTAGGATTTATTTATGGAAATGAAGATGTTAAGCCCAAGATATTTGAGAATACGATAGTTTTGCAAACAGGTGCTAATTTTTTCTGGAGAGATGCCTATAAAAATGAAGTTGATATTGTTTTAGATGAAGAAGGGAAGATAATTCCTATAGAGGTTAAATATGGCGAGATAAGAGATATAGAAGGCATGCTTAAATTTATGGAACTATTCGATATTAAAGAAGGTTTTGTTATTTCAAGAGAGCAAGAGAAAGAGCAGAAAGTAGAAAATAAAAAGATTTCAGTAATTCCTGCATGGAAATGGCTCTTATCTCAATAATGTGGAAAAAATAAGAAAGAAAGTTACTAATAATGACAGATTATGACAGAATTTTAATAACATGAAGTTGAATCATTTTTTCTTAATTTTTTCTTTTTCTTCTTTTAGCTTGAAATATTTTGATAAATATTGGATGACTTCCTGAAAAGTTATTGGCTCAGCAATAAGTGAAATCATATCTTTATCCCATCTATTCTTCAGCATTTTTGCTTTATTGAACATCTTTATAATTGAAAATTCATCTCCTGATTCATAGCACTTATTCCTAACAAGATTCATGTCTATAACAATTCCTTTTTTCAACATCATATAAACATCATAATGGTCTCTAGGCTTGTTTCTGCCAATCGTAGCAGCTACTTTTTCACAGATTATCTCTTCTTTTGCAACGGTTTTAACTGAAAATTCAGGTATAAATGGAGAATAAAAATGATTTACCTTATGAATTTCAGATGGAAGAGAAAGTTTTGCTCTTTTATTCAAATCAATAAAAACATTATCTTTTTTTCCATCAAAACTTATATATTCAACAACAATTCTAAGAAAACCTTCTACATTTTTATCTTGTGTTATATTTACAAATAGCCCTGACTTTTCAACGACTTCAACTATATCTTTTTTAACATCTGATACTTCCCGTGTCAATGAAAAGTCAATATCTTCAGATAATCTTGCGTGATTCAGAAATATTTTATTTAAAGCAGTTCCACCTTTAAAATAGATTCCACTAACATCTTTTATCAAATAAAGAAGCAATGTAACAAAATAATCTTTTGTAAGTTTCACTCTATCAAATTTTAATCCTGATACAATATCATTAAATTCATCTTCATCTATTCTCTTAATCTCAGCCATTTTTTTGAATTTTTTTTGTCCATAATTACAAAATTATGTTCTTTTATTTTTTTAATTATGATTTTAGATTTATCAATCTTTCTAGCTCTGTGAAATATTATTCTAGTATTAAGAATTATCTTTATTCCCTGTCTGTTAGTTGTATAAACATCATATGCAGAAGGAATTTGGTCAGTTAAATGCCAGTAATTTGCAGATGCCCAGCCATTAATATAATAATTTTCTCCATTGCATATTTCATCTACTATAATAAAAGGATGTTCACTCCAAGAACCACTTTTAGCTTTAATAGGAACAAGATAATATCTATTTTGATTAAGTTTTATAATCCTTTTTTTACTTAGAAGTATCTGTATTCCTCTATAAAGTGTATTTTTTCCTTTAAAAAAATGTTCTATATCTTTTGAAGAAAAGAAATATTTCTTATAGAATTCAAGCCAAGCTATGATTTTTACTTCTCTTTGAGATAGTCCTTTTAGATTTTTATTATTTTTTTGTATTTTAATTTTTCCCTGCATATTGCAACATAGATTATACAATATTGGTATAATTTATGTATCTTTATAAATCTTTGTATAAAAGTATAATCGCCAAAAATATAAGAAGAGAAGGTTTATTATATAATTTTATACAGAGAACAAAACCACATTCTTTAGACTGTGGATAAAGCTCGGTTTTGTCTCTATCTCCCCAATTTTCAAACAACCTCGGCTTTCAAGCGAAGTAAAACATAAGAAGTTGGTGATACTAAGATTAACAAATTTGTTAATGATAATAGAAAAGTTTACAAACTATAGCATCTATAGTCACTATAAATAAAAATGAATATAACCACAATTCAATTGGGCAAGGAAACCAAGGAGAAAATATCTTCATTTGGGAGTAAAGGAGAGAGTTATGATGATATTCTTAAAAGGATTTATTCTTTAGCTGTCAAAGAGCAGTTAAAAGATTTCTTAATGTCTGATGATGGATTTATTCCGATTGAAGATGCCATAAAAGAGGCAGATAAAAAATAATATCTCTACTTTCTAACCAATAAATAAAGAGCAACGCCTTCTCTTAAAGAGTATTTACTGTAAGAATATTCTAGCGAAGGAGGATCTTTTTGAAAAAGGTCTTCTTTTACTATTAGGATGTCATAATCGCTGTAATCACTATAATTTATTGATTGTATGTTGTCAAGATATGAGACATTTTTACCATCTAAGTAAAAAGGAAGAGGCCAGTAGTCTTTTGATATAATTAGGATTTTTGAATCAGGCTTATAATTTGAATTTAAGTTATCAACCAGATTTAATGTATCTTGATAAGTATGAACATAGGCGTAAAGATTGGAAGGCTGCCATGGAGAAATGAAATTTGTATATGTAGAGGAAAGGATTAGATAGATTATTGTTAATATTGTTAGTATGAATTTTAGTCTTTTGTTTGTTATTGCGTTAATTCCTATAGATGCTAAAATAATCATGGGGAGAGATATATTAATTATAAGCCAGGGTGTTTTGTAATTTATTAGGCTGTATATAAAATATGTTAAGATAAACCAGATTATTATATTTTTTAAAAATATTGAGGTTCTGTTTTTTATTATACCTAGAATGCCTATTATTGCCAGGATTAGAATGGGAAGTTCATATTTTATTATTAATTTAAGATAGTAGAAAAATGGCTTTGCATGGCCTGGCTCTTTTAGGCCGCGAGCAGTCCACGGCAGATAACCTTTAATAGAGTCTGATAAACCCTGAAGATTTGTGAATAATGAAGTAAATAATATAATGTAAATTATTAAGAATAAGAAAATTGATAAGAAAATTAATGAAAATTGGTTTTTGAATTTTATTTCTCTTATCACCTTATAGTTCGCTATGCAAAGAATAAAAATGATGAATAATGGAATTATTACTGTTTCTTTTATTGTAAATAAAAATGCCAGTGATATTGCAAATAATGGAAGATTTGAGAGTTCTTTTTTTTCCAAGATTCTTGTAAATAAGTAAATTGAGATAAAAGTGAATAAAATGAACGAAGATTCATGTATAGCATATCTTGAATAATATAATATTGATGGTGAGATAATCAAGAATAATGAGAGAATATATTTGTTATAAAGGTGTCTTTCTTTTAGAAATAAAGGGAGGATCGCTAATATTATACCAAATAAAGCTGTGGGAAGCCGCAGCGAGAATTCTGAAATGCCTAAAAGATTGAAAGAAAAGAGGATTATAAAAAAATAAAATGGGCCGTGATAATTAAAAGGATCGTATTCGAAAGTGCCTTTTTCTATTATCATTTTTGTAAAGAAATAATTAACTCCCTCATCATGATGTAAGGGACGCATGCCTAGAAAAAGTAAATGGTAGAGGATTGCCAGGATTATTAGTAAAATTATTAAATAGGCTGATTTTTTCATTGTTTTATTAGGAATTAAGGATATAAAAATATTGATTTTGGGATTTTTA
>CAYJSG010000065.1:0-4831 GCA_964372815.1 Candidatus Woesearchaeota archaeon
AAATGAAGAAGGCTTTAGTTCTGAAAAAGAAGTTGAGTATAAATTGCCTGCAATAGAAGATAGAAGTGAAAATTTTGCCTATTTAGAAGGGAGATTTTACAATGGAAAGGACTATATGGAACTTGTAAGTGAAAAAGGAAAAATCAGTTTGAAATATGAGGCAAAAAAAGTGAATATTGTTGCTGGAAGCTCTAACTCTAATGTTAAAATCAATGTTATTGTTGATGGACAAATTAAGACAATAAGGCAATTTGAGATAGGAGAGCATAAATTGTATAATATAATATCTTTGCCAAATTATGGAAAGCACGAAGTTTTAATAGATGCTAATAAAGGGCTTAGAATTTATACTTTTACATTTGGATAATTTTGTATTTTTTTCTAATTTAGTGTAATTGCTTGGAAAAATATTGACCGATTCTCCTTAGTTATCGACAGATGCAATCTTCATAAGATTCAATAACCAATATCGCTCTCCAAGATTTATCTTTATCCCTGATCTTTGAGCAGGTGTTCTCCATCTCTTTTCTTTTAGGATCCATCTTTTTGTTTTCTTACATTTCTTCATTAATCGTTGTTTGTCATAAAAAGTGCCGTTGCTCCAAAAAAAGATTTATGCCCTCTTGTGTTATTCTCTAATTTTCTACTGTACTGATGGTCTCGTTCAACACAATTGTTGTTATGTTTTAATTTATATTTATTACATGCGATTGGAACTCTGTGAGTCATGGTGGCAACATTGTAAAAATACTTTTTAAAACCTTTTTTGTAATGCGCAAGCTTATCACTTATAATATTAAATTTCTTAAAGTTTAATTCTTATAGAGGAATTTTTCGAATTGTTTTTTTGCCTGCTCTCGCTTTTTTTGATGCTCTTTTAAAAAGGCATTTATTTTTTCTATTGTAATTTTCTTAAGCTCTGAAGTAAGGAGTTTTCCTGATTTATAATCATTATATATTTGGCTTAATTTTTTATCATCTGGCTCAAATAACATTTTCAAATATTGGAATGAAACATCTATCTCTGGATTGCCTCCTAATCTTCTATGCTCTTCTACTGTGTCTTTTCCGCCGGAAAATGCATATTTTTTAATTTTTAGTTCTACTTCTGATGGAGAATCTGTTGTGTATATTGCTGTTGACTCGTCTGAGGCAGACATTTTTCCGCCTAGACCTTGTAGTGGGGGAAACATCATATTGTGGAATACAGCCGGTTTATATTTTTTTAATTTAGGAGCTATATCTCTTGTTATGCGAAAATGCGCATCTTGGTCAATTCCAAGAGGTATTAAACAAGGTCTGTCTTCCAAAAAACAAGGGGCTGATTGCATACTTGTGTAGAATATTAAACCGACGTTTGTTTCATTAGTAAAACCAAAAACTGCTTTTGCTGTTGAAAATGTTAATTTTTTAGCTACTTGTGCAGCTATCGGATAAAGAATATTTGCGTGCATCGTATCAATCAATATTTTTGTTTTGTCTGGTTTGAAGCCTAGAGCAATAAAATCTAGAGCATTTTCATAAGCTAGTTTTTTTGTATCCTCTAAAGTTAAATTCTTTTTAACAAAGAATTTCTCATCATCAGTTAATTGGAAGTACATATTAACATTAAACTTCTCTTGCAACCATTTGCATAAAATCCATGGAATTAAATGGCCTATGTGGACTTTTCCACTAGGGCCTCTTCCAGTATAAAGGAAAAATTTATTTCCTTTTTCGTATTCATCAAGGATAAAATTTAAATCCCTATGTGAAAAGAAAACTCCTCTTTCCAGTAAAAAGTGCAGAGCTTTTGTATGCTTTTTTATTCTTTGTAATAAATGTGGAGTTATCTTTTCTGTTCCAAATTTTTCTATCAATTTATTATAATCAATTTCTCCCTCTACCTCCCAGGGGGTTATCGTGAATTCTTTTTTCATTATAAAGGAAAGAGGGAGAGATTTATAAATATTGACAAATATTTATAAACTTAAAATAATTGCTTGAACAATGAAAAAAGTTATTATATTGATTACTATGTTTTTAGCTCTGGCTTTTATATTTATAATTCCCTCAACTCTGGCGTTAGAGCCCTGCCGTGATCGAGGTGTTAGAGGTGATGTAAATGGAGACTCAATAATAAGCATTACCGACGGAGTCCGCATCTTAAATTATTTATTTAGAAATGGTCCTGCGCCAGAATGTACAGAAGCAGCAGATTTTAATGAAGATGGTTCTATTAATATAGCAGATGTAATTAAGCTATTCAATTTCCTTTTCAAAGGCGGACCTGGACCAACTAATTATTATTATGGGGGAACAGATGACCCTCCACAATTAGGATTTAATTGGGTAATACCTGAGTCAGAATTGAGGGAGGAAGGGTACGAGATTCCAGAAATAAAAGCACAGATACCAACTACTGTTCTTGTTGGAGATATTAGTGATGAGAAAGATATAAAGAAATGTAGTGTAACGGTCATAGAATTAAATTCTGCCAAAGAACCAATTGGAGAGGAAAAATTAATATTTGATTCACAGTGGCATCTTGATCCTTCTTTTCAGGGTAAAGATATAACAACAGAACCTCTGGCTTTTGTTCCTGAACAACCTGAAATTACGGTAGGAAGTACATATGATATAGCTGTAACATGTACGGATAATAAAGATCAAAGTGACACTATAAAAATGCTGCTAACTCCTATAGCTCCTGCCCCTCTACCTTTCTGTGCTTCTCCAGATACTTGCTGTGTTTGTGTAGAAGGGAGTGGTTGTGATATCGATCCAGAGGCTTCTCCACGTTGTCTAGGAGCAGAAGATACAAATGGTGATTTAATTCCTGATAAACCAAAATCATGCAGCGAATTTGGAGGGCCAAATGATCCTCCAGCCTATCGAGGAGCATGGGTAGGAAATCCAGCAGCATGTACTACTCAAAATCAATAAGAAGGTGAGGGTGGAGGTGGAACTGAAAGTACAATAGACCCACTTACGCCACCAACAGGACCATGTGAAGTAAAGGGATTAACAATCTTAAAAACAGGAGATCCTATTCCTTCAGATATTCCTTTACGCCCATTGTTTACAAAGATGACAACTCCACTAAGCGATAGTGAGACAATTGTTAAGTTGGGACATAATGAAGGGTGGGTTGTATTAGATCCAACTAATGCTAGAAGACCTGTTATATTTTATAGTTTTGGATATGCCTTTATTGTTTTAGCTCATTTAACTGATGGAAGCGACCCCAATTCATGTCCTGAAGGGCAATTTGTTGGTCAGTATACTCTTACTAAGATGTTTTATGATCCTACTACTGGTAAATTATCTCCTATAAAAGAAACTAAAGAGATTCCTAGATTTATGTATTCACAAACAGGAATCCTCAAGACTGAGCGTATAGGAGACTTAGAAACTGATGGTAAGTTGGCGGATTCTGATATTCTTGAAGAATCTCGGCTTCATACAGAAAAGTTAGATAGGGGTTGTTCTGTTCAATCTAACGTATGGTGCGGAGATGATTATGTACATGAAAGAGGCGGACCAGGAAATAAATATAAAGAATGGACCTACTTTATGAAAAAACATAAGAAAAATACCCTTCCTCCAAAAATTTTATGGTTTGATAATCCAGGAGCGATTGTACATTTAAATTATATCCTTGATGGTGAAGGGCGAGGTTATCCTTGGACGAGAAATACTCGGAGTATATTTATTGATCGAGTAAAAAGCATCCAATTTAGCTTTATCTCCATAGTGGAGGATTTTGGTTCTGATCACAGATTTTACTGCAAGATGGATAATTTAGTTATGGAAAATGATCCTAATAAGGCGACGAATAATCAGAAAATGCAGGTTACAGAACCAACTTGCAAGTGTGTAGAACAGGAATGGCGTGGGGGACAATGGGAAGATAAAGGGGAGCCTAAAGAATGTGGACTAGGACCAAAAAGCTTTATCCAGAGTGTGTAATTATTTACTTTTTTCATCAGTTTTTAAATTTCTCTAAAGCTCGATAAAATCTTTCATCTTGGAGCTGATAAGAACCACTAACTATCATGCTAGCATTTGTTTCCCCACGTTCTAATGCATTAAGAAATTCTTTTACTTTACTGTAGGTCTTTCCTGTATAAAGCCGATAATTTTCTTCTTTTCTAATTCTTTCTCTTTCAACATAATCAACAACTGCCTTACTGCCTGATATAATTAAAACTATAAAGGCTCCTAAACCTGTAATCCCTGCGACAAAATTCTCAAGTTTATTCATAAACTTCTAGGAATTAAACAATTATATAAAACTTTCTACCATCATAAATATTTATAAATGTTGATGATTAATGAGGAATTAAAGAAAGATTTTCGTATATTCCTACACTTGATTCTAACTTAGATTCTTCGTCATGTTTATTAATACGAAGATTAAGATAATTTTCCCGATTTTCTTCTATTATTGCAGAGTATATTAATCTAGAGTCATAATTTATTCGAGGGAGATTAAATCTTTGGAATGGTGCTTTTGTCATAAACTGGCCATGACTTTTGTAAACTGAATTTCCGTCTACAAAGCCTATTTGAGCATATTTACTATCAATCGGTTCTATAACTAATGCGTCTTTTACTTTGTCCTTATTAAAGTCAAACCATCCAATAGGGTTTATTTTTCTTCCTGATTGCAGAGTTATTATTGTTACGAGAGCTCCTACCGTAAGAAACGAAAGAATAAATCTGTCTTTTAACTGTCTCATAATTGTTTAAAAGAAATTTGATTTTTAAATGTTTATATTATTAAAATTATTTTATAGAGAACTTTGCAAAATTGCTCAAAGTTCTCTAAGAGAAGTTTGAAAGAGCG
>CAYJSG010000066.1:0-4761 GCA_964372815.1 Candidatus Woesearchaeota archaeon
TGGTTAGAAATGAAACGATTATCCTAGCGGAGTTGCCCGAAGGGCATTAAATTTTGTACAAAGGGTATTAGACTAGAGTACTATAGGGATGTTTTGGATGAACTTAAGCAAGAAGAAGGAAGAATTATCCATAGGTATCCAGAATGTGAGTCTCCAACGATCGTTGATATTGGTACGGAAAGATTGGGTAGATTCTGTTTATAGTTAATATTCAATTAGATGTTTTGTCGATGAGAGAATTTCTCCGTAGATAATGGGAATTGTGTTTTGGCTGCAGACTGCTCTAAATTTATATAGATACTGATCGTCTTGCTGTCGTGGTTTTCTTGTTGGGATTGTAAATAAGTCAACTTGTAGTCTTCCTTCTCGTGGTTCTGCTAGGAAATCAAAATTTATTGATAAATTAGTTCCTTCCATTGTTTGAGTTTTTTCTTCTAATAGGGACAGCAAAGTTGCCGGAATGAATGCGGCTGGCATCATTTTAGGAACCCTTTCATTAGTTTTAGAGCCAACACAATTATAAAACGCTTCTATATGTTCTTTTTCTAAGGTGTATCTTCGTGAGAAGATTGGCCCTGCTATTTGAGGCATTTGTTTATATTCCTTTCCTAGCCTTGTCGTGATATCTATTATTTTTGTGCTATTTACAGTTCCTATTATCTCTAGTCTAATCTCGCTATCTGTTCTTTTATGTCCTGCAACTTGCCAGAATATCTTTTGTCCAGGATAGACAGGAGCTTTAAAACTATTATCTTGACCGATTATTTTTATGTCTGCTCCCCAGTATTCTCTTATACTTTCCACTACTCTTTCTATATATTGTTCGCCGTATGATGCTATATGAGCCCCCATTAAGGGAATATCTTCAAAACCGAGTTTTTTTGCTCTTTTTGGGATTCTATGGATCGGATTATTATCTTTTGTAACCCAACTAAACTCATCTATATCTTCTCTAGATGGGCGAATTTTTTCTCTTTCTTCTGCCAATGTTTTATTTATTCTTTCTTCTAAAGATTCTTTTAGAGGTTTTGGTTTGACGTTAAATACACTTGCTATTTCTTCGCTTATTCCTTCTAGGATCGACATTATATAGAATTATTCTTAGAGGTTTTTAAGATTAATTGTTTTCTATAATTGAATTTCAGCTTTTATTGCAGATGGTGATTCGCCGCCGTGCCATGTGAATCTAGGTCTAATTCTTATAGGATAAAGACGTTCTGAATTGTCATCTAGAATAATTGCAGAACCTTTCAATGACGGGAGATTATTTAGTTGTTGATTTATATCTTCAGGAAGATAGGATTGCATTATTTTATTTAATGCCCTTATATCAGTTTGAGAAGTTACTCTATGAGAGATAAGAATGTCTGCTTGAGTTACCGCGTCTTGGTGTAATAGGCCCGGTTGTTGTGTTGCTAAAACTAATGATATTCCTGGCTGTCTGCCTTCTCTTAGTAGTTGTTGTAATACTGATGTTGCTGGTGTGATTGAGTCTTTGCCCATGAACTCATGAAATTCGTCAATGAAAATCCAGACTAAAGGAGATGCTCTATTAATCTCGTAGGAAAGATAATCCTGACCATGTAAAATTGATTGCATTTCCTCTTTTTTTCTTTCGTCTAATCTTGTCCTGAATATTTTTTTTGAAATTAATGATATTACCAATGCTCTAATATTATATGCTCCTATTGAGCTGTAAACCGATGTGTCTAAAATTGTTGTTGTTCCAGGGATAATTAAATCTGTTATTTCTATGCCCTCTAATGTTTTTGAAAATATCCCCCAGGTATTTGCAACTTCAAATAATGAAGATACTATTTCTCTCGTATCTGAATTTGCTTTTTTATCATGATTAATGAGCATTTGTATATCATCTATTGTGAAATCAATTAACTTTTCTTTTAGTTCTGTTATAACTCTTTGTATTAGGACTGCTGTAAGTGATGTTAACTGGAGATTAAATAAGGTTATCCAATCTTCTGCTTCTAATTCAGATATTTTTATTGCAAATGTTGTGTCAAACGGAATTCCTTTTTCACTATAGTCCTGGATTTTTCCAAAAGGGACAAATATCTTGACTGGAAGATTTTTTGACTTTAAGTCCCAGTTTTCTAAAAGAGAAGTTTCCTTTTCGTTTTTATATTTCATTGTCCAAAATATTCCCATCGTGTCAAATATTAATGATGCAATATTTTGAGATTCTTCTTTAGAAAGATCTGATAATCCTTCTGCTATGACTCCTAGTGAATAGCTATTGTGGACTATGATGTCATTTGCTATAAAATTATGATTGTCTGGAACACAAATGTCGTAAACAGTGAAATTTCCTTCTAATAGTTCTGTAGAGATTATTTCATCCCAGAAAATATCGGATTGTGCTAAGAGCTTTAGCCCAGTATGTTTTTCTACTTCTGCTATTTGTAAAAGAGTTTGTCGTGAAGGATCATAATGGATTCTTTCTCTCATTGCTTTTGGATGTTTATATTCTACTGCTCTTCCAATTTCTGCCCAATTTTTTGGTTTATGGAACTCCCATATCTCTTTGGGTATAGTATCAACATTAGGGTTTCTAATTCTTGAGGATAATTCCTCTTGCGCAATTTTCTGTTTTTCTTCCTTTCTTCCAAAGAATCCTATTTCTGATATATATTTAAGGACATTTTCTTCATCTAGAACTAATTCAAACGATTTGAATTCCTTTTCGTTTAGTTTTATAGTTTTATTTCTTAGTTTAGATAGAATTTCGAATCTTAATAATAGGGCTTGTATTTGTCTTATCATCTTTTCCGAGGAAGAAGCATATGAAATTTGCCATGTTCGATCAGATGTTGTTTTTTTAGTATAAATACTTCCGTCACAACTAAATAACCTGTTTAAGAAGATTTTCATTTGTTCTTTTTTCAGTTGCATTATATTTTTGGATAAGAACTTTTCAGGAGCTAATAATCCGAATATTTCTTCTTTTTCTATTAATTTTCTTATACTTATTTTTTCATAAATATTCTTACTTCCTTTTATGAACTGCCACTTATCGTTTCTTGTTCTGTCATGTTCTAGTATTTTACTCTTCCATTTTGGAGATGATATTCTATAATGATCTTCTTTTTCTTTGATTAGTTCTAAAGATGAATCAAGTTTCATTAAAGACTCTTTAAATTCATTGACGATTTTTTCATCTGAGTTGGGGAATAAAACTATTTTTTGTGTGTGACCTTCTGCAATTAAATATGCTAATAGCTTTATTTCGTTCTCTGCCATTTCTTTATTGCCAAAAGCGGGAATTATTCTAGGGGTAGCTATCCTTTTTCCTATTGTTAGATTTTGAGCTTCTTGCCAACCCTTTATTGTAAGAAGAGGGTGTTCAGGCGTTAGTTTTATTTCTTTTCCGCTTCTTAGTTTAATTTTGAGAAGTTTATTTACTTTTCTAGAGAAGAATTCTGATTTCTCTGCCTCTTCAATTTTTAGATTATTATTAAGAGAAAGAATTTTTTCCTTATTATTTTCTAAATTTTTAATAGGTATTTGCGATCCGTTAGCTAAAGTTGTTAAAGTATCTTCGTGGAGGCATTTTCCACTACCACGTTTTCCGGCAACTAGAACAATATGAGATCTAGCTATGTCCATGTAGATTTTATTAGAAAGAGAGGTGTAACTTCCCATTTTAACATAACCCTTACCTATATAAATAAGGCCCTTATCTCCAAATTTTTCTTTATCGACAGGATCTCTGCCGATTATTATATCATATGGCATTTGCTAAACCTCTTATTTTCATTATATTTTTTAAAACTCTTAGTATTATAAGGTTTGTTGTTTTTAATTGTTAGCCAGTATAATAATTTTTATAAGCTATTATTTCATAATGATATTATGGTGTTAAAATGGCCTGCGACATTGATTATTGTTAGACATGGTTTGTCTGAACAGAATGTTGTATTAGACTTATTGGATAATAATTTAAAGGAGATTCTGGAGAAACAAAAAATGATTAGGGATGTTGATATAAGATTAACAGAAGAGGGTATTTTGCAAGCGAAACAAACAGGGAGTTATTTGGCTAAGAATGAAAGATTTGACATTTGTTTTTCATCCCCTTATTTGAGGGCATTGAATACAGCACAGGAAATAATTTCTACATTGGATTATCAATTGAGAATATTTAAGGATAATAGGTTAAGGGAGAAGGAGTTTGGTAGATTACATGGATTTACAACAGAGGAAATAAAGGAGAAATATCCTGAAGAATTTCTTGATAGAGAAAGAGATGGGAAATATTGGTATAGACTGCCAAGGGGGGAGAATTACCCAGATGTTGAGGGCAGAGTTCATAGCTTTTTGGAAAAATTAGCCCGGGATTTTGGAGGAAAGAGTGTTTTAGCAGTTACACATCAAGTACCATATAAAATGTTTAGGGCGTTATTTGAACATTTGGATGAATCTGATGTACTGGCTTTGGAAGATGCGCCGAATTGTGCAATTCAGAAATATGTAATTGATACATCTAGAGTTCAAGAAGGGAGAATGAAACTGGTCGAATTTAATAAAATTGTTTATTCTATTGATTAAAAAATCAGTAGTTGAACATTTCTGTTCTTTATTTTGTGGATTATCTGAAAAGAAGAATAATGTGATAGCATTCATATAGGATTAATAATTCCGAATAGATATTTATCTTAGATAGAATTTCGTTTTATAGATAATTATTTGATACAAAAATTAATAGATAGTAAATTTATTGATGAAAGATATCAGATGAATTAT
>CAYJSG010000067.1:0-4722 GCA_964372815.1 Candidatus Woesearchaeota archaeon
TCTGTTCTTGATCCATCACAACTAAGGAATCCGAGATCAACAATCTCAGGTGGAAAAATAGAAATAAGGGAAACAGAACATTTATTTCTTAGTTTGGACAAACTTTCTCCACGATTAAAAAAGTGGATAGAGTCTCAGTCCAATTGGAGAGATCAAGTTAAAAGTATTGCATCAGGATGGATAAAAGAAGGGTTAAGACCGAGGTGTATAACGAGAGATCTTAGACATGGTGTAAAAGTTCCGTTAGAAGGATTTGAAGACAAAGTTTTTTACGTGTGGTTTGACGCACCGATAGGATATGTTTCGTCTACTAGAGAAGCACGTTCTGATTGGGAATCTTTTTGGAAAGATAAGAATACAGAAATCTACAACTTTTTAGGAAAGGATAACATCCCTTTTCACACTATTTTTTGGCCGGGAATGGTTATTGCTCATGGTGATTTTAACTTACCTAAAAATGTAATTGGATTACAATATTTGAATTATGAAGGACAGAAATTCTCAAAAAGCAAGGGCGTTGGAGTATTTTGCGAGAAGCTTCCTGAATTAAGTTTGGAGCCAGATGTATGGAGGCATTATCTAACACAGGTAATACCAGAAACTGCTGATTCGGAATTTAGGTGGAAAGATTTTCAGGAAAGAGTAAATTCGGATCTGATAGACAATTATGGAAATTATGTTAATAGAGTCCTGAATTTCGTTCATTCAAGACTTGGTGGAACAATAGCTAAGCCTTCAAGAGATAGAACAACACAAAGGGACCAAGAATTATTAGACATAATCTCAGAAAAAAAATTGGTAGTTGAACAATTACTTGAAAGAGCTGAGTTAAGAAAAGCATATTCCGAGATTCTTGAATTATCAAGCGAAGGGAATAAGTATATCCATGATACAGAACCGTGGATAGCTATAAAAAATGATCCACAGAGAGCAAATGACATTTTCTATAATAGTGCTGTTTTGCTTAGATCTTTAGCCATTTTATCTGCTCCGTACTTGCCTCAAACCTCTCAGAAAGTATGGAGTCAATTAAATCTTAAGGGCAGTCCTCTTTCAGCTGGAGCATGGGATGAAGCTGGTAAAGATCTTGGAGAGAGACATCAAGTGAATAAACCAGAAATACTATTTAGAAAATTAACAGATGACCAAATTGAAAGATATAGAGAAATCGCTTCTCAAGGAACAGATTTGAAAGGATATTTTAACTGGGAAAAATGAAAGAATATATTATAGCAAGTGTATTTGTGACTAATTCTGAAAAATTAAAACATTTAGAAAAACAATGGAAGAAAAGAGACAAAGAACACAAAAAATATTTTGGCAGGAGCAAAAGACAAGTAAAAGAGATTAACCCAAGAGATTTTGGAGGAGAAATTCTATTATTAGATCCAAATGATCTAAAGAGAGGTTTTATAAAAAAAATTAAATGTCCTCTAGCCACAGGTCTTGTTTATTCTTCGAAAGATAAATGTTTATTTGTTGGAAGTTTTGGAAAAATAAAAAAAATTTATAGAGGAAAAATAGTTGGAGAAATTAAAGATAATTTATTTAACGATATACATTTTATAGACTCTTTCAAGAATAATTATTTAATGGTTTCTTCTACAGGAACAGATTCTTTAATTGAAATTGATTTAAGCACTGGGAAAAAATCTTGGGATTGGTTAGCTACAGAAAATGGTTACTCTATAAATCCACTGGGAAAAATAAAAAAAATTTATAGGGGAAAAGATTACACTAAAATTGATACTATAACACCAGAACATACAACCCATATAAATAGTGCAATATATAAAAATGATAAAGAAATTTTAGCGGTATTGTTTCATCAAGGAGAATTGATTCTGATTGATAAGGGTACAGGTAAGAAAAAAGTTTTGTTAAGTGGACTAAAATGCCCACATAATATAAGAAAAATGGATGATGGTTATATAATTTCTAACACTTTAAATGGAGAAATAATTTTTTTGGACAACAATTTTAACACAACCCATAAACTAAAAAAAGACTTTAACTGGTTACAGGATTCTATTGGATTGAAAGATAAATCTTTATTAGTAATAGATTCTAATAATTATCGTATTTGTAAAATGGATAAAAATTGTGATATTCTTGAGGAGTTATCTTTTAGAAAAGATCCTGTGAAATTATTTTGTTTTCTGAAAATAAAAGAAAAAGACTTAGAAAATATTTTTTAATTTACTTCCCACTTTCTAATTTTTAATGTAGCTATTTCCTTGAGGAATTCTTTTTTGGTATTTTTATCAAGACAAGTATATAAAAAATGAATCAACTTCTGCCGATTATCAATGTGTGAAAGTTTATTAGTTAAACTTTTATTTTTTATAATATTACCGAGAGCAGTATTTAATGAGGGAAATATTTTATCAAAAATCTTTGCTTCAGCTAATCTAATAATAAATTTTGATTTATCCTCTGATTTTAATATAGCTTTAAAGATATGTGAGTAAAAAGAAGGGATTACTTGTTTATTAAAATAATTAGTTCTAGATGTATAATTCTCACATTTTTCTTTTAGGTATAATAAAATCTCTTTATATTTAGTGTAAGAAATTGAAATATTGTATTTTGCACATAGATAAACAAATCTTCCAAACAAAATATAAGGATTTTCTGAGTTTACATTCCTAATAAAATTAATCTTTTTATTTCTTAAATTTTTTAAACCATTATATTTATCAATAACCTTCATTTCAGGATAGGTAATATAGACAGATTCTATATCGTAAAGACCAATTAAGTTAAAATTCTTCAAAAAAGCTATATCTAAAAAATATTCTTTATTTTTAGCATAAACCAAGATAACTTTTTTATTTTTATGTATAATGTATTCTCGCCATGGCTCAACTATAGTAAAACCTTTATTTTTGAGAAAATCTCTTAGATTTGTGATATCCCCTTTATTCCTATATTTGATTGCTATATCATAATCATTGACAACTTTATCATTTAACAAGTCAACTGCTGTCCCCCCATATAATATGAATTGTGAAACATTCAGGAAAGAAGCTATATTTTTAATTTTTCTTTCTATGTTAAGAGGAATTTTTTGATTCATTTTTCCACACTCCCTCATCAAATTTTCTTTTTTGATTAATCAAAGTGGATACTATTTTGTTTGCTATTTTACCTGAAAAATAAGGTGATACCGGGTATATCTTAATAGCGGATAATTCTTCATTGTTTTTGAGTTTTATATACGCTCCACTATAAGAGTATTCGATACCTTTATTTTTCAGAATTCTTGTCTTAAAATCCCACTCAAAAAATCTTTTTAAATATTTATTTGTATAGATTACAAAATCTTTCATTCCGGCATCCTGTTTTTTCAGTTCTAAAAATTTTCTTGGATCATTACTTAATTCTGGGGGATACAGTCGAAGCATTGTAACAAAACCTAATGAGTCATAATTACATACAAAAAAATCTTTTTGTCGCTTTAATTTTTCTTTTAACAAAATATTATTGGATATTAAATCAATTAACCTTCTTTGAAAACCTTCTACACCAAGAGAGTATAAGGAAGCCAAAGCCGCGAGAGGAGCTCCGCCTGGTCTAGATGTTTCAAGTGTGAAATCTATAGGGGATAAAGAATAAAATTCTTCGGCTAATTGAGCCATTCTTATCGTATTCCCTTTCTTTTTTGATAAATGATTTATATCTTCTAAATTATTAAAAATAATTAAACTACATGGAATAGGACATCCTCCTATCCCTTTATGGAAATCAATTCCCCACGAATCAGCATATTTTAATTGTGAAATTCTCTTTGTTTGTTTGTGAATGACAGAAAGAGTCTTATTATCAATCTCCAGAGGATTCTTTTTCCATTTATAGTCATTAAAGAACAGCCACGACCAGCCTATCACACTATCAACATGCAAATGTGGTTTATAATCAAGGTGATATTTGCTAACTAATCTGTCTCTCAATTTAACAAATTCTTTTATATCATCTATAGTATGGTCATAAGTTGTTCCTCCATTTATTATTATAGATGAAATTAAACCCCCAGAATCAAGGATTTTTTCCATCTTCAATTTAGCATCCTTAAGATTGCTTCTTCTATTCTCATTAGCATTTATTACAACTACATTATCTATTCCAAGACCTAGCCAATCTGCGCAAACCAAATGAGAGAAATGACTATCTTCTGTAATAATTGCTTTTAAGTTTTTATCAATTCCTCTTGAGCCTGAAAGAGGGTCTGCTTTTTTGATTCCTACTTTTGTTGCATAAAAATTTGTTGCTGTTCCACCAAATGTAAAAAATCCAACAGTTCGCTTTTTTATCTTAGCTAAGTGTGATAAAAGATTCACAACAATTTGTTCAGCTATCAACGTATTTCCAGCTAGACCCTCATTAATATTATATATATTTTCATCCAAGGCCATGGAGTAAATTGAAGAAGAAACTATATTGGTTGGAGATCCAACATTATAAACTAATTCTGGACTTCTCCATCGCGGTATCCCGGAAAAGAATTCTTGAATTAGGTCTTTAATTAATTTTTTAGAATTTTTTCCTTCAGTAGGGATATTATTATATTTACCAACGAGTTTTTGATACTCTTTTTTTCCATAATCTCCTGTAACCCTTGTTTGTTGAGGTTCTTTTATTTTTTGTCTCAATACTTTTTCAGAATATTCTAAATATTTTAAGAAGGAATTCTTGTTATTTAATAATGGAAATAATTTTTCT
>CAYJSG010000068.1:0-4639 GCA_964372815.1 Candidatus Woesearchaeota archaeon
AAAGGGGGTGTTTCTGCTCTATTCATTCGAAGTTTCACCTCCTTTCATTTATTATCTCTTATAGAATTAAGCTAATTTTTAAGCATTCTTCTTACGAAGTGTCAAAGTCAAGATCTAACAAATAAAATATTTCTTTCTATCTAAATCAGAGGCATAGGCAATTACTATTGGCTTGCAGATCATTCTTTCTGTAAGTTATCTATGCCTCTTTACTTTTCGTCCATTTTATGGACATGTCTTTCATAGCAATAATGAATTCTTTGAATGAAGATTCATCTTTATAGAAACAAATCCATATAGTTTGAAGCATTTGTTCAAATAAAAAAAAGAAATATCTTACTTTCATATCTTTTGATTTACATTTTATTCTTGCTTCGTCCTGAACTCTGAACTGAGTTTCAATTCTCCGTTATGATATTTCTAAAATCTCTCTTAGTTCAGGTGGGCTTTTAGCCATCCCATTGAATTTGAGGTGCGCGCCATTTTTTGCTTCTTTTTTTCTAAAAAAGAAGATGAAATAATCTTTTTAAAATTGAATTAGTCAAGGTACCCCTTAAACAGCTTTTTGTTTTCTAAGATTTTATCATAAGGGAAAACTTCCAGTATATATATTGAATCTTGGTTAAAATTTTTAGACAAGAACTCTTTAAAATTTATATTGCCTTTATCCAAAGAGTCATGAGTATCCTTGCCGGAATTATTATGGAGATGGACCACATCTACTCTGGATTTTACAAAATCATAAAATTCTTGTATATTATAACCTGCAGTGTTGGCATGACCCGGATCAAAAGTAAATTTCAATTCCGGGATTTCAGGAAGTATCTCTTTTATTTTATCCAGGCACCAAAGAGGATAATCTGAACCTTTATCATCGTTCTCTACACTCAAAGATATATTTTTATTCTTTACCAAATCAATTAGCTCTTTAATGTTTTTTATAAGATATTTATTGGTTTTATATCCTCCAATTTGTTCGATATATCCAGTATGAAAAGTAATTGTTTTAACTCCTACTTTTTCGCAAAAATTTATAGTTTTTTCAAAATATTTTTTTAAGCCTATAAAAACTTCATTTATTGAAGTATTTACATAGAGAAAAAAAGGCATATGGACACATAGAGTATTTCCACTATCTACATATTCTCTCAATTTCAATATTTCTTGGGTGCTAAATTTTAAATTAGGGTTCCAACTCAGCTCCAAACATAGAGCATTAAACC
The DNA here is from genome assembly GCA_964372815.1 of Candidatus Woesearchaeota archaeon. Lineage (GTDB taxonomy): Archaea > Nanobdellota > Nanobdellia > Pacearchaeales > GW2011-AR1 > JAUSIK01. Next base: position 1,224 of record CAYJSG010000068.1, read on the forward strand.
CGTTATCTTCTGCAAATTTAATATCTTCTATCAAATCCTTTCCAAGTTGTGTACTAAATCCTATTTTCATTTTAAATGTTTTTTCATTTTGAGATAAATTTTGTTTGATTCATTATTAAGTATGTTGAAACTAGAATTTAAATTCTTTTTGTTTGTTAGAGGGTTACCCAGTATTATTCCTAAACATTGTCTTTTCCCATATTTTTTAAAATTTGCTCTATTTCCTTCATCAGTTAATTTGAATGTGTGTATACATAAGTCCCCTTTTTTGTATAGCGAGTCATGGATATTTTTATTTAATTTATCTATGAATTCAAGTATTTCTTTTTTGTTTCTTGAAGTAAATAATAAATTCTTTAATTCTAGAGGAAAATAAAGAAAACAAACACTATTAATATTTACATTATTCAAAGTTGAAAAATTCTCTTCTTTATCCAACATTTTTTTAAAATAATTTGCTAATTTAAATCTTCTTTCTACTTCCTTTCCAAGACCATTTTTCCCTTGAACATTTAATAAAAACCATAATTTTAAAGATTCAAAAGATTTTGATCCGATGAATGGAGTTATTTGTCCTAAATCATATGTATCTTTTATGATTGTTGAATCATAGAACTTTGAAACTAGTTTTAAGTCTTTTGGCCTCCTAAACAAAGCTAGACTGCAAGGGTAGGGAACACCTAATGTTTTATGGGGGTCAAGGGAAATAGAATCAGCGTATTTAATGCCTTCTAGTCTTTTATTTAACTTGTCTGAGAATAATAATGCTCCCCCATGACAAGCGTCAACGTGAAGCCAAATGTTCTCTTTTTTACAAATTTTTGAAATTTTTTTTAAAGAATCTATTCTCATAGTTCTTGAATCGCCGGCATAAGCTACCACTGCTAAGATTTTACTACCTTGGGATTTTATTCTTTCTATTTTTTTCTTAAGATCCGTTATATCCATCTTAAAATCCTCATCAAGTTTTACTTTTACTATGTTCTTTGTACCGATTCCTAAATAGCCTAAACTTAATTCAGTTGAATAATGATCGATTATATCTGGGACTATGAGATAAGTATCTTTTTCTTGGAATCCTTCTTGAAATGAATTTTTCTTTAATTTAGATCTTGCAACAAGTAATGAAGTAACTATTGACATAACTCCTCTAAAACATAATACTCCTCCAATGTTTCCAATTCCATTTGGAAAACAATTATCTTTTTTGTATCCAACAAGTTGTCTAAACCAATCTATTATTTGAATTTCTATATATGTTCCAATTGGGGCACTTTTAACGTCAGCTATTAGATTTTGATTTAAAAAAGTTTTTAGAATATCTGCAATAATTGCTTCTGGAAAATTTCCGCTATCTGGGAAAGCTAAGTATCTTGGGTTAGATTGATTAACACAATAAGGTAAATATTTCTCAAATTCTAGAAAAACTTCCTTTAGAGATTTGCCTTCAATTGGTAGATCTTTTTTTATTTTTTTTATCAAAGCTTCTTTAGTATAGGATTTAATTATTTTTTTCCTTTTTTGAAATAATTGTCCAACCTTCACAGCCTTTGAGAATAGATTATTCATTTTGAAAAAGCTCTTCCAAATTTACTTTTTTTCTTTTTTTTAGAGCTAGTGGAAAGAGGAAGGGAAGATATTCTTCGGGTCTACAGAAAAATTTTTGTAAATGCAATGGGATTAATTTTCTTATTCCAAAATGTTTAACTAAGACAGAATTCTCTTCTTCTCTTCTAGCTTTTTGATCTCTAATTTCTGCAAGGGACTCGGAATGAATTCTATATCCTGCGGTAATCTGTGGTAAATAGGTATATCTCTCTTCGGTCTGAGTCAAAAATTCAAAAGTGCTTAGGGCAAGGTCAACGTTCTCTCCGCATCCAACATTTGGATCTAAAATAGTTGGTGAGCCGTATTTTTTTAATATAAATTCTTTAAGATCTAAGAGCAAACTTTTAGTCCAAGTCATAGTAGGGTAAGGAAGTCTGCCTCTGATCCAGAAATCTTGTAGTCTTCCTCGATTTATTCCTTTTAAACCCTCCCAAACAATTCCCTCGGGATTATTATCAAAAAAAATAACAGCGTCGCTGTATAAAAATCTTGATCTTTCTTGACTTAAACTTTGGACACGCCTCATCCCATTAATTAAAAGATCGTCAGAGTGTAAAAAAGATATTGATTCATCCAAGCAAACATCCCGCGAAGATAAAACGTAATCTAATCCATAGTTTAGGGCATTTGTGCATGTTAGTAAATCTCGAGGTTGTCTTTCCCTTCTAAGAAAAGTTGTTTTACAATCAGTAGATTTATCTTTTATTTCTTGTAAGGATTCTTTTGGGCTTCCGTCGTCTATGATTATGTGTCTTATGGATTCGTCTTGTGCTCTCACAGAGCGCATCGATTCTTCAAAGTATGATTTTCTCTGAGTAAATCTTGAATCGCCAGATTTTATATAAACTGGAGTTAAAACTATCATTTTTCATTATACTCCTTTATTGATTGTTCTAATTCTCTTAAAAAGTCATCCCTAAATGAGAAGGTTCCAGCTTCATGTATAACTTCGCCGGATAAGACTAACTGATGCAATAGTCCATTCAGATTTGCACTTAAGTAATTTCTTACTGCAGGTGTATCTACAAACCCTAAAAAATCTTTACCGATCCCTACTATCCCCGAAGTAAATTCTTCTAAAGAGGACGATCCTCTTTTTCTGGATAGTAGTAAAACACCCATTAGAGTTTTAAGACATTTTGTTTTGTGACATTGGAACTCTCTCATTGAACCATCTAGAAATATTGTTGGTCCACCCACAGCAGTTAAATGGTGTCTATAATCATTAAAATCGTTCCAATCACTTCCACAAGTTATTAAAGGAATTTTTACACTTTTGTCCTCATATAAAAATCCCCACCCCATCTCAGCCTTTTTTAAATTATCAAGAGAAACGTATTCTCCCGGATAACTGTGATCTGGATTCAGGTCGTATCTTTCATGAAGGGCAAAATACTCTCTTTCCATCCGAGTCTTTTCTTCTTGAGATATACAATCTCTTGTAACAAAAATCATATCAATATCGTTTTTGCTTAGGTCATTATAGGCATAAGATCCAAAAACTGCTGAGAATGCAAGATTTGATCCTAGATGTTTTTGAGCATATGAGTTAATGCTACCAATAACATGATTTTTAGCTCCATTACTTACTCGTCCCATAAGTAGACAGAGAAGTTTATCCTTAAAAATTTTCCTATAGGTAACTATTATCGAATTATCACATTGGGTGGCGAAAAAAAGGGTAAGTATAAAGCTTCTTGAGAACTAGTTCTTTAGAACAGTTAATAACTCATTATAAGGATATTTTCCGTTATTCAGTATCTCCTAAATGAATTAATTACTTTATAGAACAATCTATTACACAAGAT
>CAYJSG010000069.1:0-4470 GCA_964372815.1 Candidatus Woesearchaeota archaeon
TAGTGGGCGAGATTGTTCTAGGGAGAAGTATACTTTAGTAAGTGGGATACAAGAAAATGGAAATGTCAAAATTACTGGAAAGGAGGAAGAAATAGGGTGTGCTGGAGATAGTTCGGGGAGAGGGGGATATGAATATTACTATGATTTTTCTCAATTGGGAAGTGAAGCGGTTGCTAGTGGCGGGGAGTTTAATTTGGTTATATTTACGGATGGGCTTGGAGAAATTGGAGAAAACATTCTTGAAATAACAGAAGAAAAAATTGAGGAAGAATATCCTCTTATTGTTGGAGAAACTTATTTGGCAGATATAGATTTTACACTTAAAGTGCCGGTTGTTGATAATGCGGAGATTAAGATTGCTAACCCTGATGGAGAGATAATTGTTTCTTTAAATAATGTTGAAAATAGCTGCGGAGGTGAAAAGGGAGATGTTGATAATAATGGAAGAAAAGATTTTAGTGATGCAAGTTCTATAAACGCTTATCTTGAAGGAAATTCTGTTGAATGCCCTAAAAATGCTGATATTAATGGTGATGGGAGGGTTGATACAGGGGATCTTAAACTTTTGTTGGAAGAACTTGAGAAGAATGAACCTAGTGATATTCATCCTTTGCCTTCTGGAAGCCCAACAACAAGTCCAACAACAAGTCCTAGCTCTAGTCCAACAACAAGTCCAACAACAAGTCCTAGCTCTAGTCCAACAGCATCGCCGAGCGCATCTCCAAGCGGAGGAACTGGACAGAGCGCTTCACCTAGTTCTACCAGCTCTGGGGCTAGTCCAAGTGGCAGCTTAACAGGAAGCCAGACATCTCCGATAGGCAGTCCTAGCGCATCTCCAAGTGGAAGTCCGTTAGGAACGGCAAGAGGAAATTCGTGGTTTGGCAAAATAACTGGGTGGATAACTAAATTGTTTGAATAGTTCAAGTGAATTTGAAGTTTTCGTTTAATTTATAAGTGTGGATTAATTATGTAATTTATGGGAAATTCAATATTAGTTGAGCTGGATGATCCCAGGACAGAGAAGATAGCTGAGGCTATTTCTAATAAAACTGCAAAGAAGATTTTGGGAGTATTAAGTGAAAAAGAAATGAGTGAGAGTGAAATTTCCTTAGCGTTAGGTGTTCCCTTAAATACTATTGGATATAATATTAAAAAGTTAGTCGAGTCTGGTCTAATTGAGAGGAGTGATGGAGTTTTGTGGAGTGTAAAAGGGAAGAGAATATATAAGTATAAAATTGCAAATAGGAAGATAATTATTTCACCCATGAAGATTATTAGAGGGGTTATCCCAGCGGTTTTAATTTCTGGAATTGTGGCTATTTGCATTAAAATTTTTGTTGATGGCAGAAATAAGGGTTTTGCGAGAGAGGCTGTTGTGGAGAAATCTATTCAGGGAGTTATGGAGAGGACTGAAGATGTTGCTGATACTGTTGCACAGACTTTGGCTAGTGGATCTGACAAAATTAGCAGTATCGGGCAGGGTGTATGGCTTTGGTTTTTAGCAGGGGCTTTGTTCGGATTGTTTGTTTATTTAACATGGAATTATTTTTTTAAGAGGAAGATCGAATGATTCAAACAAATTTGAAGTTAAAAGAAGATTTAAATATTAGATTGTTTTTTGGGATATATGAGTGAGAAAAAATATATTGAATTTGTCGGGGTTATTCTAATCGTAGTAACTGTTATAATAATTGCTTCTACGTTTTATTCTGGAGTTAAACCTGAAATTGATCAAACAAAAATTAAGAAATTCAGCTCTTATGAAGAATTTAAGAAATTTTTAGAAGCGAATAAAGAGTTTGTTACGGATTTTGGCTCATTTATTTCTGAAAGATCAGATGTTAGCGTAGGATCTTTTGGATTGACAACTACTAAGGAGGCTGGAAGCGGTGGCGCAGAAGACTATTCTCGAACAAATATTCAGATTATGGGAGTTGACGAGGCAGATATAGTAAAAAACGACGGAAAATATATTTACAATATTGTTGGAAATAAAATTGTGATAGTTGATGCTTTTCCGGCTAATGAAATAAAGATTTTGAGCGAGATAAAAATTGATGAAAGTAAAAACGTTAGAAACATTTTTGTTAATGGCGATAAATTGGTAGTTTTTGCTGAAGCTTGGGCGCCAATTGCTCCTTATGGGGATAGTGATAATTCTGTACAGGAGGCGGGGGCAAAAATTGCCAGATCAGGGATATCTGCTTATTATCCTGGAGATTATGGTAAAACAATCACAAATGTTTATATTTTTGATATTAGTGATAGAGAAAAGCCAGAACTATCTTATGAAATTAGTGTTGATGGGAACTATGTTAATTCCAGGATGATTGGGAATTATGTTTATGTTATAAGCAGTAGTTATGTTGGGTTTGACCAGCCAATATTGCCTTTTTACAGGGTAAATGGTATTGAGAAGCAAGTATTGGTTGGAGACATTTCTTATTTTGATTATTTTGATAATTCTTATTCGTTTAATATAATAGGGGCTATTAATCTAGAAGATGGAGAATTCTCTAATGAAGTTTATCTAACTGGAGGAGCAGAAAATATTTTTGTTTCTAGAGACAATATTTATTTAGTTGGGATGAAGAAATTTAATGAAAGGGATTACATATTGGATTCTTTTAGAGAGGTAGTAGTTTCTATTTTGTCAGAAGATAAAGCGACAGATGTAAAGGAGATTTTGGATTCCAATAAAGGTTTAAATGAGAAAATACAGGAAATTAGAGAGATTATTGATAATTATTCAAATTCTTTGAAGGGAGCAGAAAAAGCAGAGTTTGATAAGAAGCTTTATGAAGGTTGGAGAGATTATGATATTAAAATTAGAAAAGAAAGAGAGAAAAGTATTGTTCATAAAATAAATGTGAACAAGAATGAAATTGAATATAAGAGAAGCAGTGAAGTGTCTGGACATGTTTTGAATCAGTTTTCTATGGATGAATTTGAGGGATATTTCAGAATTGCAACAACTATTGGAGAAATTTGGGAAGGAAATAGCGTTAATAATGTTTATGTTTTTGATGAAAATCTGAAAATTATTGGTAAATTAGAGGATCTTGCCAAAGGAGAAAGGATTTATTCTACTAGATTTATTGGTGAGAGAGCTTACTTAGTAACTTTTAAGAAAACTGATCCATTTTTTGTTATTGATTTAAAGGACGTTAGCAAACCTAAAGTTCTTGGATATCTAAAGATTCCTGGATATTCCGACTATTTACATCCTTATGATGAGGATCATATAATTGGTGTTGGGAAAGAAACTGTTGAGGTGAATAATAGTCAACGTAGTAGAGAATTTGATTTTGCTTGGTATCAAGGCTTGAAAATTTCTATATTTGATGTTAGCGATGTCAGTGAACCAAAGGAAAGCGCAAAGATTGTTATAGGAGACAGAGGAACAGACAGTTATGCTTTACAGGATCATAAAGCATTCTTGTTTGATAAGAAAAGAAATTTATTAGTATTGCCTGTTAGTTTGGCAGAGATTGATAAAAGTCAATATACCAGTGAAATTCCTTCTAATGCTTATGGGGAAGTGGTTTGGCAGGGAGCTTATGTTTTGAATATTGAGCTGGATTCTATAAATGTTCGAGGGAAAATAACACATTTTGATGACGTTGTAAAATACAGGCCTGCGAAAGACGAATCTATCGGAGCTAAAAGAAAAGATTTTCAAGGTTATATATGGACCAAGGTTAGTCTTGCAAATGAAGCTAATTGGAAGATAGTAGACAGTCCGCCACCTGGTTATGAGAATGTAATGTGGGCAGATGCACAGATTGATCAACAACCTGGCGGAATTAACTATAATCCAATTTATGATTATGAATATCAGATACAGCGCAGTTTGTATATGGATGATATTCTTTATACTGTATCACAAAAGAAAATAAAGGCGAATGAACTGAATGATTTGGAAGAAGTTGGGAAAGTTGAACTGCCTTTTGAAGGATATAATGTTGTTATTTCAGCCTGACTTCTTTTGGAGGGATGTAGCTCTCAGCAATTAGATTTGCTCTTAGCAAATCTGCTAAAGTGGATGCATCAACAGCATCTGTTTTAACACGGGCATAAGCAATTGCTTTTGTCCTAACAGGATTTGCAAGCTTTACTTCATAACCAAGCCCTTCCAAAACATCGTAAATACATTCCCAAACTCCGGTACTTTCCATAACAATTTTTGTTTCTTCTGGAAAAAAATGGTTTGAGAAATGCTTTGAAATTTTCCTTGCCGTTATCAAATTTTTCTTTTGCAAGTACATTTCTATCTCTGTCTTTCGCAATTGTATATTTAAACATCTTATGCACATCTAGCCCTATGAAGTTCATCTTTATTTAACCTCCTTTCAGTTATTATCTCTGGCATTAATAAATGCCTGAGGGGTTTTGGGAGACGGCTTTGGCGTGCCCCCCAACTTGCAGGTGAAACCTGCACAAAGCCACTACCGTGCAAAGCACGGACTA
>CAYJSG010000070.1:0-4438 GCA_964372815.1 Candidatus Woesearchaeota archaeon
AATTTGAGAAAAATGTTGATAGAGTTTGGAACTCTGCTCGAGAATTAAGAAGGAATAGTGGAGATAGCAAATTGGTTTTCTTAATAATGGATGAGTTCGACTCTTTTTTTGGTTCTTCTAATGACCATTGGACTGATAATATTTATCAAAGAGTTCAAAAGGCAATTCAACGGAAATTAGATGGAGTTGTAGATTATGAAGGAATAATTGTAGTGGGCTTAACTAATGAACCTAAAAAAATTCCACTTGCCATATGTAGAAGATTTAAGTATGTTGATATTGTTGGGGAGTTAGAACCTCAAGAAAGAGCATATTTACTTAAACAATTCTTAAGTAATGGATTGCCTTTATCCAACGATTTTACGAGCAATGATTATCAAAAATGGGGAAATATGTTAGAAGGAGCCACTGGTGATGTAATAGGAAAAATTGCTGATGATATACATTATGAATTTATGAGAAGATTTATTAATGAATATCCAACAAAAGGAAGAAGATTAAATGAACGGATTAGAGAAATGCAATTAAAAAGCAATGGGGAATTAGACAAGTCTTATGTTAAAAGAGTTATGGAACGATACATGCTAGTCACGCCGGATTTGGTTGAAAAAAAGATTCGGGCTAAATTAGATGAATCAATAATAAAAGAACAAATAAAGAACTCAACAAGAGTTTATGCTGAAGCAAGAGCTGTTTTAGCAAGTCAAAATTGAAATCAATTTAATCTCAATTGCGCACAATTTAGGAAAAATATGGAGAATAAGACAAGGAATTGTGTACTGAATAAGAGAAATACCCTTTTTCTTTCATTTATTCACAATAAAAAATGAATTGGAGACGGCTTCTCCTGTTAGTTTCATCTGATCAACGGGAAGACCTAAAATTTAGTGCAACGTTCCGAAGGAAAATTTTAGAGTTAATCTTCGTGCCGATAGAAATTTAAATGTGTTGTCAATTATACTATTATTATGAAAAGAGAAAATTTGTTTTATTTAATAATGATTTTAACTATTCTAATCGCAAGAATATCCATAATAATCGTGCCAGAAGTTGATATGAAATTTTTGGATATCGTAATTCATCATTTTTGGTTTGGAGTAGTTTTAATGATTGTTGGATTATTGATTCCAAAACAAAAATTTTATCTAAAAATTTTGCTATATGGAATTGGGGCAGGGCTCATACTCGACCAATTAATATTTATAATTTTAGGGGCAGGAAAAGATAAAGAATATTGGGCACTGCCCTCTTTGTTAGGTATGATTATTATTGCATTAGTAATTTATCTGATTAGAAGAAGATTAACAAATTTTCTCTTGAAAGGCACGAAGATTAATTGAATATGACTTAAGGGGTTAAACGAAGTGGCAATCCCTCGAAAATTTTGGCGAGGAAAATTCGGCAACCCATGAATTTTCACTCCTGACAAAATTTTCAGAGATGGATTGGCATTTGGGAAAAATCGGGAATTTTCTTGGAAAATTAGCATAGCGACCGATTTTTCCGTTTAACCCTTGTTATATTCTTTTTCCATACGAAGTGTGGGAAAACTTCGTCCGAAGAGTTTTTTCTTGGCCGGAAATTTAGTTGTTGCTGTAGTTTTCTGGTACTTTGCAAATAATAAATATCTGTTTTAGCAGACTAGAAGTTGAGGGAGTCAGTTTAAGATTAGTTATTCCATCTTGTTCATGTTGTTTCAAGAAGAAAAAGAAAGTTTATTAAGTCTGCTATAATTAATTAAGATTATGAAAGAGATAGCTAAAATAATCCTGGCAAGAATAGCTTTCACTTTAATATTTGGGATTTTGTTAATTATTCCTATTGCATCAGCATCACATATTACCTGGGAACCCACTAATGGACCAAAAGGAGATTATTCGCGATATATAGTTCAAGATTCTACAAATTTAAACACCCTTTATGTTGGATTTGGGCCGTCTCAAATATGGAAAAGTACAGATGGCGGGGAAACATGGGTTCAAAAAAACAAAGGACTTCCTGAAATAGAGTTTTTTGGCGGCGTTGCTGCAGAGGGGATTTCTGCATTAGCTATTTCTGAAAAAAATCCTAAAACGTTGTATGCTGGCACAATCACGGGAAATATTTATAAAACCACCGATGGGTCGGAAAACTGGAAGAAAGTTTTTAGCTTCTCTTCTGACGAAGCATACAGTATTCAGATAATTAAGGTTTCCCCCCATGATAATTCTCAGATCTTTGCTGGAACAATAAATGGAATGTTTTATGTTTCAAGAGATGCTGGAAACACCTGGAATGAAGTTAACGGCCTAAAATTTATAAAAGGTTCCGCTTCAGGAGATATAGCTTTTGATCCTGTTGATGAATCTGTGATTTATTTTGCTCCTTCTTATTTTGATGTTGAAGAAGAAGGAAAGGGAAGCGGACTCTTCAAGTCTACGGACAAAGGAGAAACCTGGAAAAAAATTGGACAGGGTTTAGAAACTGAAATAGTAAACAAAATAGCAATAAATCCAAAAAACATCAAGAATATATTTTTAGCTGTTGGGAGTTCTTTTGGATGGGGCTATGGAACGCATGGTGTTTATGAATCTGTTGATGGCGGAGAAATATTTAGTAAGGTTAGAGAAGATTTCATTCCTTTTCAACATGCAACGCCTTATATTGCATTTTCAAGAGACGGTCAAAGGCTAATTGTAGGAGGACATCCTGGCGGCGAAGATTTTTTTATCTCAGAAGACAACGGTAAAACATGGCAAACAAAAACAGGATTATGGGGTGATTTTGTTGCAGATGTTGCACAATTTGACGACCCTAATAAATTTTTAGTTAGTTTATATTGGTCTTCTCTATTTTTAACTAAGGATGGCGGTAATACCTGGCAAGACATAAAAGAATTTTATGGTTCAAAACTTCATGCTGTTTATGCTCCTAATTTTGATAAGGACAGAGTTTATGCTGCTGCACATTCTAATGGATTGTTTTATTCAGATGACAAGGGTTTAACGTGGAACAGAGTTGAAGAAAGTGGGGGGATTATTCATGAAGCCATCGTTCATAATTATGAATCTTCTGCCTCAAGATTTGCTCCTGATCTGTTATGGATAAGAGGGGAATTTTCCAGCGAAGCCATAATACTCAAAAACCCAGTCAATCCTGTCTGGAAGAAGATTGACGTGCCTGGAGACATGAATGCGATTCTTGCTCATCCAAACGTAGGCAAAAAAGCTTTTGTTGGCTCTGATAAAGGACTATCTCTTGCTGATTATGATAGTTTAAAACTCTCTAAAATCTTGGATGATGTAGAAGTAAACTTTATTGATGGCAATGAAAATATCATCGCTGTTGGCACTAATAAAGGAGTTTATATATCAGATAACCAAGGGAAAAATTTTAGTAAAATAGGTTTGGATGGAAAGATAATAACTGCTGTTGGTGTTAATGATAACGAGATATATGCTGCAGTTGAAAATGATGGTGTTTATTTAAATTCTGCTGGAACTTTTAATAAAATAAATTCTTTAATTTTAATTTCCCAAATATTAGTCGACCCCGGCAATGAAAACAATGTTTATTTTGCAAAGTCTAGTGAATTTGGTGTTTCTGAAATTTATTTTTCAGATAATAAAGGCAAAAGTCCTGTTTTAGAAGAAAATGGTTTGAAACAAAGTCCAACATTTGATCCTCACAAACTAGCTTTTTCTGGTGATGGAACTTTCCTTTATTTGGCTACGAATGGTCAAGGTGTCTGGAAGGCTAAAATTAGAGACAATCCGATTGAAGTTTTAGAGCCAATTAAAACTGGTGAAGAGAGAGAAGAGATAATCAATAAGGAATCAGAACCTACTCCTAAAACTACAAACCCGCAGGATTTTGAGTCAAATACAAAAGAAATCATCTCCCAGATTTTTAAGAAGGCATTCTGGCCTATTTTTATTATTGTTTTTATTGTGATTTTAACTATTATTGGAATTAAAATCTACAAAAAGAGGGAAAAATAAACTCCCAAACGCATCAAAACTACGAGGTATTATAAACCTACATAAAAATAAAAATATTGCCTGAACATCAAATTAGGTTGATAACTTCATATCATTACTGTGGGCTGAAAGAAGCGAGAAAATGTATCAAAAAGCTATAATTAAGTATGATTTGGAGGAACTCTCCGTTAATGCAAAGTACCAGAAAATTTTGAAAAATCTTTTCTTATCCTAGATAAACGAAAGCAACAACATCATAATTTCCGGCGATAGCTTCGTAGAGGCCACGAAAAAATTGAGCATAACGTCCGCGCTGTTATGCTCCCCGAGCGGAACGTAGTGGAGCGAGAGCGCAGCGTGGTCGGAGTGAGCGAACGGAGAAGTTTCCGGGTTGCCACATTAAAAGGGGCTGCCTAGATTTTCTTTAAATATATTTAAATACGTGTCAATATTATGATACTTTATGGTCAGCGTATTAT
>CAYJSG010000071.1:0-4264 GCA_964372815.1 Candidatus Woesearchaeota archaeon
AAGTTAAAATAAGACTTATCACTTTACCTTTTGTTAATTTAAAAAGTTCTGACTTCATCATCTCAGTATAAAATTAAGTTGTATATAAACAATATGATGACTTCAAGCGTATTTGCAGTTAAGATAAAAAGCCTCTAGGGGGAGTTGAACCCCCGACCCTCGCTTTACGAAAGCGATACTCTACCAACTGAGCTATAGAGGCATACAAACAAAGGAGATAAAAGATTTATAAATTATTGTTTGCTCTCCTTTTTATGGTAAGACCAATGATGCCCATGAAAAGGGCAAACAAAAACATTCACAAGCCGATAAACTATGATTATGTTAACCCTGCTAAGATTTTTAACAGGACTGGAGGAATCGCTAAAGCTTTAATCATATCAATATTTATGCTTCTAGTCGGGCTTATATTTCCTTTTCTGAAGCTTCTTTTCTGGGCAGGCTTGTTTTTGCTTGTGTTTTTTATCATCTTTCTTGTTGTAGCTGCTTTAATGAAGGCATGAAGAAAAAGGTTTATTAACCCTTTTCATTATTATTCTATATGGTGGTTCCAACAGTTGAAGTTAATGTTTGGGCAGTTCTTGTTTCTGCGATTGTAGTTTGGATTCTTGGCTCTTTATGGTATTCTCCTATTCTTTTTGGAAAGATGTGGATGAAACTATCCGGATTTAAAGAAAGCGATATGAGAAAGGCGAAGAAGAAAGGAATGATAAAAGAATATATTATTATGCTGGTTGGAAGCTTTATCACTGCTTATGTTTTGGCGCACTTTGTATCTTATACCAATTCAACTACTATTTTGGATGGCGGAGTCTTAGGAGCATGGCTTTGGATTGGATTCATAGCCCCTATTGCTTTAGGAATGGTATTGTGGGAAGGTAAACCTGTAAAATTATACCTTATAAATACTGGATATTATCTTGTTTCCTTGGTAATTATGGGAGCAATTCTTGCTTCTTGGTAAATTTAAGTAAGATAATTTTCTTTCAACCGTAACCATTAAAAGAGCATAAAACTAAATTACAAAGATGGACATAATAGAGGTTAAGAATTTAACTAAGACATTTGAGAAATTTCAGGCGGTTAAAGGAATCTCTTTTAATATTGAGAAAGGAAAGATAACTGGTTTATTAGGGCCGAATGGTGCAGGAAAGACAACAACAATACAAATGATTTTAGATTTAATTACGCCTACTTCTGGCAGCATTAAAGTTTTTAATAAAGATATTAAATTTAATAGGGAAGAAATTTTAGATAGAGTTAATTTTTCCTCTCCTTATGTTAATCTTCCAACTAATCTAAAAGTGTGGGAGAATCTTTATACATTTGCACGACTTTATGGTATCAAAGATATGAAAAAAAGAGTAAGGGAAGTTTCAAAAAAATTTGAAATCAATGATTTGATGAATAAGATGACTTCTGATTTGTCCACTGGGCAATTAACAAGATTAAATTTAGCTAAAGCATTTCTAAATAAGCCTGAAATATTGCTTTTGGATGAACCAACTGCTTCACTTGATCCAGATGTTGCAGACAAAACTGTAAAACTGCTTAAAAGAATGCAGAGAGAAGGAAAAGTCACTATTCTGTATACTTCGCATAATATGAAAGAAGTTGAAGAACTATGCGATAGAGTAATTTTTATAAATAAAGGCAAAATAACTGATGATGGAACTCCTACACAACTAGTTAAAAAATATGGTCATAAAGATATGAATGAAGTTTTTCTGACGATAGCGAGGGAAAAATGAAGTGGTATAGAATTAACGCTTTATTAATAAGGCATATTTATTTGTACAAAAGAAGCTTGCCAAGAATAATGGACATTGTTTTCTGGCCAGTTATGACCTTATTTTTATGGGGATTTTTAGGAAGATATTTGGAGCAAACTGAATTTGGAGGAAGCGTTAATATTGTTACGATTTTATTGGGAGCGATAATTTTATGGGAAGTTATGTCTGAAAGCCAGCATTCGATTTCTATTGCGTTTTTAGAAGATGTGTGGGAGAGAAATCTATTAAATATATTTGTAACTCCTATAAAAATTAGCGAATTTCTTGCCTCGACCTTGCTGTTAGGAGTAGTGAGAGTGTTCTTGGTTAGTATAATTATGATAATAATTGCTTTTTTTGCATACTCATTTAATTTCTTTACTTTAGGACTTTATTTAATACCTTTCATAATTAATCTTCTTATTTTCGGCTGGATATTGGGATTATTAATCACCGCAATAATACTAAGATTTGGAACTTCAGCTCAAGTTTTGGCTTTTGGAATTATGTTTTTAATTCAACCTTTTACAGCCGTATTTTATCCAGTATCCATATTACCGCAATATATCCAATATATTGCCTATGCGCTTCCATCAACACATGTATTTGAAGGATTAAGAGCAGTTATTAATTCTGGTAACTTATCCTGGAATTATTTTATATTTGGTTTTGGATTAAATATAATTTATCTTGCAATTACAATTTGGTTTTTCTATAAAATGTTTGCAAGAATAAAAGAAAAAGGGCGTTTAATGAAGTTAACTTAATTTTTTATAAAATCTATTTTTTTGTTAAGAATTTTCTCATTTCTTCAAGAATCTTATCTCTCTTTGAAGGAACAAATTTTATGGAGCCTGCGAGGTGATGTCCTCCTCCTTCAACAAATGCTTCTGGAAGTTTCTTATTCAAGTGTTCAATCAATCCATGTATTGAGAATTTTGACTCTTCTGTTGCTCTCATAGTAATAGCGTCAGTCATTATTCCTGCAGTGATTACATTCTTTAACTTCTCTCTTTCCTGAAGTTTATCATGAAGCAGGCCAGTACATTTTCCAGGTTTTGGATAGACTCCACGAGGGAAAACTTCTTCAATATAAAGAGTTTGGAAAGTTGTGCTGCCAATCTTCTCAGTTTTTGCTGCAGATTCTGCTATGGCTAATCCTTTTTTCTCTAAGGCCCGAATATGAGGAGCAAGAAGGGCGACAAGCTGTTTTTGCTTTGCAATAGGTTCTCCGAAAACTACTTCCATATATTCTCTTGCTTCCATGAATCTGATTTTTGCGCTGACAAAATCAATTAAAGCGGATAGGTCGTGAAGAAGTTCAACCGTGTATCCTTTTTGTTTTGCAATTTTTATATACTCGTCCATAACTGGAGGATTTTTTATTCTATCCGCCATTCCTGACAAGGCAGGTATGTAATCTATTGCAACATCGGGATTGATAAATCTGGCAAATTCAGTGCAAAGCATTCCTGCTGAGAAAAGAGCGCCGTCTTCTCCTACGAGAAAAGGATTTATGTGAACAAGAACTTCTGAAGAGATAACATCTTTCTCTGAAAAGTGATGGTCTACTACAATGAAATCAATTCCATGTATTTTTCCCTGCTTTATTCCGAGCAAGTCTTCTTCTCCAGAACCAGTGTCAACTATAATGACTAAAGGCATCTTGTTTGAGAATTTCGCCACATCTGAAAGAGAAAAGGCAGTATCTCTTATTGAATCGTCTATCTCATACATTGGAGCAGCACAAGGAGAACGAGTATAAAACTCCCAAGGCGCTTTACCTGCACCGTGCTGTTGCGTTATCAATGGAATAATTGCTCTTTCTACAGCAAAACCTGCACTATAACCATCTGTATCATTATGATGTCTTACTATAATTGGCCTGTTTTGAATTATTGCCAGCCTGATTTCCGTTGCTGCTTTGATAAATCTATCTTTCAATTTGTCTAGAATTTGACTCTTAACTAAGAATTGCGGAGGTTTTATCTCTGCTCTTCTTCTTTCCTGCTCCGAGATATATTTCTTAACTCTCTCTGCTTCTGGCCCTTGCAGCTTTGCTATTTTGTCTATTTCACCTTCAAGCATATCATTAAATTCGCTTATCTGGACTGTCGTTCTTATTGCGTCGCCTTCTTCTATTGAAGGATAAGCTCTAACGCCTGCACCATCAAAACCTTTGAGAACTAGGACACCAGAACCGTCAATAAGATAGAATAGAGTTGGTCCTGTAGTTTGAACAACACGGTCAATAGTTCCGACTAAAGTAAGAATCTTTCCATCGTGTTTTTTTAAGTCGATTTGTGAAATTGGTATTTCCATATTAAATTTTAACGAAAAAAGCAGTTATTCTTCTTGCTTACTTTCTTTCATTTACAATAATGAAAAAGATATGTGATTTAAAAGTCTTTTGGTTTACTCTCTTTTAATAAAAAAGACACATTTAAATACCAAATAAAAGAAGAAAAAGCATGAAAATTGAAAAAGGCTGC
>CAYJSG010000072.1:0-4219 GCA_964372815.1 Candidatus Woesearchaeota archaeon
AGAGTACTTGGCTCTTAACCAAGGTGTCGCGGGTTCAAATCCCGTCGGGACCATTTCGCTCACCACAGCAAGAAGGTACGCAACATAAGCGAGCAGTCTAGTAGTAAGACAAAATTAAAATTAAAAATTCAACAAATAATGAAATTCAATCAACAACTAAAACAACAAATAGAAAAATTTAAAGATTATATAATAATAGTCGAAGGTAAAAAAGACGTCCAATCATTAAAATCTCTTGGCTTTCAAAAAGTCTATGCTCTCCATATTCCAGGTATGCCTATAAGAGAAAGAGTCGAACAAATAATGTCAATAATAAATAAAAAAGAAAAGATTTGTATTCTCACAGATTTAGATAAAAAAGGCCGTCAATTATATGAAAAACTAAAACCGATTTTCCAAGAATTAGGCGCACACCTAGACTCAAGCCTTAGAGGAATACTAATAAAAACAAAACTCTCACACATTGAAGGTCTTTTCCACTTCATGGAAAAAATAGAAGGTCTCCAATAATTAAAAATTATAACAAATCAAAGATTATCCTAACCTCACCCTAATATTTTCTATATTTTCAGCAATTTCTTGCCCTTTCTTGGTCAATTTAATCAACTTAATTCTTCCCTTCTTCTCAAACATCACCAATCCTAATCTCTCCAAACTCTGTAAGATTTTAACAGCATGGCTATATGTACAGTCTACCTCTTTAGCTAATACACTACCATATCTCGCCCTGCTTATTCTCTTCAAAGCAACCAGCATTAGTGCAGGTTTCCGTCGGAAAAATATATCAAAGTTATCTTTCATTTAAATCTCCTAGATTAATATATATAATCTAAACTATATATTTAACTCATATCACCCCTTTTAAATCTTTCTCCATTTTTGTCATCCGAGAAAGTAGCAAACCACCACTCATTAAAAACAACAGAAAATTTACTTAAAAATTAATATCTGACATAATGCATTATTTTCTTATGATCTTGATTAGTGCCAAAATACCCCAATCATTTAAAGTTTTAATATTATTCAACCAAACCTTTATAATTCCAAACAACTAAACAAAATTATGGAAAAAAAACTAAAAATACTCGCGGCCTCTGATTTGCACGGTGACTCAAAACTAGTTAAAAAACTTGCAGAAAAAGCTGAAAAAGAAAAAGTAGATTTAGTTGTTCTCTGTGGTGATATAACCGGCTGGACAGAAACAAAAAACATTATCAAACCATTCAAAGAAAAGAATAAAAGAGTCTTATTAATTCCAGGAAACTGGGATTCATTTGCCACAACAGATTTTTTAGCCAATATCTACGGTGTAAGAAACATCCACGGTTATGCAGTTCAATATGAAAATATCGGCTTCTTTGGAGCGGGCGGCGCAGTTGGCCCGGGCCCTGGTGCAATATCAGAAAAAGAAATCCTTTCTACACTAGAAAAAGCGCATGCTAATCTTAAAGGAATTGAGAAAAAAATAATGGTAACTCATATGCATCCTTCCCCCTCGATATCAGAATTTTCAGGTATTCCAGGCAGCAAAGCTATAACAACAGCAATAAAAAAGTTCAAACCATCAATCCTGCTCCATGGCCATATCCACGAAGCTTCAGGCATAGAACAAAAAATAGGGAATACAAGAGTCATTAATGTCGGCAGAGAAGGAAAAATAATCGAGATATAATTCTACAACACACAAAGTCTTATTAATCACCAATTTCTAAAATTCCTTCTTCAATTATAATCATGGATGAATCAAAAGGAAATCTAGAAAAACAGATAATAATCAAAAATCATGAAATAGATAATCTAGATAAAGACGAAGCAAAGAAGCTAGCACAAAAACTAAGATTCATTTTATCTGGTTTAGAAAAAAAATTACGCGAATCTAATGAAAAAGAAAGATCAGTAAGTATTTCCAAATATGTTGCAGATACGTCAAAATCTCTAACAGAAAAAATCTCAAATTATCTCTTAATTTATCTAAAAAATTTCTACCCAACATCGCAAAAAATTTTGAGTTCTATTATCCTTGGTCCAACAATTTCTCTATTAATGAATGAATTTCTAAAACAATATGATACAATACCTCAAACTTCACATTTAATCTCTCTAGGAACTATAACAACTACTCTCTCCTATTCCCTACAATCAATCTATCAAAAACAAAAAAATCAATAAAGTTCGTTTAGTATTTTGTCATCGATAATTATGGAAATCATGCAACACAGCAAAAAAATAGAAAATTTTTAAGCGTTAATCTTCTAATATACTCATATACAAGCCCCAAGCTTGCCCTGCAAACCCAGGTCATATCTCTAAAGTTTTATTAAGAGCTTATTTCTTTAGGACTTATGTCTAATGATAAA
This sequence comes from Candidatus Woesearchaeota archaeon, assembly GCA_964372815.1. Classification (GTDB taxonomy): domain Archaea; phylum Nanobdellota; class Nanobdellia; order Pacearchaeales; family GW2011-AR1; genus JAUSIK01. Next base: position 2,358 of record CAYJSG010000072.1, read on the forward strand.
GAAGAAAAAGAGAGTAAAGAAAGAATTGCTATCTTTATTGATGGAAGCAATCTTTACTACAGTCTCAAAGCGTTAGAAATTTCTCGCCTTGATTTTCGGAGATTCGTTGATTTATTGAAAAAAGATCTTTTACTGGTAAATGTTTTTTACTATAATGCTCCTCTTGATATTAGCATCGACCCCAGAAATACTGGGATCAACAGAAGTTCTTCGCAGCATTACGAAAAATCCCTGGATTTAACGTTGTTTTATGTAGGATGAGAAAACATACAAAAGAGGATGGAAGTTTTGAATTTGAAGTAAAAGGTGATGATGTATATTTGGCTACTGATTTGATTAGTGGAGCATATGAGAATCTCTATGACACTGCACTTATTGGTGATGAAGATTTTGTTCCTGCGATAAAGAAGGTGCAAAAATTAGGCAAGAAAGTAGAAAATATTTATTTCAAATCAACATCTTCAAACTACTTGAAAAGTGTTTGTGATACTTCTCGATATCTTGATAAAGAAGTATCGAAAATTACCTTGGCTCACAAAAAGAAATAGCTATTAAAGCCCAGTATTGCCTTAGCCATACCAGGGAACATATTGCTATTAATAGGCTTTCCTATCTATTTAAATCCTTCTTTGATTTTTGATTAGCCGAGTTGAGCGAGGCAGTATGGCGGTTTGGGGGCGAGGGATTAGACATAACATCGGAATTAACCGATGTTTTTCGAGTTTACGAGAAAAATTTGGATGTAGCGGAGAACTTGGTTCGGAGCGAAGTCGGTTAATTCCTGTTATACACTTTTCCCTCCAAACCGAGAGGTTTGAGAGAAGGAAACTCGTCCGCTGAAGGACGAGAGTATGACGCAAGAAAACTTTTTCCGTACTTCCTAAATAAAAGAGATTATACCATCATATATGAATTTTATACTAACTAAACCAATGCATATCAGCACAAATTTTCTAAACACTTTTTGCGGAATCTTGCCAACTATCCTTTTGCCGATGAATGATCCTGCAATCGCAGTTAAAAATAGGAAGGGTATGTAGATTAACATTTCATTTGGAAGAAAGCCACTGCTTAAATAAACTGGAATTCTTGTAATATCAACTGCAAGAGATATTGCGGCGGCTGTTGAGATATAAACGGATTTTTCAAGATTAAATGAAGTTAAGAATGCCCCTCTTAGTGCTCCTCCTGTACCTATCAGACCGGCAAAGAACCCTGATAATCCACCACCCAGCAAACTGTTTTTCATATTTGATTTAACTTTGAAATCCGGTTTGAAGAAGGATAACAAAACATAGAATACTAAAAATAATCCTAAGATTAATTTTAAGAAAGGCTGAGATATATATCTAACAAGCAATGCACCAATTAGTGTAAGAATCACGCTTGGCAAGCCAAATTCAAGTATCATCTTCTTATTGAACCCATGCCTAAAGAAAGCTATTCTTCCGATATTACCTGACATATGGAATATTGCCACTAAAATAAGGGCTGTCTTAAAATCATAGAAAAACAAAGCAATAGGCAAAAAGATAGTGGATGAACCAAATCCTGCCATAGTTCCGATTATTTCCGCAAAAAGTGCTGATATCCAAAAATAAGTTTCCATTCATTACATTAAGGAAATGAAGTTTAAAAATATTCGGTTTAGGAAAAAGTTTTCTGAGTAATATTGTGTATAACATCGTGATTAAGAGAAGTTCCGAGCCAAAATAAAAAATATCAACTAAGCGAGTAATTTAGATGGAGAAGTCTGCAAGGTTTCGTAGTCTCTTAATCGCTGTTCATTTCTCCAGAATACTTGCAGGGATTACATTTTAGTGCAACGATACCGAAGGCAAAAATGTAAAGTTAAAGCGGAC
>CAYJSG010000073.1:0-4216 GCA_964372815.1 Candidatus Woesearchaeota archaeon
ACTGCTGCAAAAACCACATCAAACAATAAAACCTTATGTTGAGACGCTTGTTAGGGAAGGAATCTTATTCAAAAATTATAGGAAAAACATAGTTGAATATTATCTCAATCTAAAGAACAAGCAAGTGTGTGATTATCTAGTTATTGTAGAGAAAGAAAGGCTGATAGAAAAATTAGAAGAAGAGCCTGTTTTGAAGGTCTTATATGAAAAATTTTCTCCACATTTTTCAGAAGGCACATTTGTTATCTTCGGCTCTTCTATTAATAAAATAGAAAAAGGCTCCGATATTGATTTACTAATAGTTGGAAAAACAAATATTAATAAAATAATAAACGAATTTCAGGAAGTTTATAACAAGAAAGTTCATAAAGTCCAGATTAAAGATTTGGAAAAACTAACTTCAACTTTAACTAAGGAAATATATAAAAAACATCTTATCCTGAACAATAGTGAGCAAATTGTGAGATTTTTTAAAAAACAAAATGAGCAAAATAAGTTGGTGTAAAAGGCAAAGTGACGGAATTAAGATTAAGGATCCAAATGACAATCTCAGTCATGAGTATTATCAAAATGCGGAAGAAAGTTTAAGGGTGTTAAGAATCATAAAGGAAACCAAATCAAATATGTGGCTCGCTACTACAAAATACTATATGGAATATTTCGCTGTTTATTCTGTCTTGATGAAAATAGGAATTAAATGCGGGATACATGATTGCACAATCGCATTAATAAAATTTTTAGAAGATGAAGGGATCATTGAAAATGGAACTACCAGAATTTTAGAGAAAGATAAAGATTTGAGAATTGACAACCAGTATTATCTGAAGAATAAGCCGGTAAACATCGATTTAGAAAAACTATCAAATTTTTTACTCTCAATTAGAAAATCCTTAGAGCAATTAGACGGCAATAAAATTAATGAGCTAAGAAAGAAGATTGAAGCTCTTTAAAGTTCTACAATCCAAAACAATGCAGTATTTGCCAAGATAAGAAAAGCTAAAGAGCGGATTCTACATCATTCTCCAATAATCATAATTAAAAAATAAAAAACAAGAATAAGATAAATAAAAAATAAAATTTTTTATGTACAGGTTACTGGTTGTGAAGCTGGGCAGTAATTGTTTCCTACTTTCGCCACTACTGTTGCCGTTGGAATAGTGGAACCAGCAGTCGGAATAAGATCACATCTAGCAGTTGTACCGGCTGATAAACTTGCACAATCAGCTTTTTTAGCTGCATTTGCAGTATCGATACCTGAGGTTCTATAAGATGTTATATCAGCAGAACCTTGATTTTCTACTATAACAGCGCCCGCAGTAGTACAACTTCTAACAAAGACTCTTGCATTAGCACAGCCAGCTCCAGTCTCAAGATTCGTTTGTATAGTAGGCCTGACAAATCCCCAGACAATAACAACTGCTGCTATTGCTAATAGTATTATAAGTGATACAGTCACCACATCAGAGAGACCTCTTTTATTTATTTTCATTCTTTCACCTCCTTTCATATAATATCAAATATACTATTATATAAGATCAAAACAGGTATTTAAATCTTTCTCTTATTGACGGAAAATTAAAGAATAATTTGTAAATATTTAATTACCAAACTGCACTATGGTAAAAAATAGGCTAAACTCCAAAAAGATAATAGAGAAAATTGAAGAAAATAGTAAAAATATTCGTAAGTGACATTGACATAATTGTTAGTTTTGATGTTTATATAGAACTAAAATTTTTATTAGAAAAGCTTTTTAATAAGAAAGTTGATCTTGTTATAGAAAAAGATTTAAGACCTGAATTAGATTATGTAAAAAAAGAGGTTAAATATGCGAGATTATAAATTATGTAATTGCTGCATTAGAAAAAAATGTTGTTCATTGGTTATTAAGGGCTATAATAGCTGAAAATCAAAAAATATAGTCATAAAATGGGATTACTCTTATTATAAAATTGTTTTTTATTAATTGCTCCTTCAAATCATAACTAATAAATCAGTTGAAAATAAGGTTATTTAAGCCAAAAATATTATTTATACGCAAACCAAAAGCCATAAAATTCTCCTGTAGCTCCTTTTTTCCTTCCATCAAATTTAACAAAACCAAATCTCTCAAATTGTATCAACTGACCTTTAGATAGTTCACTAACTCCAACATCCGCGATTCCATATATCCATTTACCATCAGGCATCAAGATTCTTGCTAGAACATAATCAGAAATCCAGTTAATCTTTTGAATATCCTTATTTTCAACAGAAGTCATCTCGCTTTTATCCCCCAGTCTAATATTATATAAATGCAATAACCTAATCTCTTTCTTCTTAAATTTATTGAAATCTTCACTAGAAATGTAAATATCCTGTAAATTTAGTTTTCTTTTTTCATTTCTGTCAGGATGTATAGGAACCTCAATCTCCTTCCAATCAGGCTTGTTTTCTATTTTTAATTTTTTTGGCTTTTGGATAAAAGAATAACGATTAGCATCTTTATCAGTTAATCTTCTGTTTATAGCATAAAGTGATTCGATAGGCACAGTTATATCTTGTCTATTTAATCCAATCTCTTTAACAAATTCCTTGATAGATTCAGCTTTAATTCCTCGTCTAATTAAACTTTGTATGCTCCACGTCCTAGGATCATCCCATCCAATATATTTCCCGCTCCTAACTTCTTCCTGTGCTTTAGATTTAGAAAGTTTAATGCCTGCAATCTGAACTAATCCAGAATGTATCAACACAGGATGTTTCCAGCCAAAAATATCCCAGATATATTTTTCCATCTCACTTTCGATCATCAAATCATTTCCTCTTATAACATGACTAATCCCAAGTAAATGGTCATCAATAGCCCATGACATCTCTAATGTTGGCCAAACTCTATATTTTATGCCCACTCTTGGATGTTTTCTATCAGAAATCTTAAACAAAACTCTATCTCTAAAAGCAGGATTAGGATGAAGCATATCTGTTTTAATCCTTAAAGTTGCTTTTCCCTCTTTTAATTTAAACATTTCTTTCCATCTTTTAATATGAATTTCAGCAGGCATCTGTCTACACCCACATTCTCTTCCCTTCTCTCTGTTCTTCTTCAATTCTATCTGTGAACAATGACACACATAAGCCTTGCCTTTTTTAATTAATTGTTCAGCATATTTATAATAGATTCTTATTCTATCTGATTTGTAAATTATCTTTCCACTAAATTTAATTCCTAGTAATTTAAATGCCTCTTCAATTAATTCATAAGATTCTTTCTGAATCTGTTTTTCAGCACTCCCAATAGTATCATCCATAACTAACAATAGTTTACCTTTATAATTTTCAGCATAAAGCGCATTTAAAAGTGCTGTCTTTGCATTTCCTAAATGCAAAGCACCAGAAGGAAAGGGTGCAATTCTTAAAACAACTTTCCCATGAACATTAGGTAATTCAGGCAATTCTCTTTCTTTTTCCTCCCTCTCTTTTACTATCCCGCTATAATTAGCAAACAACAATTTTCTATCTTCATCAGTTAATTTATTTATCTCATCAACTATTTTAATAATTTCAGGCATTATATCTTTTATTTCCTCTTTCAACAAACCATGTTGAAATAATTTTCCCAATATCTTACCCGCTTCAGCTTTTCCATATTCAATAGCATTTCTCAAAGCATAAGCCTTAATCTCTTTTTCAAATTTCCCCATATTTTCAAAAAGAAAACAGATTATTTAAGTCTGTTGATTTTTTACAAGAATATTTATTAATAAAAAATCAAGCTTATTACAATGAAGATATCAAAAATATTAATTGAAGACAGGATAAAAGAAAAAATCCTGTATAATCATGTTATAAGAGCCTCTGAAATTAAAGAAGCAATTTTAAATAATCCATATATAATAAAAACGAAAGAAAATCGTTATATGGCAATTGGATACTGTCAAAGAATTATCACTATAATATTCGAGTTAATTAAAGATACTGCATTTATAATAACAGCCTATCCCTCTTCAGACGCACAAAGTGCATTGTTGCGTTGTCGGGTGCTGGATTGAATAAAAAAATTAAGTTTTGCTCATTTTGATTAAACTTAACCACTTATTTGTGCTCAAACACAATTCAGGAATGGCTTCTTCTGATGGTGTTTTGCCGTCTATTCCTTGATGTTTTCTGACAAAATTATAATAGATTTCCATGCCTTTCATAATGGCTCTTGCACTTTCTAAACTTCCATGAAAGC
>CAYJSG010000074.1:0-4118 GCA_964372815.1 Candidatus Woesearchaeota archaeon
AACAACATAGAGCTAGGGATTAAAAAACATAGCTCTTATACTTTATATACAAAAAATTAAATTTTAGTATATAGAGGACTTTGAATAACCCCTTTATGCGCCCTACCTTAGAAGTGAAACAGAAATTTTATCTACGATACCCCTAACAATTTATCGGAAATCTGCCCTTAAGATAGAGTTTTTCAAAACTCTCTATAATCTATAAAAAGCCAGGGTTTTTGAGAAAGCATTATGTTAAAGAAATAGAAAAGAAAAAATTTTCTTACTAAGTAAGTTATTAATTAAGTAAGTTAATAAGAAAGGTTTTTATAGTATTGTTAATAACTAGATCAATAGAAATAGCTAAAATTTGAAAAGAGGAGCAAATGAAGAAGTATTTATTGCTGGTAGAGGACGAGAATTTGTGGCAGGAATTCAAGAAAAATATAAAGAAAGATATTAATAGTGAAATTCTGGAACTGATAAAAGAAAGAGTTAAAGGAAGATTTAGAAAAGGAGGTAAAAATGAACGATAAACTATTTAATAAGAAGGGACAGTTAATGATATTTGTAATAATCGCTATTATAATAGTTGCTGGAGCAATAATTTATTTTTTAGTTAGGGAGAAAATAATAGCTGGAGAGATTCCTTCTGAATTGAGAGCTGTTTTTGATTATTATGGGAAGTGTATTGAACAGGAGGCAAGGACAGCAATTGAATTGGCAGGGAGTCAGGGGGGATATGTAAATGTAAATGAACTTGAATATCGGCCAGGAAGTGAATATGCTCCTTCCTCATCACAATTAAACTTTTTGGGATTTCCAATACCTTATTGGTATTACATTAGTGGAAACGGTTTAACTAAAGAACAGGTTCCTAAAAAGAGCGATATTGAGAATGGAATCGCCGATTATATTAGAGAAAGGGTTAATGATTGTAATTTTGATTATTTTTATGAGCAAGGATTTGGTATCGAATTTGGAAAGCCTGAAGCCAGAGTTGATATTAATGATGAGAAGATCGTTATTGAGGTTATTTCTGATTTAACTGTTTCAAGGGGGGAGAATAAAGGAAGGAAAAAAGAATATAGCATTGAGATAAATAGTAAACTTGGAAAATTTTATGAAATAGCCAGGAAAATATATAACCGGGAGAATAAAGATGCAATATTTGATACATATGGTGTTGATGTCTTAAGATTATATGCTCCCGTTGATGGTGTTGAGATAAGTTGTTCTGGAAAAATATGGAAAACAAGAGAAGTAATAGATGAAATAAAAATGGGTTTAGAGGCAAATATTGCCGCCATTAAATTTAAAGGGGATTACTATAATTTGAAAGATAAGAGAGATAAATATTATGAGGTTGATTTGGGAGAAAGAATTGACGAGAATGTTAATTTAATTTATTTGAGAAATATGCCGACTAAGATTGAGATAAATGGAGAAGGAGTTGATAATAATTTAATGATTGCTTTACCAGTAGGAATACAAGAGGGTTTGGGTGTGCTAGGCTTTTGTTATGCTCCTTATCATTTTATTTATGATGTTAGTTTCCCTATATTAGTGCAGATTTTTAATGAGAATGAGATATTTCAGTTTCCGATTGTCGCGATTATAGATAATAATGTTGCAAGAGAGGCTGAATTTTCTGAAATTGAAGAGGAGGGAGGAATAGAGCTATGTGAATTAAATACACAAGATGTTGACATTAATTTATATGATGTGAATCTGAATAGAGTTAATGCAAATATTAGTTATCAGTGTTTTGATCAGAGATGTGAATTGGGAGAAAGTGTTGACGGTAATTTAGTTGCAAAAGCTCCTGCATGTTTGAATGGCTATCTGATAGCAAGAGGAGAGGGTTTTGCTGAAAAGCGAGAATTGTTCTCAAGTAACAATAAGGTTGCTGATATTATTTTGGATAGAGAATATAATGTTAAGCTTGATTTGAGAATCAGAGGCAAGGAACTTGATGGAACTGCTATAGTAATATTTAATAAGGATGGGAAGAGTGTCAGTACTGCGTTGCCTGATGTTAGTGAAGTTAAATTGAGTGAGGGAAGTTATGAGCTGATAGTTTATGTTTATGGGAATTCCAGTATTGTTATTCCTGGAAGTAAAAAAACAGAATGTCAGGAAATACCTAGAAGCGGATTGGCAGGATTTTTTGGAGCAACAAAAGAGCAGTGTTTTGATATTAATATTCCTGAGACAAAAATAGATTATGCTTTAAGAGGAGGAGGAAAGGGAGAAGTTTATTTATTAGATGAGCGATTGGAAAAGGGAACTCTGGAAATTGATGTTGGAGAATTATCTATACCCAAGAGCTTGGAAGAATTACAATATAATTATGCATCATTTGAAAATATGAGAGTTAATATAACATGAAAATTAAAATGATAATATTGATTGGAATTTTGTTTTTTATAGCTGGAATTGCAGATGTAGATGGACAGAGTTTTGCAAGTTCTGTTACGCATCAAGTTAGACCGAGTTTTCAGGCTATTTATGGACCTGAAGGAAGAATTGAAACCTATTGGCCTATTTTGGGAAATAAAGAAACATGCGAGGCGAGACAGGACTTTCTGTTGCAGATTAGTTCGATAGGCTGTCAGCCCGCTGTTGTAAGAAGCGATTTGTTAGCAGATCAAAATGTTCCTGTATTTTGCCAGATTGACGCTTTACAACTTAATCCTTTAATAGATGTAAAACAGATAAGAAGCATAAGATTTAGAGGGAATTATCCAAAAGAAATTGTCGGCGTTGGTTTTCATCCTGCCAAAGCTGCTTTAAGAAGCAGAGATAAATTATTAGGAAGCCCTCTAATAAATAATATTGGATATGTTGTTGTGGTCTTAAAGAGGAATGAAGTTGAGAAGAACGTGCCTGATTTTGTAAATTTAAGTTTGAATGCGCAAATAGATTACGAGGCCGATAATGTATTTGGAGTAGGAAAAGCTGAATTTATTTTAGAGCCAATGAGTGATGAGCAGTGGGAGAAGGAGAAATTTAAGCAGAGTTTTTGGAAAGGGAGATATTTTGTTAGATTAGAAGATGTTGATGCAAATTTTGCTACAGTAAATTTATATAGTGGAGACAGAAAGACTGGAGGGCAAAAAATAATTTCCAGTGTTAGAGTGAAGAAGGGAGAAATTTCGAGACCAGTATATGTGCCTGGAGCATATTGCAGAGCAGGAATACAAGTTGCTTATGACGGATTTAAAGGAGCAGAAGATATGGCTGTTGTTGAAATTAGCGATGGAGAGAGTGTTGATAGGCTTGATATTTATAAAGGAAGCAGATTTTTGAATGATAGATGTGTTGTTAATGATATTATTATTGGGGGCAATAATGATACTGGAAATGTTTCTATTAGTTGTGGAAAAGAGAAATTAAATTTAATGTTTGGAGAAAAGGGAAGTGAAGGCAAGTTTTATTTATCTAAAGTATATGATGGGGATGGCATTGTAAATGTATATTCTGATGTGGCTAAGACAAAGCCTGTTAATATTAATTTTGATGGGATATTTGTTCTTCTTTATGAACAACAAATTGGAGAAATAAAAGATAAGACAATATCAATTGATAAAGATAGATTTAGCAAAGTTATTGAAGGATTCAAACAAGATATAAAAGAATCAGTTAAAGGTTTGGATAATACTTTAGATGGAGCAAGAATAGAGAAAGATTTGTTAATTTTTAAGTCTAATGAATTTTTTAAGGATGGTGATTTAGGTGGTGAGGGGAACAAAGAATTTGAAGATACTATTAATTCCCTAGTGAGAGTTGCAGATGAATATCCTGCTGAAAAGCAGAAAGATGCTGATGGAGCTAAGAGATATGGTGAACTGGCTTTGGAAAGATCAATTAATCTGGCTAGGGAAAATGGGAAAGAAGTTACAAGAGCTGGTTTGATGAAAAAATTTGTTGAGCTTTATCCTGATTCTGATTTGTTTATGGGATACAGATATGAATTAAATAGAATGGAAAAGATTAATTTTAAAGATAGTACTGGAGTTGCTAATGTTGATAATAGATTCTGGACAATTAGTTTAGTTGAACTGAAAAGGCCTAAAAGATTGTCTAATGCAGAGTTTAGTTTAAGCGGATTACCACAGGGCAATATTATTGTTAAG
>CAYJSG010000075.1:0-3970 GCA_964372815.1 Candidatus Woesearchaeota archaeon
TCCTTAAAATCTCTATCCACATGTAGAAAAGCAATCACATCTATAATAAAAAAATCTTTCATCACAACTCCATCTCTTTTCTTAAAAATCGGTTCTAAAATGTTATCATGATTCCCTTTAACAATAACAATCTCTCCTTTCTTTTCTATCTTATTAAAAAAATAATCGAATAATCCAAGTACATCATTCCATTCCTGTCTTAAAATTCCACCAAAATCATGTTTAACATCCCCTAGTAGGATTATTTTATCCACTTTCCTAACCTTATCAAACACATTATCAAAATAACTAATCATCTCCTCGAACATTTTCCTACTAACAAACACCCCTCCCCGATTCAAAACCTCCTCATATCCAAGATGTAAATCCCCCACTACTAAAATCTTCTTCATTTTCTTTCCTTCTTCAACTTCAATCAATAAACATTTACCGATATATTTTATCTCTCTCATATAAAACTCAAGAAACAAATACTAATTAAGGTTTTGCACACCACAACCACACAAAATCAATAGCCATATGGATCAGGTGTCTTTAAAAAAAGTCTATAACCGCGTCAATAATCTTCTTATCTTTATTCTTAATCATGCTATCTTCATCCTCCTTAAAATATATAAAAAAATAATATTTACATCTATATAAACTATAGCAGCCCAAACACTAAGAATTTTTAAGAATATTTCTTTTCTAAATCTCCCAATACCTCCCTGATATCTAATAAGGTCCCGTCTTTTAATACTATCCCATAGATATCAGGCAAAGGTTCTCGAAATCGTAGAATTATATCCTTCTGCTCAGCTATTTCTTCAAGCTCATTCTTTATTTCCTCTGGCGATCGTGAAATAAATCTATAACTTTCTCCGAATCTCTTTTGTTTCTTCCTATGTACCAAATCCATTTTTCCTATATCAAAAACAAACAAAGAATAACTTTTCGTTTCTTTCTCTAAATCACTCGAACCTTCATACATCTCAGCCAAAGTTTCAGGAATACCTCTCTTTACCTTCAAAGTATTCTCTCTTTCAGACTTCGGTAAAATAATATTAACCATATTCAAACTAAAGATCATCTATATAAAATAATTTATATATTACAGAGCATATATTCATTTCACCTTCTTTCGATCACCTTCAAATGCAGCTCATGCATCCTCTTCAAAAACGCCGCTCTATCTTCCATCTTAATCAAATCAGACCTTCCCTGCATAAATAAATTAACTCCAAAAGGCGAAACCATTTCAGTTTTTATCACTCTAATCTTTATCTTGCCATCTTCAATCCATTCCAAAACTTTCAAAGCATTATCAATATCCATCAAATCTTCTAAAACTTCTCGTCGCGCTTCACGTAAAATAGGAAACTCATTACTTATCTTCCTAACAGCAGAAAATAAAAACTCACTGTGCACTTGTTGTCTTCCAGCACTTTTCTTCCTTCCTTTATAATTCCGTAATATCATTAAAGAACGAGCAGCACAATGCCTAAATCTCCTCTTCAAAACATCAGTTCTTTCAATTACCTCGTCCAGAATCTTACTCAAATCTTTACTTTTAACAAATTTCAAAATCTTTCCTTCGTCTAGTTCCTCTCCAGCAATGAAAAATCCATTATCATTAATCCCAATTTCCACATCTCTATGTTTTAAGCGAGCAGCAGCATATCCATAAGCTCTTGATAAAACATCATTAACCCTCCTTCCATATAAACTATGAAAAAGCAAGTATTCTTTATCAGATTTAAATTTTTCAACAACTATCAATTTATCATCAGGCACTTCACTAAACTCAAACTGCTCTAAAAAATAATCATAAATCCCATCAGCAACTTTATCATCACAATAGATAAATTCTTTAATAAAACTAACACTCTCTTTTTTATTTTTAATCCTTTCTTTTATAAGTCTCCTAAATCTCCCAATATCCAAAGCTACATCAAAACTCAAAGGCAGCATCTCAGAAAACCACGAAGGAATTGTAGGGTTTTTAGAAATATCTCCCCTTACATAAACTTTCATTCCCCTAGAATACAAATACTGATATTTCTGTCCTCCCAAAACAAAAATATCGCCCCGCTTCATTCTCTCTAAGAACCCCTCATCAATTTTCCCAACAAGTTCCCCTTTTCTATAAGAAGGACTTTGTATCTCAACATTCATAAAACTCTCATCAGGTATTGTTCCGATATTAGTCATATAAATAACTCTAGCTAGTTTCCCTTTCTTCCCAATCTGTCCATTTGAAGCGTCATACCAAATTTTTCCATAAACATGTCTATGTTCCAATGCATAATCTCCTGCCAAATAACTAACGACATCATAAAAATCTCTCTTGCCTAGCTCGCTATAACAATAACTCTTTCTAATAACTTTTAACATCTCTTCAGCATCCCAAATCCTACTAATAGCCATTCCATAAATCTGTTGAGCCAAAACATCCAAACAGTTTTTAGGTATCTGCGTTCTATCTATTTTCTTTTCAACCATGCTTTTCATCAAAATCCCACATTCAACCAAGTCATCTCTATCAAGAACAATAAATTTTCCTCTCGGATTATCATGCAGTTTATGCCCACTTCTCCCAAGTCGTTGCAAAGCTCTACTAACACTTTTAGGGCTTCTCAACAAGACAACCATATCAATACTGCCAATATCAATTCCCAATTCAAGCGATGTACTTGAACATACAATCTTCAACTCTCCCTTCCTCAACCTATCTTCAATACTAAATCTTTGTTCCTTACTCATCGAACTATGATGAGCCCCAATTAATCCAACATACTTCTTAGGAAAATGCAAATCCAAATAATGCACAACTCTTTCAGTCGCGGACCGGGTATTAGTAAATATTAATGTTGTTCTGTTCTTTTCAATTAGCTCATCAAGCAAACGATACAATTCTCTCTGATTCTCAACACTTTCAGCTTCTAATATATTTTCTCCAGGGAAATCCAGCCCTATCTCAATTTCCTTTACTAATTTAACATCAGCAATCAAACAGCCCCTATTATTCCCAACTAAAAACTTCGCAATTTCTTCCAGCGGAGATATTGTTGCGCTTAAACCGATTCTTACAGGCTCAATCAAACTTATATCACATAATCTCTCAAGTGTTAGACTTAAGTAAACTCCTCTTTTATTCGTCATAGCATGGATCTCATCTACAATTACAAACTCAACCGCCCTTAAATTATCAACAAATTTTGATGTTGTTAAAACAATAGACAAACTCTCAGGAGTTGTTACTAATATATAAGGAACTTTCTTTGCCATCCTAGCTCTCTCACTAGCATCAGTATCGCCTGTCCGAAGCCCAACTCTAATCTCCTGCATCTTCAACCCCTTTTTTTCCACTAACTCTTTAATCTCTCTTAAAGGTTCAATTAAATTCAAAAAAATATCGTTACTCAGCGCCTTCAAAGGAGAACAATAAACAGCATAAATCTTGTCCTCCAATTCGTTCTTTAAACCCAATTCAACTAAATAATTTAAAATACTTAAAAAAGCAGTCAAAGTTTTAGTCCCTCCAGTTGGAGCAGAAACTAAGATATTCTTTCTATCTTGTATATTCTTAACCCCATAAAGCTGTGTCAAAGAAAACTTCTCAAATTTAGAAAAAAACCATTCTTCAACTATTGGATTTAACAACTTTCTAACTTCCCCATCACTAAAAGGCTCTACAAATTCAATCTTTTCCACGTCCATTTCTAAAATACTCCAATTATAAAACTATGTATTAACTAAAAATTTCAAGACACAATAACTATCTTTAAATAAACACCTCTCTTAATAAAAAAATGCCAAAAATATCCCAAAAAAAGAAAGAAAAAATCCAAGAGCAAATCCTTCATTATTTATTTATACACTCTCCAGAATCAGCATTTACAAATCAGATAGCCAATGAAATTGCAAGAGACGAAGAATTCACAAAATCTCTCCTCCAAAATCTAAAAGAAAAATCTTTAATAGTTGAAAT
>CAYJSG010000076.1:0-3936 GCA_964372815.1 Candidatus Woesearchaeota archaeon
GTAATGTTTTTCAAATTTTTTGGATTTAGTCTAGGTTTTTTTTCTTTTTCTTGCTTTATCCATTGCTTTAATGCCTTACTTAGTGCGTCTCCTAATTTTAAATTTTTAGCTACTGCTAACACTCTAAATTTTCTTAATACTTCTTCATCCACTTCTCTAACGCTCATAAATGTCTTTCCCATATGTTTAACTTGCTTAATAATTATATAAAATTTTCTATCTTTTTAAGTTAACTATATCTCCAATTTGGAAATTATATTCTTTTGCTAAACCAGTATTAACTTCTAAGACATAAATTGCTTTCTGAATTGGAGTGTAGGTTTTACAGGGTTCTTGTTGGCATGGCTGAACATTATTCTCTATGTGGACAATTTTCAAGTCCTTTGAAATCCAAACAATGTCTAATGGAATTAAAGTATTTTTCATCCAAAATGAATGTTTGTCTTCATTTTCAAAAATAAACAACATGCCCTGATTTTTAGGAAGAAAAGAGCGAAACATTAAACCTCTTGCTCTTTCTTCTTTTGTTTGAGCTATTTTTATCTCAAAACAATAAGAGTTTATGCATGCTTGTCTTTCTGGTTTATTTTTATTGTAATTACTTATTAATAGAATGAATATTATTAAAATCAATATGAAAATAATAACTATGGAAGTATTATTTATTTTTTTCATAGAATTACATAATTAATTGGAATAAAAATTTATCTTTTTTCTTATAAAGCTATAAACTCTCTAAGAATTTTATAATTTCTTCAAATTTTGATGCAGGGAGTTCGCCTGCTCTAAAATCTTTTAGTATTTGTTTATATTTTGAAATTTGGATTGTGTTGATACTAACAGTACCAATCAGGGCTATGTTGGTACTGGCGGTACCAATAGAAGATGGTTATATTATCTTAAATCCTTAAAATCTTAAATTCCTTGAAATCTTGGAAAGACTCTGTTTTTTCTTCTATGTTTCTGATTTGAGCATGTTGCGGGCCTTGTTTACAAAAGGCGAGCATTTGCTCAACATTATCTTTATTGCCTTCTATAAAGATCTCTACTCTACTATCCTCTAAATTTCTTACATAACCTTTAACCCCTAGTTTATCTGCTTTGTCTTTTATAAACTGCCTAAAAAATATGCCCTGCACAGAGCCTGTTATAAATAATCTTACTGATTTTTTCATGTTAAAATTAACTATATTGAGTTAATATATTTTACTCAACTTGATTTTTCTCTTCTTTTTCCTTTTCTTTTTGTTTTTTTCTTTCTAAAGCTGCTGTGAATGATTCTTCAATAAGTTTTATATGGGAAATTGTTCGCCAATCTCTACCCAACAATTTAGCAGCCTGTTTATCTATATGTATCGGAAGGCCCGCTATAATTTGTCCTTTTTCTGAAGCGTCAATAACCGCAAAATTAGGCATTTTACATTTTAATATATCATGAATTGAAAATTTTATTGGCCATTTTCTTATCTTATTTTTCTTTAAAGAAAAGAAGCCAGAATAATATCTGCTTGGGAATACTCCAAGCATATTGGCTAAAGAGCCAGAAATTTCAAGCTCCGCGTCTTCTTTTAAAATAGGTAATGAGATGATACAACTTTCTAATAAAATTTTTGGATAGTTTATTTCTGTAAATTTCAGAAATTCTCCATTTATTATTTCTTCAACTTCTGTATTATTTAAGTCTATTAAGCCTATAGAATACTTTTCCGATAATTTTTGATAGCCTATTGATTCAAACAATTCTGTTGTATCATAACCATCTGCTCCTTCTGCTATAAAAACTTCAGCAACCGGATTTTTATTTTCAAGACAAAATTTTAATATATTTTCTATAAAAGCTACAGGAGTAAATGTTTCTGAATCTTTAATAAATGGCTTTAAGATAATTTTCTCATATTTTTTTAATTCATTTCCAACTTTTAAAAGATAAAGTATTTTAGGGACTGATTCTTCATATGAAGTAAATTTAATTGATGCTCCTTTAACCATGATTATCATAACAAATAGGTGGCTTTATAACTTTTATTATGCTGGACTTATTGGATTTTTTTACTACTTTTGTTTATTATGACATGAAAAAAAGTTATTATTTTACAATCTCCCCGATTCCTCTCTTCTGTCTAATTCATTATTGACTATAGAGACTGTTTGGGAAGCAAAATATGTCTTTTTACCTATTGATACTGTTTTACAGATTTTCTTTAACCTTTTTAATTCTTTTAAAGGCAGACCTTTATGATCTCCCAAAATAAATATTGGATTTTGTTTTATCTCCGCTGTTCTTATATCTTCCCCACCCATATCAAGAAGGTAGAGATTATTATCTTTATTATATAATTCATTTATTAATTCTAAGAAGCCTTTTTTTTCAATCCAGTAGCCTGGAAAGACTTCTCTTTTCTGTCCTTCTCTATATTTGTATAAAAGCTTTTTTAGTATTGATGCGACATTTGTTTTGCTAATATAAATCTTGTCAATTCCAGTTTCTCCTTCTATAACAGGAGACATTTCTATATGCCTTGGAGGATTAGGCGGGCCAGCAAATATTAAATGCAGTCTTGAGTCTGCTCTTATTTTATGGCTTAAAAAGAAGGTTGCTATAATCACGTGAATAGCGATATCTATTCTTCCCGCCTTTTGCAGGTTTTCTATGTCAAATTTTCCTGATGTAGGGGCTGTTCTTGAATAATAGATGAAGGATCTCATTGTTTTTTGAAGAAAAGAGAGTTTAAAAGCTTAAAGTTTTCTTAGACAATTGCTTTTTATATCTTCTGGATTTGCCAAAGACAAGAGGTCACAAGTTGATAATTCGTTTATAAAATTACCTGCTGTTTTATCCGGCCGATATTGAGATTTTTCAAATGAGCCCAAGATTTTATCAGCTATAAAACAATAATCAGGGGATTCACAAAATACTGATAATGAGCTGGCTGATGTGTATCCTGGAAATATTACATTATATAACAATTGAGGATCACTTATTGACTTAATAAATATTGGATATTTTATTCCAGAAAGCGCGTTCTTCCATATGGCATAATATAGATAGTTGTTTTCTGGTTTAAATGATACGATCTTTGGAGATGATGTCACATCTACATTTTCTACTATTATCGTGGTTTTATCGCCTTCTTTATAAATGATATTATACAATCGGTCAATCTTTTTGGCGTAAATGATACCTCCAGTAGCTGAAATGTCTCCTGGTTGTTGAAGGTCTATATTACCCGTGTCGATAGGGGCAAATATATTGTTATTATACTGACAATGATAATATTTATCTATTTTTATTAGCTTGCAAAGATATAGACTATAAGTAAATCCGTTTGGAGATTCTGTTTTATCTCTATAAAGAACATAATTATTTTTTATTAAAGGTGTTGCAAATTTTTGATAAGTTATGATTCTGTCTTCCTCTAATTTCTCAGTAATTTTTATTTTCTCGCTGTCTTTAGAGCATGAATATGACTCGTCCTCTTTTAGAGTGTGATCACATGCCTCTATTGTGTTCTTAGTCTCCCAAACAATATATTGATTATCTATAGAAGGGTTAAAACCTTCTCCAATTTTGATCTTATTATTTTCACAATTAGACGGCTTTTTTGTATTTTTATCTAAGTTACAATAGTATAACCCTCCTAATTCTTGCCAGACAACTAAACTTTTATCTTCGCTATTATAATATGCAGGATTAATTTGTTGTGCCCTTGATGATGTTAACTTATATTCTTTATCATATTCATTCTCATAAGGGCCACAGCCAAGAAATTTGTTTATTGTTATTCCATTTTCTATTAGAGATAATTTCTTCACAACACAAAGATTAATATCCATGCCTATTCCTTCAGGGGTTGTTTTCATTTGTTCAAATGCCTGGATTTTACATGGTTTATTTTGATAATGATTGCAAGCTTTGCAATTCTCTTAATTGCTTAC
>CAYJSG010000077.1:0-1914 GCA_964372815.1 Candidatus Woesearchaeota archaeon
ACAGGAATTATAAAAAGAATATAAGAACCTACAGTGAACAAAGAACCAACAATAAATATCATAAAAAATATCATGTATGAAGATTTTTGTTTTGAAGAAATTAGTAAAACATCTCCTACAATTCAATCTTAATAGTCCGTGAAAAAACAAAATAAGCCATGTGCTTGCGGACATCATGGTAAAAATAAAGCAAAGCCATGTGCTGCTTCCCTAATAGGTTCAAATCCTGTAGTTGGCGGCGTTAAGCCGCCAAAGGGTACTTTCACTTAATACATTAATAATATCAAGAAAACTTAAATAATCAAAATTCTTATAATATACATAAAAAATAGGATAATTAATGAAACTAAAAACCCTCTCCCAAACAAATGTAAAAAATAAATTAGTCTTATTAAGAATAGATATAAATAGCCCGGTTGTAAAGAGAAAAATCCTAGACAATCCTAGATTTAAAGCTATATCACCTACTATAAAATATCTAATTAAGAAAAATGCTAAAATAACGATTCTAGCGCATCAAGGCAGAAAAGGCGATAAAGATTTCGCATCATTAAAAAAACATGCGAAATTGCTTAGTAAACATGTAGGAAAAAAAATAAAATATATAAATTACTTATTTGAAGACAAAGCAAAAGATAAAATATTATCATTAAAACCAGGAAGGGCAATACTTCTAAAAAATGTCCGTGCCTATAAAGATGAAGATGAAATTAAAAATAAAAAAAATAGTTATAAAGAATTCTGTAAACTATTCGACATTTATATCAACGACGCGTTTTCTGTCTCTCATCGTGCTCAAGGTTCGATAGTATTGCCTCCGAAATATCTTCCTAGTATAATTGGTTTAGAACTTGAAAAAGAAATAGATATACTAGAGAAATTTATGAAAGAAAAATCAAAAAATAAGATATTCATTTTAGGAGGTTCAAAAGTTGAAGATTATTTGCCTTTATTCAAGTTTCTAAAAGATAAGAGAAATAAGATTTTAGCAGCTGGTGTTTTAGCCAATCTATTTTTGACAGTGAAAGGTCATAATCTAGGCTATGAATCAAAGTGGTTAGAAGATAATAATTATTTACTATTAATACCCTCGCTTAAAAAAATTTACAACAAGCACCATAATCAAATAATTCTCCCAGTTGATTTTGGGCTTATAACAGAAAAAGAGAGAAGATTAGACATCAGTCTAGATCAAGCTCCTTTTAAATACAAAATATGCGATATCAGTAATGAAACAATAAAACTTTTCAAAAATTATTTAGATAAAGCAAGTTATATACTTATAAAAGGCCCGCTAGGTTTTTCAGAAATCGCAGAATTCAGTCATCCTACTATAGAAATTCTTAAATATATCTCTAATCTAACTAGAAAGAACAATATACTTAGTTTAATAGGCGGCGGACATCTCACAACAACAATTGAAAAATATCATATTCCAAATAACTTTTCACACATCTCAACAGCAGGAGGAGCATTAATTAAATATCTTTCAGGAGAAAAACTTCCAGGCTTAAAAGCCTTAGAGAAAAACAAAGAATGAAATCAAAAATTCCAAAAACAGAAGAAGAATGGAAAAAGAAATTAACAAAAGAACAATATAAAATATTAAGAGAAAAAGGTACTGAAATGCCTTTTACCGGCTCTCTTCTAAACAACAAAAAAAAGGGCATTTATACTTGCGCAGCTTGCGGCTCTCATCTATTCAAATCAAAAACAAAATTCAATTCTGGAACAGGCTGGCCAAGTTTTTTTGCTCCAACAAAAAAGGATAGTATAGAAGAAAAATCAGATAATTCATTATTTATGAAAAGAACAGAAGTCCTTTGTAATAAATGCAAGTCCCATTTAGGTCATGTCTTTAATAATGGTCCCCAACCAACAGGCTTAAGATATTGCATAAATTCGTCAGCGTTA
>CAYJSG010000077.1:1924-3933 GCA_964372815.1 Candidatus Woesearchaeota archaeon
TCAGCGTTAAATTTTAAAAATGATATATAAATTTTACATAAATTTTATAATAATAAAAACACAAAGAAAAGAACTGGAAATAAGAGCAGCCATATCAATAGAAAAAAAAATTCACGAATATCTAAAAACACAAAAACAAGTAATTTTAGGAATTTCTGGAGGCACTTCAGTAACGGGAATTTTCAATCTACTAAAAACCCAAAATATTCCATGGAATAAAGTCCATATATTTTGGGTAGATGAAAGATTAGTTCCTACAGACAGCCCAGATAACAATTATAATCATGCCTATGATATTTTATTAGACTTCCTAACAAAACAGAAGAAGATTAAAACAAGTAATATACATCCTTACAACTACTTTAATCTCCCAATAGAAAAAGGTTTAGAAGCCTATAAAAATGAATTAAGAGAACTTTCACATCATATCGACATAATCATACTAGGTGTTGGAGAAGACAGTCACGTAGCTTCTTTATTCCCAAATCACGATTCAATTAACAACCAATCAGAATTCTTTATCTATGTAAATAATTCTCCCAAACTCCCTAGAGAAAGAATTTCAGCGTCTAGAAAATTATTAGAGAAATCAAGAACAGCCCTTCTTTTATTTTTTGGAGAAAAAAAAAGTCAGGCTTATAAAGATTTCAAAAACAAAGATCTTTCAGTTATAGACTGCCCAGCAAAACTCATTAACAATATTCAAGATTCTTATGTTTTTACTGACTTAAAGTAGATTATTCTAAGATTAATATACAACATCATAATATTGTTTCTCCGCTTTTCTGCTTCTTATTATTATTTTATACATTTTATCTAAATGCTCTCTCCAACTCTCTTACAGCCTCTTCTGCATTTTCAGAATTATAAACAAAACTCCCTGAATTAATGAAATTAACACCAATTCGACTTAATTTAGAAGCATTGTCTAAATTAACACCACCATCAACTTGAATCTTTATTTTTCTATTAATCTTTCTTAACATTCTAATTTTTCCATAAACCTTGCTATTAAATTTCTGATTCTCTCTCCCAGGATAAACACCCATTATTAAAACCCCATCTAAATAATCCAAGATATCTTCTAGCACATTAAAATTTGTATTGGGATTCATAGCAACCCATACTTTCATACCCATTGCTCTAATATAATAAACTAATCCCAATACTTTATCCTTGTTATCAAGAGCCTCATAATGAAATATGACTTTTCTAAAACCTTTTTTCTTCAATTCTCGAGCATATTTAACAGGCTCAGCACACATTAAATGCGCCTCAAATCTAATTTTATATTTTCTTAAATCTGGCAAATCCCCCACATCAATTCCCCTTATCTTAACAAATTTCCCGTCCATAAAATCAATCTGTAAATTTCTCTTTAGCCTTATCAATTTTCTAAATCTATCTTTAAATTCTTTTTTATTTCTTGCAAATATTGTTGGAATAACTTTACTCATTTTGTTCTCCGAAAAGCCCTCTTATTTATATACCAAGTCTCCACTTTATAACCCTTTTTCCTAGAATAATCTCCATCAAATCCGATATGTTTTCTAGAATCTTTTAAGTTATTTATTCCAGGAATCATAACAATAAAATTAATAGGATGTAATGACGTGTCTTTCATTTTTTGAAGTTCATCCATATAATCATCAATTTTACATATAGTAAATTCATCATACCAATTTCTAAAGCTTTTTATATAATGCCAAGATTTAGGAGCTTTAAATCCTTGTTCGGCAATTACAGCCAGATCTATGTCTGAACCATAACGTTTTTTTCCATTCCAAATATTATAAACTTTGTTATAGACTCCAATCTCTCTTTTCACAATACTACAATACGCATTGGCTTTAATAATCCTACCAACACTTCTGAACATATTATAATCTTTGATTGTTTTTATAACTATTTTTTTAGCTAATCTATATATTTTATCTTGAATCCATGGTACATAAAGTGAACTACCATAACCTAACATACTCATGTTGAGGTTATGGCTTCTGACTTCA
>CAYJSG010000078.1:0-3916 GCA_964372815.1 Candidatus Woesearchaeota archaeon
TGTTTTGCTTATTGTTTTAAATGCTATATTGTTGTGGTGGTATTTGAGGAAATAAAACAGGAGAAAGTAGAACATGAAAATATTTATATATGCTTTTGATTTAATAAAAGAGGAAAAGAGGAAAAATGAGAAAGAATAAAACAATTGCATTTTTGTATGCTATAGCAATATTGCTCTTTATTTTATCTTTAATAATCAGTGTTAGTTTTTTCGGAGTTAAGTTCTCTGGAGATCCCGGGAAATATAATTTGAAGAATATTAAACAAATTGAAAAAACTGATAAAGGCAATTTAGAATTAGTTGTCGAGTCTTCTTATGTGGGAGGTAATAATGGAAAAGGATAGATTACTTTTAGTTTTGGCTATTTTATCTATTGCTGTTGCAGTTGTGGCAGTGGTTTCTACTTACTTTTTTGTTGAGAAGTTATCTAAAGGAATTTCAGGATATGCTACTACAACAAGTACGGCAGATGTTAACTTAACAGTTGAGACGTTTGCAGTTATTAATTTTACAACTAATGTTATTAACTGGGGTTCTGGAAGAGTTAATAGCGGAGCTACAACAGCCCAATTGAATAGTTATGCTACAAGCAATGTAACAGGAGGAAACTGGACGTTACAAACAGCAGGAGGATTGAGATTACAGAATATAGGTAATGTTAATCTCACTTTGAATTTAAGCTCTTCAAAAACTGCCGCCACATTTATTGGGGGAACAAGCCCATTTTTCCAGTGGAACGTTAGTAATCAAGAGGCAGATAGCTGCATGAATGGAACTGGAATTTCTAGTACAGGAGCTAACGTTGGCCTGAATGTTGATAGACATTATGAAGTAAATACAACCACGACGCTATTTTGTAATATATTTCAATACATAGACAATAAAGATACTGTAAGAATTGATTTTAATTTAACAATTCCTTCTGACTCTAGGACAGGAGCTTTAACTGCTGTTGTAACAGCTACGGGAGACACTACACTCGTGCCTTAATCTTTGAGAATGTTTAAATATTCAGGTTGTTATTTTATTTTATGATATTCAAAAGAGGGTTTTTGTTAGTTATGTTGTTGGTATTTTATTCAAGTTCAGCTTATGCCTCTTTAGGTATTTCTCCTGCTATTGCTAAAGTTGATTTTATTCCTAATCAGGAATATGAATTCCATTTTAATGTTATTTCTGATGATCCTGAAAGAGAGATAGAGATTTATGCTGGAGGGTTATTGGCAGAATATGCCAAATTGAGTGAAAATAAAATAGTTGGCTCTGGTGGAGTTGATGTCAGATTAAAATTGCCTGAAAAGATTGATAAGCCAGGGGATAATAGGATTTCTATAGTAGCAAGAGAGAAACCAGTTGAGATAGGTTTTATAGCCACTGCTGTTGAAATAAGAGGCACAATTATAATTGCTGTTCCATACCCTGGAAAATATGCAGAAGTAGGATTACAGGTTTCTGATGGGAATATAGATAGTCTAATCCCTGTTTTTGCCAAAATATATAATAGAGGAAAAGAGAAGTTAACAGTTAACTTAAATATTAATTTTTATACTGATAAATCTGATTTTGTTTCTCATATGTCATTTGAGCCAGTTGATATGGAAAGTGGAAGTGACAGAGATTTTAGGAGGCCGTTAAATACTAGTGGATTTAAACCTGGAAATTATATGGCTGAAGCTATTTTGAATTATGGAGAAACGGTTAAAACTAATCAGACTTTTAGAATAGGATATTTATTTGTTAATATTACTAATTTCACTGATAAATTGCCTCAAACAGGAATACAAAAATTTGTCGTTGGAATTCAAAGTAGATGGAATGGTGATATAGAAGATGTTTATGCAGATATAAATATTTCAAATTCTAGTTATAATTACATATTTAGAACTCCTTCTAAAAGACTGCTTGCTTGGGGAGAAGAAACTTTAGTAGGATTTTTGGATACGACTAATTTAAATGGAGAGTATGACAGCGATGTTATAGTGAGTTATTCAGGAAAACAAACTGTATCACATGGAAGATTATTAGTTTATAAGATTGGTTTGAATTTTGTTATTATTGGAGTAATTATAGGAGGGTTTATATTTGTTGTTTTAATAATAGGTATTATCGTCTGGAGTAAAAGAAGAAATCTGAAAGCTGGAATAATTAGGAGGAGAGGATGGAAAAGCTAGCTTATTTTATGCTTACTTTTTCTATTTTATTATTTTTTGTCTCTATAGCTGGAATTTATTTTTCTGATAGAGGAATTTATGAGGAGAGTTTTTATGCTAGTGTGAATGTTACGGACATTTCTGGATTTGATTTAAATGGAACTGCCTTAACTTTTGGCAATATTCAGCTTGATGGAAGTTCTACCAGGAACATAATTTTTGAGAACAAGAATTCTTTTCCTGTTGAGGTTTTGATTAATGTCGAGGGAGATATAGAGCAGTTAATGCATTTTGAGAATAAGATTAAAGCAGAAGCTGGAGAAAGAAAAAAAATTTCATTTAGTGTTATTGCTTTTAATGTTAGTGAGAGATTTTATAGCGGAAATGTAACTTTTAAGATTGTTGGTTTAAGTGAATAATTCTATTTATTCTTTAATTTTTTTGAAAAATTGATAAAGCGGTGATTTTTTAAATATAGGATCATAGTGAATATGATGAGAAGAGGTTTTAATAAAGGATTTAGAATTTTTCTTATTGTAATTATAATTGTTTCTTGTTTTATTATAATAGGAAATATTTTTGTTTATAATTATTATTTGAAACTTTCTAAGATAAATGCTGCTGGAAGCTCTGATGGAACTGTTACATTAATTGTAGAGGCTTATAGTCCTGGCGCTGAAGAAGCGGCTCCAGCAGTTGGAGGCGGCGGTGGAGGTGGAGGTGTTACCAGGGTTCCAGTGACCGGGGAGGTTGTTTATGATTTCTTTATTGATCAGGCTTTAGTCAAGGTTAGCACAAAGACTGGGGAGAGTTTCAAGAAATCTGTTACAATAACAAATCCTAACGATGTTTCTTTGAATTTTATTGTATCTACAAATCTAGAAGGAATGGTTTTTATTTCTGATGCGAGATTTGATATTCCTGCGAAGAGTGAGAAAACTATATTTTTGACTTTTGTTGCAACAGAGGACATTAAGGCAGATGTATATACAGGAATAGTTAAATTTAGAACTCAATATAGCCAAAAAGAATTGCCTATTGTTTATGAAGTCAGAACAAAGAAGGCTTTATTTGATGTAAGCGTTAATATCCCGGCGAGATATAAGTTCCTGAAACCTGGAGACGATTTATTCTTTCAGGTAACTTTGCTTAATTTAGGTGAGATCGGGAGAGTAGATGTTGATGTAGAATATGATATAAAAGATTTTTATGGAAATGTTATTACTAGCCTGGCAGATATTGTTGCTGTAGAGACACAAGCGTCGTTTTCTAAGACAATAAAACTGCCTTCAGATATCTCCAGCGGAGATTATGTTGTTGTTGTTAGAGCTAAATATGATCTGACTGTTGCGACTGCTTCTGATTTATTCAGTATTGGAAAAGAGGTTGAAAGGGCATTTAGGTATATAATTTGGATTATTATTGTTCTTATTATTTTAGTTTTAATCATAATTATCTTTAGATTAAGGAAGATGCAGTTAAAAAGAGCAGTTGTATTACACGAGAAAAGAATAGGAATTGTTAAAGAGAGAATAAAGAAGGGTATTAGTAATGATGAGGCTCTAGTTGAGATAAAAAGGTTAAATTCCCAAAAAGAATTGCTAAAACAGGCATATAATAAAGGTTATATTAAGTGGGGTTCATACGAATCTGGAATTAGAAAAACTGACGAATTAATTAAAAAATTAAGATTACGGAGATAATGTGATAAATGCTGTGTTGCATGATTCCTAATTTGTAACACAGCTCTCGCTAACTTTTCATCT
>CAYJSG010000079.1:0-1681 GCA_964372815.1 Candidatus Woesearchaeota archaeon
GCTTGATATTAATCCAAGAGAGAGAACAGATCAGGTAGAGGTGAGATGGAGATAAAATAGTAATGATTTAAGATCAATAGAAACATTTATAAATTGTGTGTGTTATCTTAATACACACAAAATGAACGCGGATAAAGAGATTTTGAATAGAATGGATAAGATAAATGAAGAAATCGCTACTCTAAATAAATTTTTAAAAAAATATGTTCGAGAAGATGAAGAGAGTTTTAGATGTAATAAATGTGGTTCCTCTTTTGTTTATATTAGAAGAAAAGATAAAAAACTCTTGTGTAGAAAATGCGGGAATGTTCAGAATGTAAATATTGATGGAGACGAAAATGAATGAACGAAAAGACAGACCGGGAACTAGTTTTGAACGATTAGTTGCAGATATGTTTAATAGAATTGGTTTCAATGTAGAATTAAATGTTTTTACAAATAAAGAAAGCGGGCAAAAGTCAGAACAAGACGTTTTAGCAGAAAAAGAAGATTTAAAAATTCTTGTACAATGTAAAGACTATGCAAAATTTCCTGACACAAAGATGGAAGAAACCATCCAAGATTTAATAGAAGATGGCAATGCTATAGGAGCAGAGAAGCTTGTCTTGGCTATTATTGGTTTGAAAGACATTAATAAATGGATGAATTATACAAGACAAAAAGGAATTTATTTATGGAATGAGAATTATTGGAGAAAACTTCAAAGAATTGAAACAAATCAAGAACTTAAAAAAGAAATCGGAAAAAACTTACAATTGCCAGAGTCCTTTGTTTCAGAAAAACAAATGATTCGGTTAATAAATTCAGCAGGAATATCAAAAACCGAAAAGCAGAAATTACTAAAAGAAATACCAACTTTTAGAAATGAAGAAGAATTAGAGGATGAGATAAAACATCTTGAACTTAAAGAAAAGCTAAAGTCAAATTTAGAAACAGGAGAACTCGAAGAGGTTGATAGGTTAATAGATTACTATGATTTTGATTATCATCACAAATATTTAGTATATAAGAAAATAAAGAGTGAAGTTGATTTATCAGAAGATCCTAAACGGATATTAACCTTTGAGCAAATAAAAACTTATATAGATAAAACAGCAGTAGATATTTATGGTAAAAATGAAGGCTCTAAATATTTGATAGAAGTTTATGAAAAATGGAGAGGGGGTAAAATTTCTAAGAAAAGTAGGGATAAACTTTCTAAAGAAATCATCGTTAAACTGGGGGTTCACAAAAAAAGTGAAATTGAAGTAATAGTTATAGACCTTGCTGATGAGATAAAAAAAGCAGAAATAAGAATAAAACTATATAAAACTTTGATTGCTATTGGTTTATGGACCATAATTTCGTTTGTTCTCTGGAGGATTTTGTTTTAAGATGAAATTTAAGCAGTCTTTAAATTATGTTTTTTATCTTCATAAATTTTAAATCCATTGTCTTATAATATCTTTTCTAAATCATGAGGCAAAAAGATTCATTATTGTTGGAAATATATTTTATTTCTGCACCTCAAAAAAACAATGTTCTTTTTTAGCTAGTTTTTCAATGCCATGTAATACTTTTTGAATTTCTGATTTAATTTCTTTGAAATCTTTTCCAGTTAATGCGAGGAAGTAAGTTCCAGCTGCAATATATGAAATATTACAATTAGAATTTTTAGATGACTCTTCAAGAATGTTTTTAA
>CAYJSG010000079.1:1691-3859 GCA_964372815.1 Candidatus Woesearchaeota archaeon
CATAATTTCGTTTGTTCTCTGGAGGATTTTGTTTTAAGATGAAATTTAATATTTTATTAATTGTTTTTTGTATTCTTTTCATAGGGCTGACTTTAGCACAAAACACCTCTTTGGATTGTCAATATAAGGAATTAAAAAAAACTGACGAATTCGTTCAGGTTTTATATGATATTCAAGGAAACGCATATCAAAATCCTATAGAAATAAAAAATATAGTTGGAGCTCAGGAAAGAGTATCATTTGATTTGAAAAATAAAATTCCTTTTAATCTTTCAATTAAAGTTAATTATGATGTAAGTCATCCTGGAGGTGGTTTTTATCCTCAAGAAGAGTCCTACAACATAGGGTCTCTTGAAACTCGAACGGTAGTAAATACAGTTACTTCAGGAATACGTTGGGGAAATTCAAGTGTCGATAATATAAGAATAACTTATTTGTTTAATGAAGAATTAGATGTTAGGATTGAAAAAATTAAAGAAGAAGTAGAAGTTTGCAAGTTATGTAATGGAAAAATCTGTTTAAATGATGGTGCAAAGTGTAATGTCAATGTTGAATGTGGTTCTGATATTTGCAATATTGCGGGATATTGTGGGGTACAAAAGGTAATTGATTGTTTAGATGGCTTACAAAATTGTAACAATCAATCTTGTTTAGAACCAAAAATTAAAGAAAAAGGAGAATCTTACTCTTGCGATTTTGAGTGCAAGAGTGAATATGGGAAAGAGGGGGTTTGTGTTATGTCGCTTAAAGAGAGAATCTTTAAAAATATTTTTTTGATATTATCTGTAATCGTACTTATAATAGTTATATATATCATTTGGACTGAAAAAAGTATATTAAATTTCTTTAGAGGTCATAGGAATTAAAGTTAATCCGAAAAATTTTAATAAATTAGACATTCAGCCAAGACAGAGAACTGATGATGTTGAGGTAAGGTGGAGATGATTAATAACCCTCAACTCTTAATTCTGAAACTTTCTCAAAATGTTTAATGTTCCTTGTTATAATAGCTTTATTATTTATAATAGCTGTTGCAGAAATTAGTGAATCAATAATTCCTGTCTGATTTCCACTATTCTTAAGAGATTTTTCAATATATCCCGCTTTTATCGTTATTTCTTTTGTAATATTTAGTGTATGACATTTATCTATTGTATCCATAATTCTAGTTTCTTCATCTTTTTTTGCGTGAATTGATGATAATTTAAATAATATAAATAATATAAAAATGTAATAGATGTTGTGAGTTATTAACTACTATCTGTTATCCTTTTGGAACAAATTCAACATTCTCCAGATTTTTAAAATCTTTATCACCCGTTAAAAAAGTTAAATTGTTATTTAAAGCTAGAACATAACCAACACAATCAATATAAGATAAAGATAGTTTTTTGTATTTGTACCTTAATTTTGCAGACTCAACTGCAATTTCTGGGCTAATAACTATAAATTCCATATTTAGTTTTTTTATTATTGATTCTACTATTTCGATTGAATTTTCTAAAAGTAAAGCATAATAAACTTCTGCTATATTCATAACACTCGTTATTATAGTTTGATATTTAACAAATTCATATTTTTGATTACCCTTAATTAACTCAATTATAGCGTACGTATCAAAGAAATAGCTTTTCATCTTCCTTCAAAATCTCTATCTACTTCTCTTAATAAATCATCTGTATCTCTCGTTAGCTTACCCTTTAGAATTCCAAAAATATCCTTTACTTTTGTTTTGTTTTTTAGATTTATTAAAATCTCTAACTCTGAACCCTTTCTTAAATTTTGAGATCTAACTATATCTGATGGAAGTATTACTCCAAAAGAATTTCCCCATTTCTTAACCTTAACATTTGCTTTCTCCATGAGTTATACAAGTATAACTGATATTTAAACTTATCTGTAAAAAATTATAATTGTGTTATACAGAAATAATATTCCGTCCAAACACAAAATCTATAGTTAATTATTTAAACTATTGTTAATTAAATATTTTATCCAAAAAAGGAAGAAAAATGATTGATAAAATAATCGATGGAACTTTGACCTGGCCCGCTGCTGTTAGTCTTATATTTATTATAGTAATGATATTTAAAACTATAATAGATAATCTCAGAAAATGAAAGTCTTATTAATAGCCCCGAATTATCTGAAGGTGTATAGTTATGTTT
>CAYJSG010000080.1:0-3837 GCA_964372815.1 Candidatus Woesearchaeota archaeon
TAAAGCCACTACCGGGATTTGAACCCGGGACCTCATGCTTACCAAGCATGCGCTCTACCGCTGAGCTATAGTGGCATCTTTCAGATAAAATTCCTCTGTATAAAAATCTTCTGCACTCTAAAAATACACTAACAAAATGTTTATATATTACCAATAAAAAGACTAATTATGCAAAATTTAATTAGAAACATCATACCAGATAATATTGATGAATTACTTGATAGATGGAACAGAGAAGATAATGAACAATATAGATTAACCTTGTTACATAGAAATAACGATAAATTCTACTTCTTCTTAAGCGGGAATTTACAAGAGATTAAACCAGAGCAAAAATTAGATACTGGAATGAGTATTTCCGTTTCATCAAAAAAAGTCAGGATAAATTGTCATTACAACACTACATTTCATAAAAGAGAAATAAAAGACGGATATTACTACATAACCGAAGAGGAAAGTACTCTTGAAAAAATTGCTAGAGTAATACCATTTAAATTTACATCAGAGCCTCCTTCATTAATGGTTGATAAAAATCTAAGAGAAAAACTTATGGATTATATAATAGCAAAATCAAACTTAATAATTGAATCTTTAGAATATATTGGGCATAATGGCTTAATTAAAGCAATAATAAATTCTAAACAAAAAAAAGAATGGAAAGAAAAATCAAAGGTAGTAAAAAAAATTGGATTATCAATCAAAGAAGATATAACAAAATTATTTGAAGAAGAACAATCTCCCTCTAGTTTAATCAGTCGTATTGAATATAAATCTTGTGAAAGAAATAAGAAAGTTATGTTCGAAAAAGAAACGAGGGGAGCATTAAAAATTTTTTTATTGGGCATACCATTTATAGCTATTGGGCCATACTCCGTCTTAAATCTTCATATACCTAATGAAAGTATAAAATATCAACAAAAATTTTTACAGAGTAAAGAGGAAGAAGCTAGAAGTATGTTGAGCGAATTTTTTATAGCAAACCCTAAAGTCAAAGAAGGAATTCAGAGAGTTTTTGAATTCTATAAACACATAGCAAATACAACAATATATACTGGATTAATAGGCATTACAACATTATCCTATGCTTATACATGGCCAATTATTAGCTACCCAATGATAACTCTTGCTGGAGCTTCCGGTTTAACTATGCTTACTAATCTAATAAGGTCTAGGGGAAGAAACTCAAGCGGCATCATTTCCTCTCTTCTAGAAAGAAGATTATTTGATAAATATGAATAGACTATTTTAACTGCCTTCAACATAACTCTGACTCACATTAGGCAGCCACTCAGACTTAACCACATATCCAACTAATACCCTTGCATTATCAAACAGCTCATGCATCCATGATACAGAAATATCAAAAAAAGTCTGCCTCTCAGAATCAACAGCCAAATGTAGATTATTATTACTAATTATAAATAAAGCACTTACAAAAAAAAACTTGATTAAAATTATTGTTAGTTTCATTATCCAGATACGTTAGTTACGTTCACCCCCCACGCCTGATTAATAGCATAACCTACAGTTCCTCCAATATTTTTGAAAATTCCACCTAACCATGAGAAATATGCTTTTCCAAAGTCTACAATTCCATCAAAACTTGTCAAATCAACATTACTAACAATAAAAACGTATCCAATACTAGCAATTAAAAATGTTATAATTACTCCTATAGAAAAATTAGCGAAGGACGCCTGATAATTCTGATATTTAAAAATAAATATAACTATAATAAACAACAAAATTCCCAATATAACCCATCCTATCATCTTTATTTAAATAAATCATAATATAAAAAAGTTTGCATTTTTTTAAAAAACTTCTCTAATCTCAAATGAACAAAAACAAAAGTAAAAAAACGTCTAAGATAACAAAAACAAAGAAGACCACATATTCTATTCTTCCCCCCACTCTAACATTTCCAGATGAACTAAACCTAAAGGGCCAAAAAGGCTTAATCCCATTTATAGTAAAACTATCAGCCAATAAATGAAAGCTATATCCCAAAAAGAAAGGCAGAGCAAAAACCGGATAAAAAAAAGCCAATAAAATAGATACCAAAGCACAAAATGTATAACTATGAAAAAATCCTCTATGCGAACTTATCATTTGTATAGGCCTAGCAACGAATCTTTTCCCGAAAAAAGAAAATCCGGAATCTATATCAGGCAATAAACTGGAAATTAATAAAACAGGAATAAATATAACTTTATTATTAACATGAGGCAAAAAATAAAGCATTACTGCTAATCCTATGGCTAAATGAGTTTTTCTAAGCATAATATTACAAAGAAAATGCTAATATAAATTTATGCATTTTACTACTAAAAAACCCAACTTTTAAATATATCGCTATTTTAATTATAAAAAAGATGGTAATTGATAATTTTTTCATAGAGTTAAGCCTAATTGTAATTGTAGCCCTTTTAATCTCTATAATAATGAGAATTCTAAAACAACCATTGATTATCAGTTATATAATCGCAGGCATAATCATTGGTCCATACTTCCTAAACATTAATCAATCAATCGCAACAATAACTACCTTCTCTCAATTAGGTATAGCCTTGCTTCTTTTTATGGTAGGCTTAAACCTAAACCCAAAAGTCATAAAAGAAATAGGAAAAGTGGCGTTAATAACAGGAATAGGGCAAATAATATTCACTTTCACTATAGGATTTATCATAGTAAGCTCTTTAGGTTTTTCTCCAATACAAGCAGCTTATCTTGCAATTGCTATCTCCTTCAGCAGTACAATTATAGTAATTAAATTACTTTCAGATAAAGGAGATACAGAAAGTTTATATGGAAGGATTGCAACTGGTTTTTTGATAGTTCAAGATATAATAGCAATCCTAATTTTAATAATAATATCAACAGTCTCAAACAATCAAAATGTCTCACTAGTTACACTAAAAACAATTATTTCGGGAACTATTGCAACTTCTTTTCTAATTTTAATTTCAGTATATATTCTTCCAAAAATCACAAGTTCTATCGCTAAATCACAAGAACTTCTTTTGTTATTTTCAATAAGTTGGCTATTAGCAATTTCTGTTTTATTTTCAATTATAAATTTCTCTATAGAAATCGGAGCATTAATTGCAGGCGTAACTTTATCGCTCTCTCCATATAGATTTGAAATAAATGCAAAAATAAAGCCGCTAAGAGATTTTTTTCTATTAATTTTCTTTATATTCCTAGGTTCTCAAATGAAATTTGTATCAATAAGTCAACATTTTTTTCCAATAATAATTTTATCTTTACTTATTCTAATAGGAAATCCAATAATAATGATGATTCTTATGGGAACATTGGGCTATAAAAAAAGAACAAGTTTCCTAGCAGGATTAACTGTCTCACAAATAAGTGAGTTTTCATTTATTATAATTGCCGCAGGAACTGCATCATCACAGCTTCCTCAACAAATAATCGGAATAATCACAATTATAGGCTTAATTACTATGGCTGGCTCTACCTATATGATAATGCATGCACACCATCTATACAACTTATTATCAAATTATCTAAGAATCTTTGAAAGAAAAGGAAAAAAATTAGACGAAGGAAAATTTCATATTGATCAAGAATATGACATAGTTCTATTCGGCTATAATAGAATAGGTTATAGTTTGGTAAAATCATTCCAAAAAATAAAGAAAAAATTTCTAGTAATAGACTTCAATCCAGAAACAATAAACTTCTTAGTAAAACAAGGGATAGATTGCCGCTATGGAGACGCAGAAGATTTAGAATTATTAGAAGAACTTCCACTAAAAACAGCTAAAATGGTAGTTTCCACTATCCCAGAATTAGAAACAAATGTATTAATAA
>CAYJSG010000081.1:0-3705 GCA_964372815.1 Candidatus Woesearchaeota archaeon
AAAGAAAAAGGAGATAATTTTATAGCAATTTCTGTTATTATTGCACTGGATATCATAATAAGATTAAATAGAAAAGCGTGTTTAAAAATACTATTTATTCAAGACTAGGATGTTTTTTAAATTGAGCTTTCTTTGACAAGAAGTGAGTTTTAATTTAGAAGAGAAGGTCAAAGCATGGAAGAAAGATATTTATATTCACAAGAGAGATATTTGCCTTTCTGTTTTTATCTTGATTCTTGCTCTTGTGCTTAATTATTTATCCGGGACTTATGCAGAAAAAGCAGGAGTTGCGCAACCAACAGACCTTATACTGGATCATATACCTGCCATTGATTTGAGTTTTATTTATGTTTGGCTTTTTATTGCAGTATCGGTGATATTTTTTGCTTATCCTTTTTTAGTTGAGCCTAAGAGAATACATTATGTTTTAGGAATGTTCAGTGTTTTTATAGCAATAAGAGCAGGATTTCTTATATTAACGCATTTGAAGGCACCATTGAGCGCAGTTCCAATAAGTTTGACACCTTACATTTATGACTTCTTTGCTTTTTCAAATAGGCAGTTTTTTGCTGGAGCCGTAGGTTTACCTTTTCTCGGTTATTTGATTGCTAAAAATGAGAAAATAAAAAGCTTTATGCTGATTTCTTCAATTGTTCTTGGAGCTACGGCATTGTTAATGCATCAGCATTACTCTATAGATGTAGCTGCTGCGTATTTTATTACTTATGGAGTTTATAAAATTGGAGGATTTATATTTAAGGAATAAGAATGAAAAAAACCAATTTATTTAGAAGATGGTATTCTGAACTTTTGAGAAACAAAGTAAAGTTATTTGTTGCCATATTGCTTTTTATTATTTCTCTTATTATTTTTGATGTCTCAGGTTCGTATGTAACTAGAGCTGGAGAAGGATTTGTTTCATCTCCTGATTTAATTTTAGATAATTTCTCCCCAATAGATTTGAATTTTGTATTCGGCGGAGTGTTTTTAATAATTTCTTTTTTTGTATATCTTTTTCCTTTAATATATTATCCTGGAAGATATTATTATTATCTTATAATGTTTAGTATGCTTACAATAGTAAGAGCAGGATTTATTGTTTTAACGCATTTGAAGACGCCAGAGACGGCTATTGCTGTGCAACTTCCTTGGATTTTTAATAATTTCTTCTCAAGCAATGATGTGTTTTTCTCAGGACATGTAGCCATGCCTTTTCTCGGTTATTTGATATTTAAAAATAAATGGTTGAAAAGCATAATGTTAATTTTATCTTTGATAATGGCCTTTACTGTTCTCATTATGCATAGACATTACTCTATAGATGTAGCTGCTGCGTATTTTATTACTTATGGAGTTTATAAGATTGGAAATAAGATATGCAATTATTTAGAGAGAGGTAAGAATTAATATGTCTTTGGTTATTTTCTCTATATTCTTTATCTTATCAATAGTTTTAGCTCCATGTTTATTACTGATCGATTATCTAAAGAAAAGGCCCTTGTCCAGAGATAAGCAGTTTTATTCTTTTATTATTCCTGCTCATAATGAACAAGAACATATAGGTGAAGTATTGCAAGCCATTTCCAGATTAAGGTATAAAAATTCAGAAATAATTGTAATTAATGATTGTAGTCAAGATAAAACTCTTGAAATTCTAAATAAACTCTCAAAGGATATCAAGATAAAAATAATAAATAATCAGAAAAATTTAGGAAAAGTAGCTTCATTAAATAAAGCTTTTAAATTATCTAAGGGCGAAATTGTTTTTTTTATTGACGCAGACACGATAATCAATCAATCTGCATTTCGTGATGTAAGAATAAGAATGTCGGATGAAAAAGTTGGAAGCGTGGGATGCGCATATTTTCCTTCTGGAAACTCTTTTTTACAATTAATGCAGGCAATAGACTGGGGATATCTTTATTTATTTTTAGGAGCACATAATCTTTATTCTACTATTTCTCTTACTGGTGGAGCAATGGCCGTAAGAAGGAAAGCTTTTGTTCAAACAGGTGGATTCTCTCTTAATGCTATAACAGAAGATATAGATATGGCTTTAAAATTAAATGAATTTGGATGGAAAGTTGAACAGAGTATATTTGATGTTGCTAGTGATCTCCCATATAAATTTAAAGACTGGTACAAACAAAAATTAAGATGGGTGTCTGGAAATGTCCAAGCCACGTTAAAACATTTTAAGGTTTATCTCAAAAACCCTATAACTCTTTCCTTCGTTTTTATCTTTGCAATTGTCGCGTTGGAAGCACCCAAGATGTTACATAAAATAGGAAATTATTTTATCAATGGAAATGTAACTATGGGGATTTTTCTTTTTCTTTTGTTTTCTTTATTACCCCTTTTACCAGCAACTTTAATTGCTACAAGAAGCCCTAAAAATATATATCGTTTGTTTTTAATTTTTCTTTTTTGTTACATTTATTTACCTGTTTATTTTATTAATTTTATTCATGGATTATTCTTGGGTGTTTATAAGTTTATTAAATTAAAAGAAACAGATAGAGGATGGTGATTAAATGTTTAAAAAATATATAAGTATTATAATTCCAACTAAAAACGAGGGCAATTATTTAAAACAGAGTTTAAAACAATATGTTTTCGTAAAAAAACAATTAGGAATTGAGGTAATTGTTTCAGATGGCAATAGTTCTGATGACACTGTAAAGATTGCTAAGAAATATGCTGATAAAGTGGTTTTGCCAATCAAAGGAAAGCAACAAAATATTGCTATTGGTCGAAATGCTGGCGCAAGCGTTGCTAAAGGAGAGATATTATTTCATACAGATGCAGATGTTATTATACCAAAAAAAGTACTTTTTTTTAGAAGAGTGCAACAAATTTTTAAAGATAAAAATGTTGTAGCCGTTACATCTAGACTTAAAGTTTATAGGTCTGAAGAGACTATGAAGGATAGATTTTTTCATTTTATTATTAATAATTTAGTCAGATTTTCTATTCTATTGGGCTCATTTTTAGGTCGCGGAGAATGTCAATTTGTTCGAGCATCAGTTTTTAATAAGATAAAAGGGTATAATGAAAAAATTGTTTTGGGAGAAGATGGAGATTTATTCTCTAGATTGAGCAAATTTGGAAAAATAATTTATTTAAACGATTTTTTTATTTATCACTCTCCTAGGAGATTCAGAAATGAAGGATATTTTAAAGTTTTTTCCCAATATTTCTTAGAAGGTTTATCACTTTATTTTAAAGGAAAATCCCGATTAAAGGAATGGAAGCCATCGAGATAGAAATTTATATTTATAACAAAAAGCGATATATCCAAGATTGAATAATGAAGTTTGCTATAACTACTAACAATGCGTAAAATATCCATAAATGCGTATGAAAAGGTAAATT
Source organism: Candidatus Woesearchaeota archaeon (assembly GCA_964372815.1). GTDB lineage: Archaea > Nanobdellota > Nanobdellia > Pacearchaeales > GW2011-AR1 > JAUSIK01. The sequence continues at coordinate 3,376 of CAYJSG010000081.1, forward strand.
TAACTTTCTTATACCTTTTTCCCTTTCACTAATATGATTGAGCTCAATATAATATATTGCATTAATATTCTCTTTAGCAGGAACAAAGAAAATTACTAATATGAACATAAAAAAAAGAATTATAAATGAATAAATTATTGATTCAAATTGTGGAGCGACATTATATGTAAGAACAAGAGCAATTGGTAGAGTTAAGTGAAGTATTACTTCGATTATAACTATAAATTTATCCTTATTACTACTCTTTTTATTGCCTGAGAATACAATAGGTAGTCGTTTAGGCATATGAGTAATCAATGCAAATATCTGGCCTAAAAGTCCAATATTAAT
>CAYJSG010000082.1:0-3692 GCA_964372815.1 Candidatus Woesearchaeota archaeon
ATATTAGATGAATTATTAGATAAGTTTATTTTATTCGAAAAAGCTCATCTACTGTTAGCTTCAGAAAGATATAAAAATCTTTTCCAATGCAAAAAATGTGGAAAAGTTGAGGATGCTGGTGCAAACGCAGGTTTCAATATCGCTTATTTGCACCAAAAAGGCATAAATCAATTCTGCAAAGAAAGTGATTTGCAGAAAGGGAACACTGATACCCTTAAAGAAGCTCTGCTTGTGAAACCAAGCAACTTTAGAACCCAATCACTTTAGTGGTTGGAGTATGTCAGAATGTGCTAATTGCGTTTTTTATTATAAAAGAGAGATAATGATCAATCATTTTTCTTTAATTTCAAAGTGGGCTTGTTTATTTTTGGCTTTTTGTTCGATTTGTTGTAAAATAGAAAGAAGTTTTTTATTGGCAGATTTAAAATTCGTTGCTTTTTTATTTATTGAAAAAGTAGAAGAACCGAGATAGCGGATTTCAACTTCTGGAATATTCAGTATTTCTTTTATATCTTCTATGCCCGTCGATGAAGTCGAGAATAATTTGAATGTTTTTTTGACTATTTTTTCTTTTTCAGCTTTTTCTTTTAATATTAAGGAGAGCTTTTCTGCTTCTTGTTTTGTAAAGAATTTTTGTAAAATAGCAGGGTTTTCTTTAGCTTCTTCGAAGAAGTCTAATAAATCTGATTTTTCTTTTATTTTGATAATTATTGAATCCGGGTTTTTTGTTATTGCTCTTAGCATACTGATAATATTTTTTTGTTTTTTGTTTTTTTCCAATACTTCCTCTCTTTCTTTTACAGTAACTCTTCTTAGGCTTAGTTCTATATGGTTGTTTTCTATTTTTAGGACTTTACAGACAATTCTTTTATTTATAGCTATATAATCTCTTAAATTACGAATCCTGCCTGCCGCTATTTCTGAAAAGACTAATGTTCCTTCTACATTTCCCTCTATTTCTATAAAAACTGTAGTTTTTTCAATTTTTTTTACTATTCCTATTATTAAGTCGCTTTCTTTCAATGCCATAATATCTGAACAACCTTTGCTTTTATTTTAGCTTTTCCTCCTGTTGTTTTGATTAGAAGCTTGTTACATTTATCGCATTTTGTCAATGAAGACGATTTTCCAAATATTATTTTAAGATTATAGCATCTAGGACAACTTACTTTTAAAAATTTACTTTTTGGTTTTTTGTTTTGGAATAGCACTTTTTTGCTAGGAGAAGTGTTTTTTTAAAGATTTGTGTTGGTTGTTTTACACTTTAACTAGTTCAATATCAAGAACTTTTTTTAATTCCTGGAGAAATTGGGCTTCTTTTGCTTTTTCGATTAGGCCCCCTGCCGCTTTTGGGTGACCTCCTACCTCGCCCCCTATAGGGATAATGGCTTTTGACAGAACTTCTCGAACATTTCGGCCTTCTTTGCCTGTAATTCTGGCAGAAACTTTTATTTTATCTTCATTGTAAGCTAGCCCTATTATAATCGTACCTTCTTCATATGTTGGAGAGCGAGATATTATTGATGTAACGGTGCCAATAATTGTATCTTTTATTTTTTCTTTTGCGTTTATTATTGTATAATTTTTTCCCGAAATTTTTTCTACTTCTTCAACATAACGAAGAGCAGATATTAGATGTTGCTTGTATTTTATGTATATTTTTTCCGCCTCTGCTTTCAGGATTTTATTGCCTAGACAGAAACCAAGAGATATTTCTGGGCGGTCCATTCTACTGCAGGCATTTATTAAAGCAGATAATTCTCTTGCATCCTCTAGTTTGTTGTGAAATTTTACTAGATAAATATTACCTATTAACTTTGTCGAGTCTATCTTCCCCATACATCTTAACATTATTGCTGTCACGAGATCTGACATTTCTTTTTCTGTTAATTCATAAAGTGATTTATATGAACCGTTGTTTTTTTGTATATTTGCCTCTCTTAATAACTCCATAACTCCTTTGAATGAACCCGTTACACTTGGAATATATGGGGATGACGAGTATTCCAAGGCCTTGTCTATAGAGCGTGTTGATGGATAAACAAGAAGACCTTTTTTAACAATTGTTTCCGCATCTTTTAGAATCTCGTCATAAGTCTTTGAGAGATTCTGATCCAATACATCGCCGACCATCCCTATAACTGCTAAATCTGCCAGGTCTTTATTTTCTGAAGAAATTGATTTTGCGAATAGATAGCAGATAGCTGCACTTGAAATAGGTTCATTATTTTCTAATAAAGGATTAAGTATAAATACATTTTGAGGAATATCTTGTGATATCTCGTGATGATCTAGAATGAATATCTGGGATTTTTTTTCTTTTAAATAATTAAAAGAGCCCGATGCTAAATCCAGAAAGATTACTATTTGATTTTCTGGGAGAGATTTAATGAATTGTTCGTCTAAATTTTTAACTATCTGTAATGAAAATTGTTTTTTCCAGCGTTGTAATGTTTTTGAGAATATTGCAGCAGAAGTAATTCCATCAGTATCAAAGTGAGAAATAACTTTTATAGGTTTTTTCTCTTTCTCTGATAAGTAAGAAATTTTTTCTATTGCTGTTTTTATTTTTTCTAACATCCTCTTTTTTTAGATCTGCTGTTTTAAAGGTATTTATTGATATTGTGTAAATGCCAGAGTTTCTTTATTGATGCTCTTTTGGCTGTATGGTCATACTTATTTTTTTCTATATGGGCTTTTATTTTTACTATTCTTTTTTCTATAATATTTTTTTCTGTTATATAATCTATTTTTGCTTTTTTTAATATTCTTGTTATTTTTTGTCCTAGTAGCTTGACTTTAGGAATGCCATATTTATCCCTCAAAATTAATCCAATTTTTGCCGGAGAGTTATTTTGCTTTGCTAAGTCTATGACAATTTTTTCCAATTCTGCTGGCTTTGTTTTAATCCAGCTGGATTTCTCTGATTTTTCTTCTTCGATATTTTCTAATTCTAGTTCGGGCATATTTGTGTTTAGAAGAAAGAGGTTTTAAAGGTTACGGTTGTAACTTCGAAGGATATTTAAACTAATTTAGAAGTCTTGATAATGTATGATATTTGAGAGAAATTTTATCAAGAGGGGAAGATAAAATAAAATATGATGAGGACGAGGTAATTAGTGATGTTAAGGCTATATACTCTTTATTGGCAAAAAGTCAAAAGAGAGAAAAGGAGGATTTTTTTAATGTAGTTGTTGAAGCAAATTATCATTCACGTTTTGACCCTTTACAAATGCGCATCACTATCCGTCCTTTTCATGTTGGAAATGGTCATGTTTATGCTCACGAGGCCTCACATATTTTACGTTATTTAATGTTAAAAGAAGAAGGTTTTGATGATAGTGTACAGGATATTGCAGTACATGAATTTTTTGGAAGAGTTGGAGAAGAAATTGCAGGGAAATTATGTGAAGGAACGAGGTTAGAAGAGCTTTTTAACGATAAAAATAATTCTATGGTTGTTAGATATTCTAAATTAAAAAAATTTTATGTTGATAAAATGTTGCAATTACGAAAACTTATTAATATTATTCCAGAGCATCATAGTAAAAATCAACGTATTTCGATGGAGAGGTTATTGCGTAGAGATATTAGAAGTCTTTTAGACCATTCTCTAGCCGATAGATTTGCTGTTCAATATGATGCTAACTATTTTTTAGGCATTAAAGGATTATATGCCTTGGTTGATAGCG
>CAYJSG010000083.1:0-3680 GCA_964372815.1 Candidatus Woesearchaeota archaeon
TTATTGTAGCAATATTAGTTATATTAAATATTGTTTTGTATTATTTGTATAAGAAGAAAGATTAATAATTTCTGATAGATTTTTTGACAAACCTGTTCCTGGCAAATCTGTTTCGAAAAGAATTCGACTTGAATCTATGTGAGAATCCGCTCTTTCTTGAATGAATTTGTTGGGAGCTGGATGATCGTCCTCTTCTGAATCTATCCGGCCTATCTTGATTAAAAGATTTAAAGCTAACAGGTAAAGATTCCAATTCAGGTAAAATCTCTTTGGTTATGTTTAATGAACTATCTCTATTTACCATCCTAAAGTTTTCATAATCTCTTGGGGAAACCAGACTAATAGCCATTCCTTCTTTTCCTGCTCTTGCTGTTCTTCCGATTCTATGGATATAATCGACGCTGTTTTTTGGAATGTCATAATTGTAAACGTGTGAAATATTTTTTATATCTAAACCTCGGGCAGCGATATCAGTACAAACTAATATTAAAGTCTCCTGCGAATGGAATGAACTTAATACATAATTTCTTCTATTTTGAGTTAGTCCTCCATGAATGGCCCTGGCATGTACCTCATATCTACTTAGATTTTTAACAACTAAGTCAGTATTCCTTCGTGTATTGCAAAATACCATTATTAATCCACTACTTTCTTTTCTCAATAATTTTACTAATAATGAAAATTTTTTGTCTTGTGGAACGTCGTAAAATGCCTGCTTTAATTTAGATGGATCAACATAAGACTCGACTTTAACAGTCACTGGATTATTCATATAATTTTTAGCTATTCTTTCTATATCGTGATAAATAGTAGCGGAAAAAAGCAACGTTTGCCTCTCTTTCGGACAAACCCGAATTATTTTCTCAATATCCCTTATAAAGCCCATATCAAGCATTCTATCGGCTTCGTCTAAAACAAGGAATTTGACTTCTTTTAAATTTAAGGTTCTTCTATCTAAATGATCTAAAATTCTTCCAGGGGTTCCAACTACAATATCTGCTCTTTCTAAGGCTTTAATTTGAGGATTAATAGAAACTCCCCCATAAACTTCTGCTATATTAAATTTATGATGCTTTGAGAAAATTACAAGAGTATTCGCAACCTGTTCAGCTAATTCTCTTGTTGGAACTAATACTAACGCTTGTATTCCTCCACCTTTCTTAATTTTATCAATGATGCCTGCTCCGAATGCAAGCGTCTTTCCGGAGCCAGTTGCAGAGCTACCTAAAACGTCCTTTCCTTCTAAAATAAGAGGAATTGTTTTTTCCTGTATCTCACTTGGCTCTTTGAATTTTGATTCTTCAATTGCCTTGAGGATACTCTCGCTTAATTTCAGATTTCTAAATTTTTCCATTTTTAATTCTTTAACTGTCTAATGTTCTTACATATGAAAGAAATAGCTGATCCATTTCATACACGTTTTACTTTATACAGTAATATATGTCTATCTTTTTCTGGGTATTTAAATTTATTTAATAGCTTTTATTACAAATTTTGTTATATTGTTTGGAAAATTTTTCCATGGAATTTTTATATTTTGTATTTTCTGGAAGCCTGCTTTTTTACAGATTTTTGTTAGGTTTTTTCTACCAGCTGGTTTGTAATGCCATAGCTTTCCTGTTACTATACTCATTATATTTCTTTTTATTCCTATATTGATAAAATACCCCTCTTCTTTAAGAAGTTCATGAATGAAAGGAACTACCCTTCCTATATCCCCATATTCAGATACTGCTCCTGTGCTGACTATTAAATTGAATGAATCTGGTTTAAAAGAAGTTAGTCTTTTTGCCGGATATGTTTGAAAATTATTTTGCTGATTAAAATCGCCTATTATAGTCCTTATTTGTGAAAATCTTTCTTGATAGAGCTTTAGCATTTCTTCTGAATAATCCAAGCCTAGAATTTCTGAATTTGGATATCTAATTGAAAGAATTTGTGTGGCAAGTCCTGTACCGCAGCCCAAATCCAGGATTTTAGAGTTTTTTGGCATATCCAGCTCGATTGAATTCAGGATTGCTTTGAGAGTTAAATGATATCTTATTTTTGACATTAACTTGTCATACACTTTTGCTCTTTTGTTGTATACTTCTTTTATTTTAAGGGAATCTTGCATTCTATTTATAGAAATTTTTAATTTAAATAGTATTTGTTTTGAATTTAGGAAGATTTAAAAATAGAATTTTCTAGAAGAGAAATGCAATTTGAAAATTCAGAAAAGAGGTTGAATGGAAAAGAAATCTTGGGGATTTAGGAATAAATTATAGTGCTGAATATTATGATAGAAACAATAAGCCTAAGGCGTATAGTGATGCTCGTGAACATAGGATATTTGAAGAAATTCCTGATTTTGTACGAGAGGGCGTTATAAATGAGCTGGAAAAAGTTGCCTATATAATTAGTAGAATACACCATGATTACACCATGATTACCTGCGAGTGGGATTAAATGTTAGTAACCGGCAGGAAAATTATATTACAGAACTTTTTAATCTTGTTAGCGATTTTGTTTATTCTATCAGGGATTGGTATGCTGGGAGATATAAGAAAGAAGCGGTTTAGATTTCTATAAAATTTTCTAGTAATATGCAGAATTGTGTATGTTTTAGAATATAATTTACTTAAAAGTAGTTACATTAGAAAGATTTAAATAGCCATTATTTTAAGATAGATTATGGAAAAAACAAGAAGAGAATTTTTAAGGGATTTAACCGGATTGTTAGCTGGAGCTGGTTTGGCTTATAATGGTGGGTGTAATAGAGTTCGTAGCGAGGAAACGGAAAAGAAAGGAAAATATGACTTGGAAGATTATGTTAATGCAGTTATTGAAATTGAATCGCATGGAAATGCAAGAGCTGAAAGATACGAAAGGCATCTTAATGATTATAGTTATGGATTAGGACAGTTATTAACAAGAACTGCTAAAGATTTGGAGGAAAGATATAGTGATTTGCCTCGTTTAGGAGAAAATTCTAATGAAATAAAAGAAAATTTGTTTAATGTGGATATAAATAAAGCATATACGACTAGATTATTTAAAGAAGAATTAGATTTTTATGGAGATCCTTCCTTGGCTGTTGCAGCTTATAATGCGGGACATTTAACACCAAGAAACGCTTTATTACAAAGACAATTAAATGAATTATATAAAACTGACTTGAAAACTGACGGCATTATTGGAATAAAAAGCGAAGAAGTTGTTAAAAGATTTCAGAAAGAATATGGTTTGGAAGTTGATGGTAAAATTGGAAGGCAGACTTATTCTAAACTGCAAGAGATTTATTATTCTAAATTTCCCAATGCTGAAAGAGCTAAAGGAATTGTGCCTGTGAACAATTATACACCAAATCATGTCAGAAAATTCAGAAAGGCTTTAGAGGATATTGAGGATAAAAATGCCGGATAAAATTGTTATTCACAGAACTGGATATAGGTTTTTAAGAAATTTAGCTTGTGGAAGTAAATTTGATTATCTAATTGGAAATGGACTGCTAAATAAAGAAGGAGAAATTTACGAATATGGAGATTATGGAGAGAGCATTGATATTGCGCTAATGGGAAGATTTGACTCTTTTAGAGATAATAGAATAGTACTAAAAAAGCAATGGAGAAGTTTAGTAGAGTTAGTTAGTGAAAAATGTAAGGAATATGGAATTCCGTTGCATCAGATTTATGGACATG
>CAYJSG010000084.1:0-3659 GCA_964372815.1 Candidatus Woesearchaeota archaeon
TAACAATTTCTTCTATTTGGTGGGTAAAACAAATTTCTCTTCGCATTTGCGAGGTAATTTCGCTTAAACAAGATTAGATGCCGAACGGCGTAATGTTTTCCAGAGTAGTTTAAGCGGAGCGACAGAAAATAAGAGTGCATGTTTATCAAACTATCTCTAATTCAAGAATAATCGGCAGAAGTCATTTTCGTCTAATCGTTATTAACCGCCTTTTCAAGCTTTTTCAAGCCCTTTCTCCATCGTAAAAAAACTGCCCGAACATAAGCGCCGAGCGCGTTCGGCGCTTCGCGCCTCACAAACTATTGTGGCTATTTTTTGGCAAACTAAATACGCCAAAAAATACTATATTTTTTTAAATTTTAAAAATTTTAAATAGAAAACTAGAAGCTCAACATATCTACTTAAAGATTTTGTAATATCCAGAATCAATTATATAATTCTTCTGGAACCTTAAATTCTTTATCAGAAAAAATTATCTCCTCGGCTTGAAAAATTGCCCTTTTACAAATAGACATCATATTCTCATATTTGCTTTCAACTTCCTTACTAGTTATAGAAGAACCATACCTTGCTGTTTCTCTTTCATCAACATCTGATTTTTCTTCTTTAGCTCTATAAACTATTATTCTATCAATAAATTCATCATCATAATCTATAAGACTATTGTCTTTAGCATATTTCAAAAAAGAAGCAGTGCATTTTTGACTTCTACTTTCAATTCCAAATTTAGCTAAAATTGCTAAAGCGCAATAATAAAGAATATAAAACCATTCTTCTGGAATTTTATAATCAAATCCCTTCTCTTTATAAAAATCACAAAGCTCCAAATTTAATCTAGCTTTTTTGATATAATCCTCCGCTACTTTATTATCTGGTTTAGTAATAAGCAAACCTTTATGTTTTTTGCCTTTTTTCTCGTCCTTCAAAGAATTTGTAAAACAATCTCTTACTTCTTTATTCATTTTATTAATATATTCTTTATAAATTTAATAAACTCTTCTTGTCCAAAAAGTACAACTCCTTTTTTTATACTGTCAATAAACACTTTATTTGGTTTCTTAATTTCAGATTTAAACTCGGTTTGTGTAAAATTTTCTGAATGAATTTTTTTAATTTGTATTTTTTGTATTTTTTGTATAGTTTCTTCAATATGCACAAAATTATTTTTATTAGAGACTACTCCTAAAATATCAAGATCATTAGCTTCTTTTGGAGAGTGAATTATACTTCCATAAATAATTAAAAAATCTACTCTATTCTCAAGTTCTGCAAAATCATTTAACCATCTTTGATTTTTTAAAGCATCTTCGGTTAAAATTAATGATAAAGTTTTTTCTAAAAGCGGATTTTCCCAATTTAAACTTATACTAAATGTACTCGTTTTTCCTTCTCCCATTGGCGAAAGAAAGATTAATTTCTTTGTTTCCAATATTTTTAGAGCTTTCCAGATTCCTACCCTGCTCATATAAATCTCTTTAGCCAAAAAAGTAATAGTCCATCTTATTGTAAATTGTTTTAGCAATATTTTCAAGATTTCAGCGTCTGTTTTCTTCCTCTCCATTTTACTATTTACCTTTTATTAATAGTTATTAACTTATTATTAACAATACTATTTAAATGTTGCTATGATAATTTTAACCCCTATACTTTTATTATATTGACCGCCTTTTCAAGCTTTTTCAAGCCCTTTCTCCATCGTAAAAAAACTGCCCGAACATAAGCGCCGAGCGCGTTCGGCGCTTCGCGCCTCACAAACTATTGTGGCTATTTTCTTCTTTCTATAAAAACAAAAAAATTAATTACTCCTAACAAAAGGAATATCCTCCCAATCTCTAACTTTCCTAATTTCCAAATTTTTATTCCAAACAGTTTTTAACAAAGAAGCATCTACTCCCAAATCTTCAAAAAGGCCTATCAATGCAACAACATCTTTAGGAAAACACTTTCCACCAAAACCTCTAACAGTTGTAACATCTAAATGGCTCTCCCCTATTCTTTGATCAGCAGCAACCATCTTCTTAACCTCATCATAATTTATTTCTAATTTCAGACATAAATCATAAATCTCATTAGCAAAAGTAACTTTAGTAGCTAAAAAACAATTAGCCATATATTTAACCATTTCAGCAGAAGTCAGATCAGTAAGAAAAATTTGTGTATGGGGAAATCTATCCCTATACAAATCAGTAACCCTCAATCTGATCTTATCATTATCAGACCCAATAACAATTCTATCCGAATTAACAAAATCCTCTAAATAATTGGCTTCTGTCAAAAATTCAGGATTAAAACTAAAATTGCAATCCTTATACAAATTAGCATAATTCCTAGTTGTCCCAGGAACAACACTGGATTTAATTACAACTATTTTTTCCGTTCCTTTAATAAATCCCACAATTTCCTTAATATTCTCGTCCATAATACCCAAATCAATTCTATTTTCTTTATATGGAGTAGGCAAACAAACAAAAATAAATTCCGAAAAATTAACAACATCTTTTAAATTATCGCTCTCTTTATATTTATCATAATATTTAATTTTATTATCCCCTCCTCTAAAACCATATTCAACAGCCTTCCCTACAATGCCAAATCCAATGATTCCTATATTAGACATTAATGTAAAAAATTTTAATAGTATAAAAGTTTATCTAATATACAATATAATCATTTTTTATTTTCCAAAAACCAATCATAAGTTCTTTTCAAACCCTCATCCAATTCAGTTCCTACCTTCCACCCAAGTTCTTTTTCGATCTTATTACAATTTAAGCAACTTCTCATCTGCTCACCCTTTTTTCTTTCTCTATACTCTGGAATAAATTTACCTCCAAAAAATTTATTAATCTTCATGAAAAGCTCATTAATATCAGTTTCAACTCCAGTTCCAACATTAAAAATTCCTTCTCCTTTCTCCAAAGCCGCTAAATTTGCTCTTGCAATATCTCCAACATAAACAAAATCTCTAGTCTGCTCACCTCCAAATATAATAGGTTCTTTGTTATCTAACATTCTATCAAAAAAGATAGCAATAACTCCTGCCTCTCCTTTGGAATTTTGTCTTGGTCCGTAAACATTACCATATCTTAAAGAGACAAAATTCAATCCATAAATCTTATTATAAAAATATAAATATTTTTCAACAGTTAATTTAGAGATCCCATAAGGTGAAATAGGCTCTTCTCTCGCTCCTTCAACACTAGGCACTTTAACATTATCACCATATATCGCTCCACCACTAGAAGAAAAAATGAATTTTCTAACTCTAAATTTATTACATAATTCCAGCAAGTTTAAACTATTTAAAATATTAATCTTGGCATCTTCAACAGGCTCTTCAACACTTTTTCTTACATCGATCTGCGCAGCTAAATGATAAACAACATCAAATTTATCTTTTTCAAATATGTCCTTTATTTTGTTATAATCACTCAAATCCAAACAATAAAAATTAGCTCTCTTATTCAAATTATTAGTTAGCCCACTAGATAAATTGTCTATAATAAAAACCTCGCATCTATTTTCAATTAACAAATCAACAACATGACTCCCAATAAATCCTGCTCCACCAGTTACTAATATCCTCATTTTAGTTAATATAATTTAGAAATATTATACTTAAACATTTCTGCTATCTAATAGTTCTCTATATTATTAAT
>CAYJSG010000085.1:0-3523 GCA_964372815.1 Candidatus Woesearchaeota archaeon
TAAAATCGCTTAAAATAAACCTAATGCCTAATAAATAGGGAATTTAGGAATTTCTCACTATCTTGTGTAGGCAAGCATTTGCATTTAAGTAATTAAAAATATAAAATAGAAATGCAAATGCGAGTTGGAAAGAGAATTTTCAATTTCCCCGACTGATAAGGAGGGCGTCAGCCTGAACATAATCATATCAGAAATTTATCTCCGATATGATGCCAAAATGGCATGTTAGCAGAGGTTATATAGAGAAGATTGCCTAAAATGAAATACTAGATAAATTAAAAAGAGAACTGGAAATTAGCAATTACTTGTCACTTTTATCCACAGCGAGAATTTTTCCTGCTCCGCTAAATATTAAGGCAATACAACTTAATAACAAAACTAGAGTAAATTCATAGCCCCCTTTAGAAATATTGAATCCATTATTGAGATGAACTAATGTAATTGCAACTAACATATCAATTGCAAGTAATAAAGCTGAAAGCCGGGTAAGAAGCCCTATTAATATAAACAAGCCTCCAAAAGTTTCTACAATTGCAACAACCCACGCAAAAAAGCCTGCTGCTGGAATTCCTAACGATGAAAAAAATCCAGTAGTATTTATTATCCCTAGTGCTGCCGGACCTATATTAAATAATTTGCCAATTCCATGAACAAAAAAAACAATTCCTACTGCCAGCCTTAGAAATATCAAAGACCAATCTGAATATTTACTGAAAATTTTACTTAAAGTCATATTACTGATAAGAACATTAATTATTTAAATATTTCTCTATTTCAATTAAACGTTTTAACTTATTTTCTCTCCATTTTGTTTCAATGCCTGTTTTTATATAATCTGCTTGAAAAGCGACGGCATAATCTGCTAAAGAATTGTCCAGAGTTTCTCCTGAACGATGAGATAAAATTGTTTTAATCTTATTTTTTTTACAAATTTTAAAGATTTTTTGTAGTTCTATTAAAGAGCCATTCTGGTTTGGTTTAATTATCATAGCATTAATTGCTTTTGAACTTATTGCTCTTTTTAATCTTTGAATTTGAGTGGCTGTTAAATCATCTCCCGCTACCAAATAAGAAGAGGACTTTTTTATTTTACCAAATCCTTTAAAGTCTTCCTCATGTAGGGGATCTTCTATATAAAAGAGATGGTAATTTTTTATTAAATTATTAATATAAAAGATTTGATATTCTTCCATTATAGATTTTTTATTATAAGTGTAATGTTTATTTTTATAGAATGAAGAGGCGGCGATATCAATTCCTATTTTTATATTCTTAAATTTCGATAAAAGAGATAAAATATCTTCTATAGTCAGGGCTGTTTCCAAAGCTCCTTCGTCATTTATTTTATTTGATTTTAATATATATTTTAATTTCTGATAAGTCTTTTTCATAATATTATAATTTTTATTTATGGATTTTGTTTTTGGGATTATTAAAAATTCCTGAAATTCTGGTTTTTGAGAATTGTGAGAGTGCAAACCCCCGCCTATTGCGTTTCCTAACGGAATTGGAATTTTATTGGCTTTTTGATTAATAATCTGCCAGAGTTCTTTCTTCTCTGATTTTGCCAATGCTTTTAAAATTGCCGATTCTAATGCAAATAAGGCATTAGCTCCAAAATATTGAGGCTTTTTTATTTTAAATTTCTTTATTATATAATTTTCGACTTTTTCTAAGTCTTTAAAAGAATTAATTTCAAAATGGATTTTTAAATTGTTAATCGCTTTTATGTTCCAGTCTATTGATGTATGATACGGCTGTGTTTCGTATTTGCCCGTTGATTTCCCTGATGGAGAAGAAGCTTTTTGATTATTAACAGAAACTTCTATTGTTGGCTCGTTTCTTGAATCCTTGATTTTTCTAGCTTTCACTTCTTTTATTAACATGGAAGAAAGAATGAAAAGAAGTTTAAAAGAGTATGGTTTATTGAATTATAAACTCGCTTTTCCATTATAATCTCAAAAGCTATGAACTTTTTTACTTCCTTTTTCTGAAAAATTGAGAAAATGCCAATCTTAAAAGTCATATCATATGTAACCAATATCTCAACAAATATAGTGTTTAGCTAACGTCTCGGGCTTTGAGAAGTCACGAGCTATTCTAACTTTATCAAATAAACGAGTGATTTTGGTGGAGTGAATGCAATGAACGGAACCTTAAAGCCCGTGTTAGGTGAGTGCGATAGCACCGAGCCAGAGTGCAACGTCCCGAAGGGCTGGCGAGAGTCGGGCTGAGGGCAAAATTTTATATAGTAACTATTCTTAAGAAAAGTATGGTAAACGGAAACGAAGAAATTCTTAAAGAATTAAAGGAAATAAGAATAGAAATACGAACGATAAAGGAAAATATGCCTGATAAAGATATGTTTCTTACAGCAGAAGAGGGAAGATTGCTTGAGGAAAGCTACGAAAATGAGAAAAGAGGCGAGCTTATCTCTAGCTCTGATTTAAGGAAAAAGCTTGAAATATGACTTTCTCAATTGAGTATGATAAGCAACCTCAACGATTTCTAAAAAAGGCAGAGAAACTTATCGCTGCAAGAATCATGGACAAGATTAATTGGCTTTCGAAAGAAAACCCTGTGCCACATGATGCAAAAGCAGTTGTTGGGCATCATAGTGTTTTCAGAATTAGAGTGGGAGATTATCGTGCGCTCTACAGGGTAAACTATTCAGATAAGAAAATTGTGATTGTTGAATTAGATAAAAGGGAAAGGGTTTTCTAGAATAATAGAGAAATCATAAAGGCTCTTGAAAAATTTGGGCTTTCAGAGAAAGAAGCCAGAGTTTATTTAGCATGTCTCGAATTAGGGGAAGACACGGCCAGTGATATTTCATTAAAAAGCAATTTACCTAGAACTTTAATTTATGACATATTAGAAAGATTAATAGACTTGGGTTTAGTATCTTATTCTGTTAAAAGTAACAAAAAATATTTTACTACATCTGATCCCCATGAACTGCAAAGAATACTTAAAGAAAAAGAAGCTGAAATAGATAAAGTATTGCCTAATCTTAAAAACCTTCAAAAAATAAAAGGAATAAAACGACCTAGAGTAGAGATTTATGAAGGTATTGAAGGAATGAAGACAGTAATGAATAATATTCTAAGATCAAATATAAAAGAGTTTTATGCCTATGGGAGTTCCAGATCATCTTATGAGATAATGCCCGCTTTCATAGATGATTGGCATAGGCAAAGAATTAAGAAAAAAGTCATTATGAAAATATTGTACAATAATACAAAGCAAGCGAGAGAGAGTAAAAAATATTCCAGAAACTTTAAATTATGCCGATTATAAGTTTATGCCGATAGAATTAGAGTCACCTACAGCTACATTAATATATGGAAATAAAGTTGTTTTACAATTATGGACAAAAGAACCCTTTGCAGTATTGATAGAAGAAGAAAGAATGGCGGAGAATCAAAAAAGATATTTTGAGGAATTATGGAAGATAGCTCAAAGTTAAATTTTTATAACAAATCAATCCTTATAGAATCATGGAAGAAAAAAAGACCAGCAA
>CAYJSG010000086.1:0-3498 GCA_964372815.1 Candidatus Woesearchaeota archaeon
TTATAAATAGGGATTATTGCTTATCTTAGTGTCCGATTATATGGGTGCAGTCCACCTATATAAGCGTTTATATAAAATAACATCATAATATATTTAAACAGATATCATGAACTATAAGGTATGAGACAATCAGAAAGCCAGAAAAATTCTGTTCTAGAATCTCTAATGAACTTATACGTAAATAGAATTGTTCAAGACGCAATATTAAGAGATATATTTTCCTAATATAAAAGCACATAAATATAAAAAACCAATCATATTACAAGTTAAATGAAAGCCTACATAGTATATCCAACATATGAAACGCTCAATAATGAAACAATCATTCAATTATACGGCAGATTAGAAAATGGCGAATCTTTCATAGCACAAAAAAAATTAGAACCCTATTTTTTCATAAAAGAATCAGACCTAAAAAAAGTAAAGCCACTATTAACAAAATGCAAATTAGAAGAAACAAATCTCACAAATTTCAGAAATGAAAAAGTAATAAAAATCGCAGCTAAAACACAACCAGAAATAAATAAATTATATCAGGCGATCCACAAACTAGAAACCTATGAAGCAGACATAAAACCTCATTTAAGATTTTTAAACGATAATAACATTTTAGGGATAATTAACATAGAAGGAGATTATGAAAGCTCAGAAAAAATAAACTGCATTTACAGCACTTCTGAAATAACACCCTTAAAAACAGAATACAAACCAAAATTAAAAATCGTTTCAATAGACATAGAATCAGACAAATCAACTGGAAAGCTTTTCTGTATCGGCCTCTATACAGAAAAAGAAAATGAAAGAAAAGTTTTAGCTGTTTCACAACATAAACTAAAAAACACAATATCATGTAAAACAGAAGAAGAATGTCTGGAAAAATTTAAAAAAGAATTAATAAAAATAGACCCAGACATAATAACTGGCTGGAACATTATAGACTTCGATTTAATTTACCTAAAATCGCTCTTCCAAAAACACAAAATACCGCTTGATATTGGAAGAAACAACAATAATATCAGACTCAGGATAGAATCAAATTTCTTCAGAGCTTCATCAGCTGATATTCCTGGCAGACAGGTTTTAGACGCTTTAAATTTAATTAAAGATCCTTTCATAAAAGAAGCGCCAACAATAAAACATGCAAAATTTGAATCATATCAATTAGAAGATGTTGCTCAAGCACTTTTAAAAGAAGGTAAACTAATAAAAGGAAAATCAAGACACGAAGAAATAGAATCTTTATATAAAAAAAACACTCAAGAATCCCATCAAAGATTAGCAGACTACAATTTAGTTGATTGCCAATTAGTCTATAAAATACTCGAAAAAACAAAAATAATAGATTTAGCAATAGAACGCTCACAATTAACAGGCCTTCCATTAGATAGACTAACTGCTTCAATAGCTGCTTTTGACTCTTTATATATCAGAAAAGCCCGCGAAAAAAATCTAGTTTGTCCAACAACAAAATTCAGTAATAAAGAAGAAAGGATAAAAGGAGGCTATGTCCAATCAACAAAATCAGGAGTCTATAATAATGTTCTTGTTTTAGATTTTAAATCTCTATATCCCTCAATAATAAAAACATTCAATATAGACCCTGCATCATACATAGAAAATCCATCAGAAAAAGAAAAAAATTCTCTAATAGAATCTCCAAATAAAGCTTATTTCAAAAATACCAATGGTATTCTCCCAGAAATAATAGCAAAATTACATGAAGCCAGAGAAAAGGCAAAAAAAGAAAAAAGAGAGTTAGCAAGCTACGCAATAAAAATAATCCAAAATTCCTTCTTCGGAGTTCTAGCATCTCCAAACTGTCGTTTCTTCAATCTAGAAATAGCAAATGCAATTACGCATTTCGGACAATTTATAATAAAATTAACAGCCCAAGAAATAGAAAAATTTGGTTATAAAGTCATTTACAGTGATACAGATTCAAGTTTTGTAGAAACAAACCTTCAGAAAGATAAAGCAAATGAACTAGGAATAAAAATCCAAGAACATATAAATAATTTCTACAAGAATTTTGTTAAAAAAAATTATAATAGAATTTCTTATCTGGAATTAGAATTTGAAAAACAATATCTTTCATTAATGATTCCAAAATTAAGGGGCCAAGAAACAGCAGCTAAGAAACGTTACGCGGGTTTGATCGAAAAAAATGGCAAAGAAGAACTAGACATTACAGGCTTGGAAAGCATCCGTGGTGATTGGACCGAAGCAGCACAAGAATTCCAAAAAGAATTACTTCTAAAAATATTTCACAAAGAAGACCCTATCCCGTTCGTAAGATTATACATCAAAAAAATTGAATCTGGCTCTTTAGATAAAGAACTTATTTACAGAAAGTCTATAAGAAAATCTTTAGAACAATATACAAAAACAACTCCTCCTCATGTAAAAGCAGCAAGACAATTAGAAAAATTAGATTCAAACTTAATAGAATACTATCAAACAACAGCAGGTCCCGAACCAATACAAAATCTAAAGCATAAAATAGATTATGAACATTATATAGAAAAACAAATAAAACCAATTGTAAATCAAATTCTTTCCCTCTTCAATAAATCTTTTGACGATATTTTAAAATCTCAACAAAGTAAATTATTCTAAATATCTATGGCCAAACCCATTTATCAAACCAATGTTTTGGATGTTCCTCAACATAATCCCATAACGCTCCTATACTAACATCATTTGGATTTATCACTCCTTCACCATCATCTATTAATATACTTTATCAATATTTAAAATATAAATCAAACACTAGAAGAAAATTACGAATGACTGATTTTAATTGGCATCACATTGTTAAAAGACATCCAGAAATAGCTTCACATAAAGAGAAAATAATAGAAAATTTAGAAAAGCCAGATAAAGTTACAGATTCCTTAAAAGATGATAAGACTAAATATTACTACAAAAATAAAAAAGAAAAAGCAAGATATCTGCAAGTCGTAGTTAAATATTTAAACAATCATGGTTTTGTATTAACAGCCTACTTTGTAAGGCATATGTAAGAACATGACAAGAAAGATGGAAATGCACTATGATGAAGAAGCAGACTATTTAGAGATTTTTGTAGGTGAGCCTCGTGAAGATTATGGAGATCATATCTCAAAAGATATTGTTCTGTTTAAGTACTAAGACAATGACCAGTTATATGGAGTAGGTATCTTTAATTTTAAGAAGAGAGCATCAGAGTTAAACGATGTGCTTAACAAACTTCCTGTTTCTATAAAAATAGAACCAAATTAATTTCTCATTCATTGGCTGAAACTTTCAGTAAACTCTGGTTTTTACGAGAAAAATATTTATAGAATAATCAAAGAATATTCCGTTCAATAGTTATTAGACGAGTTGCATAGCAACCTCTTGCTGCGAATTCAGAGCCAAGAGTTATGACCTCTGCATGCACTCTTTTCTGGAGCGTAATTACCGAGCTATTTTAGAAAGTTGTCAGGGTGGGAGATTTAGCATTAGAGAAATTGTTGC
>CAYJSG010000087.1:0-3471 GCA_964372815.1 Candidatus Woesearchaeota archaeon
AAATTTTTTCTATTCTTTTCTTTACATTCAAGTTTATAAATCTATCTCCCTCAAAAATTTTTCCAAAGGGAAATCTATTTTTAAACTCTGCGAGTGGAGTACATTGTAAAATAAACGGGTGCTAAAAAATGAAAAAACGAAACACTTTAAAAGAAGAAAATCTTTATTATAGCAATAAAAAGAGAGTGAATGGCTAAAAAAAATAAAACTGTATGGGGTGTTGTTGGTGTCTTGCTAACTTTGTTTGGAATAACTGGAACCATACCAATACTTTTAAACAAGGAGTATTTAATTGGTTTACCAGTGACTGGTCTTGCCGTTATAATTGGAATAATTTTAATAGCCTGGGTGTTTAGCGATTAAGATGAATGAAGAAACTAAAAAGAAGAATATTTTGGATTTACAGTTTCAGAAATATCTTATTATCGCCTCTACATCTGTTATTATTGCGTTTACTTATGCAATAGGTGTCGGTATTGCTTTATTCGCAAAACAAATAAAATTGGATGATTTTATTAGTATGGGTGCACTTTTTGTTATATCGGCAGGGATATTAGGTGGTTGTTCTATATTATTTTTTAACGCAATATTCCACTTAAAGAATATCCCCCAAGTTGTAAAAGAATTATAATGTCTTGATGTTTAGTTATAAAATTATAGTAAATCTCCCAACCTTTCATAATTACGTTTGCTAAATTGATAGAATCGTTAAAACCTCGCATTTTGTTACAGATTTAATAAATAGATGTTTAATTTCTTTACAAACAAGGGAGGGAGGTTATATTCCCCGCTCTATATGTCTATGACGAAAATTATAAAGAAGTAAATCTAAATTAGAGTGGCACTGTAGAGATAAAGTAAACAGTGAAGGAACATTGGTTTACTGAACGAGTTAAGAATCATTATAGCATTTTTATTCTTCTTCAGCTTTCTTCTTCGCTTCTTTATCCTCTTTTCTAACCAAAGGTCCTGTAACTTTAACAAGCAGGCCAGGCAATCCAGTTCCAACAGGAATCTGCTGATTCAACAAAATATTTTCAATAACAGAATTCAACTCCTCTTTAGCGCCTTTCAATGTAGCGCTAATAAATTGTTTATCCGGAGTTTCAAATGTCGCCCTAGCCAAAATACTTGCTTTTTCAGAGATAATGCCCATTCTAGTTGCTCCTTTTATAGTACCAGAATAGGTCATAGCATCTGCAATTAATTTAATGTGTCTTTCATTAATATCCAATCCCTGTGTCTGAATAACATTTTTGATCTCATTTATTATTGTCTGTCTTGCAGCTTCTATTCCAAGAACATTCAATACGTTATGTATATCATTAGAAGTAATTTTTTCTTTATCAACTCCCTTGACTCCCATTACATCTCTTAAATTACTTCCGGCAGTCAGTATAACAAAATCTCGCCCTCTTTGAGAAACAACAACTTGAGAGATTCCTTTAATACCAGAAATTATAGTTTCTTTTAATTTTTCTTTCAACTTATACATTGTCTTGAAATCATTTTGACTTGCATCTAAATGAATTTTCAGTTCATTGCCTTTCACCATGAATCCTTTATCCTTTAATCTTTCAACTATAATTTGAGGTCCAACATGTATGCTCTTTAATGATTTATTATCCAATAACATTTCAATTTTTTTATTAGAGAAATCCATTTTTATTTCCGACAATATCTCTTTAAGTTTGACTTCTCTAATCTTCTCTGCAATAATTCTTGAGTCTTTTTCATTATTATAAACTTTCTCCAGGTAAATTTCCATGTAAGGAGTAGATGGCTGTTTTCTAGCATCAATAATTTCAATTAGTCTAGGCAGCCCGGATGTTACTTGCATTTGTGCAATCCCAGCGTGATGGAAAACATTCAGAACCATTTGTGTAGATGCTTCTCCAAAAGACTGCGCTGTAACAACTCCGACAGCTTCTCCCGGGCATATTTTATCATCTTTCAAATGCAGTTTGGAAACATCCTTGCCATCTCCCCCATATAAAAACTCAACTATTCTTTCAGAAGCATCTCTAACTGTTCCATCATATTCTACCTTCAAATCTTGTAAAGCATAAACTAATCTTCTGTATAAATATCCGGATTTTGGAGTTCTTAATGCAGTATCCATTAAACTGTCTCTTCCAGTAATTGCTCCAAAGAAAAATTCAGTAGGAGTCAATCCCTTTAAAAAAGAAGATTTAATAAAACCTCTTGCTTCAGGTCTTAAATCTCCCTCTTTAAAGAAAGAAATTGTTCTGCGAGTATAACCAAACCCAATTCTTTTTCCCCATAATGCCTGCTGCCCAACACTGCATCCTATCTGTGTTATGTTTAGTAGGCTTCCCTTTGCTCCAGGAGCAATCATTTTATTGACATTGCTATCAGCAGGAAAATGTTCCCTTACAATCTCTCCTATTTCTGTTCTAACTTCATTTAATGCTTGCAACATTTTAGTCTCTCTTGTCTCTTCCATACTCTTTCCAGGAAGAAGCTCAAGAGTGGCATTTTCATATTCCTTTATTATCTCCTTTGCTTTTTTATCAGCCTTTTCTAAAATTTGAGATGTTAATTCTTTAACCCTATCAGAAACGCTCAAGTCATCCAAAGATAACGTATATCCTTTTCTTGTTAAGTATTGTGTTCCAAGTAAGAAAGCCTTGTTTAGAGAATCTATAGAAACTGCTCGGCCGAACTCTCTATCGACCAATTTTACCATAACACCATCTTCCACTCCAAAACTAGAACTTCCTGTAATAATATTTGGCACTTTTATATCAGTTCCCTTAGGTAGAACTTGAGAGAATACATCTACTCCACTAATTCTTTTTTTCTTAATAGAGTTGGTTATCCCAGATAAGAATAACAATTGATCAGCTTCACTTTTATCAAGTTCTTCTTTCCCTAAAAGATAAGCTCCAGTTACAGCATCAGTAATTGTTCCTACTAAATTCATATTATTCTTAGAAGAGATAATATTATAATTAATATCTAGCAAAATTTTTGCTTCAGCCTGCGCCTCTTCAGTTTGTGGGCTGTGGATATTCATCTCATCCCCATCATAGTCTGCATTATATGGTTGCGCGGCAGCAGGATGTAACTTAAATGTCCTGTCAGGTAATACTTTAACCCAATGAGCCATTAATCCTTGTTTATGCAAAGTAGGATGACGATTAAACAAAACTATGTCTCCATCTCTCAAATGCCTCTCTACTTTATATCCAGGCTGCAATTCGGCACAAATTTCCTCTTTCAATTCTTCAGTAACTCTTTTTCTTTTTCCATCTATTCTTATAACATAATTTGCTCCGGGATAATTATTGACTCTTCTTACAATTTCTTTCATGTACTCTATATTAACAGTGGTTACAGATTCAGCAACAGTAATTGTCTTAGCAATCTCAAACGGGATCCCAACTTCATTTATGCATAAGTAAGGATCGGGAGATACAACGCTCCTTGCAGAATAATTTACTCTTT
>CAYJSG010000088.1:0-3451 GCA_964372815.1 Candidatus Woesearchaeota archaeon
TTAAAAATCGTTTATACTTTATATACAAAAAATTATATTTAGTTAGTCTTAAATATATTTTTCATTATCATCGTCCGCCACCACCTCCCCCACCGATGCCTCCAGCGGAAGCGCCGCCAAAGCCGCCACCACCTCCATGAGAGCCTGATGCTGTGGCAAATGAGATTGATGCCTTGTTTATACTTGTATTGTATAAATTATAGTCTTTAGCGGTTATTATGTTTGCCTGCTTTAATTCTTTCAATACTTGTTTAGCTACACCTAAAGCACAGCCATAGACAAGATATTGTTCCCAAAGTATTACTGCTTTGTGTGGCATATTTTTGATTGAATACGAGTGCGAAAGGAATTTTCTGAATGCCTGCCATTGTTGGTATTCAACATAATATGATTTTTTGAATCTGATTAAGATAGATGATTTTATATATAATATTATGAACAGTATTATTGCAATGAGAAAAACAAAAACCGATGCTTTTGCAAAAATTGCGAACATCATTAAAATAAAACTTGTTGCTAGAAGTATAATTGCTCCTTTATTATCAATATATTGCTTACTTTCTTCTTTTATTAAGTCTTTAATCTTCTCCAATTTTAATCTTATCTTATATCTATGACCATATTTATTTAATGCTTTTTGAAGATTTAAGTAATCGTTTTTTATATAATCTTCTGGAACTAAAGATTGAAGTTCTTTAACAAATGAGATAAATTCGGATTCTATATTATCTAACTGTTTGTTTGTTTTATTGATTTTTATGTATAAGTCTTTGTTTTCTAAATAAAGGTCAATAACTTTTTTTCTATGTAAATCTAAAAGTAAAGATGAGAAGAATGTTTTGTCTATTGTGGCAAATGGAGGATGAAAGAATGATGCGACTTCCCAGCCCTTTCTTTCATTTGGATAGAAACTTAGCTCTGGTGGAATGTCTGCATAAGTGTGTTCTCTGCCATAAAAACGCCAAATAATCAGGAAAATAATAGCTGGAAGTAGTGAGAATAATATGATAAATAATTTTTTGACAATATTGTCATCAAATATAAAATCATTTTGTTGAATTATTTGATAGTTAGCTATGTCTGATTTTGTATATGGGATGTAGATTATCACATCATCTAATGGAAGATAAAAATCTTTCGTTATTGCCTTTCCTTTTACGAGGAGATTGTTATTTTTTATTAGAGTTTTATGTTTGTCTCTTGAATAAGCTACAAATTTTATATAGTATTTATCGTTTATTTTGATTAGGTTCTTTGGCCGTAAAATATAGGTTGCTGTGATTTGGTAATCTTTTCCTTTTTTGAAGCCTTTTTGATAACCAAAACCACAGCCATATTCATTAAACGCCGTATATGGGAGGCATTGTTTCCTAATTCCTTTTGAAGGAAAATAACAGTCTGTGGAATCTTTTACGTATGATTCACCTTCTGAACAGTCTACATTATCAATAATTATTATATCTGCTTTTAATTCTACTGGAGTGGTTGTTATAAAAGATTTAAAGTTTCTATATAAGGTGTGATAATCTTTATTAGGCTGGTAATTTAGAGTTTCTTTTATTTCATTATCATTTATTGATAGTTCTGTTTTATAAAAATTGAAAGATGTGTAGAACATCGAGAGATATATACTTCCAAGACCTAACAATAATAGAAATATTGTTATTATTGTAACTGACGTAGATTCTTTCATTTATTTTTATAGTTTAGCAGGTTTAAAATTTCTTTGGTTTTGTTGTAGGATTTTTTGATGGTTTTTTATTCAGTTTTTCGTAAAAGAGGCGAGTTATTATTTCATAAACCCTGACATTATAGCCTTGAGTTTTGTATTCTTTGACTTTCTCCACATATTTTTCTACTCTTTCTGCCAGGAGATGGCTGTTTTGCCAACATGAGTCTTTTAAATTGACTAATTCTCTAGTTATCTCTGATTCTAATGTTCGCATTTTTTATTGTTTTTTATCTAATTTTTGCTCCGGCTTCGATGTCTTTCTCAAGGTAGATGTCGCATTCTGGGATGTTACATACTAATTTATAACCTTTTTCGAGAAAGTCGAGACCTAATATATTTTGAAGATTATCTAATCTTCCAAATTCATCAATTTTTAACGAGGTAGGCTTTAGAACTCTTATAGAAATTATTTCTATTATTTCTTTATCATCTATGGTTTTAAGAATTATCTCAAATTTGTTAAATATATAACTTTGATATGCTCTTCCCCCTATTCTTATAATTTCTCCTTTTGTAGTGTGTGGGATGTTTAGTCTAATGGAGTCTGAATAATTAAGAATTGTATATGGGCTTCCTGTGTCTATAACAAACTCAGAGATTATTCTTTTATGTGGAACTTTTAAGATTGCAGGGATTCTCAAAAGTTTAGGTATTTTTTTATAAGAAATTTTAATTTTCATTTAAAATATTACAATCTCATTTTTAGCAGGTATATTTTCAATTAATACTTCTGATTGGTCTATTTCTTTTTCTTCTAGAATTTTTAATAGTTCCTCAATATTTCTTGCATTGGCTATTACCTTTTTATCTTTAACTGCAATTATCTGTTTTTCGAATTGTTCTTTTATTCTCTCAAAGTTCTCTTGGAACCATTCCAGGTTTCCTTCAGCTTCTTGCAGTAGTTCTAAGTTAGCTTTCATAATTGTGACTTGGGCTTTGTAGATTATAAATTTATCTAATTTTTGCTCCGGCTTCGATGTCTTTTTCTGGCATAAGGAAAATGACTTTGCCTTTTTCGTTGTCTGCTGCTAGAATCATGCCATTGCTTTTTTGACCACGAATAGTTGCTGGTTCTAGGTTTGCTATGAAGATTGCTTTTTTGTTCAGTAGTTCTTCTTTTTTATAATAAGGTTTTAATCCAGCAATAATTTGTCTTGGTTTTTGTTCAGCTAAGTCTACTTTTAAAATATAGAGCTTATTCGCATTTGGATGATCATTTACCTCTAGGATTTTGCCGACTTTTAGATCAAGTTTTTTAAAGTCTCCAAGAGGGATTTTTTCTTCTATCATTGGATTATTTTAGACAAATTACCATTTAAAATTATTGGATTTAGTCCATCTATCTCATCTTTGAGCATGTTTGTAGGCACTGGATTCATGAGGAATATTTTCTTTCCTACTTTCCAAGCCTCATACATTTCTAATAAGACAGATCCTCCTATGTAATTTTCTTGTTCTCCTTTTTTATAATTTAGAATTAAAAGAGCGTCATTTTCTTTTACTTTTTTCTCTTGTTCTTTGTACATTTCTTGTTTGAATTCTCTATGTTCTTTTTCTCCTTGCTTTTTTATCTTTTCTTCTCGCATTGGATCTTCAAAGCTGTTGGGAAACGTGATTTGATGCCCTTGTTTTTCTAATTCTTCTTTTACTCGAGGGATTTTATGATAAAAATGCTTGCTTGCGCATATGAAGATCCTCATTTTATATTTTCCTAAACAA
>CAYJSG010000089.1:0-3338 GCA_964372815.1 Candidatus Woesearchaeota archaeon
AATATGAAATTGTTTGGAGTAAATTGGAAGAGCCTGGATTGTTAGGGGCTGGGTTGTTGGTTGATTAATGATATGTATATCTTTAATTTTAGAGACTAGAAAAGTTTATAATGTTTTGATTATAACAAATATTATGGATGCTGGATTGTACTTGCAGGAACATTCGGAGGAATTATCAAGGAAATATACTGGCAAATATTTGGCAGTTATAGATGGGCAAATAGTCGCTGTGGCTTCTAATGCGTTAGTTGCCTATAAGAAAGCAAAGGAAGTGATCAGAGATAAAGAGATAGCTATCTTTTATATATCTACTGATGAAGAAACAATAATATTAATATAAAATGAGGTGTAAATATGTGGAAGAAAGATGAAGGAATATTATACGCTCATGTAAACGATTCTTTTGTTCGCGCTTATAGAATAGATGGAAAAGCTTTGAAAGAATTTTTGCCTAGAAATTAAACATCCATCAAGGAAAATCTTGCTATTAGATAGGAAGTTGTTGCTTCTGCGCCTTGATTTAGATTTATTGCATTTTCTCCAAGGCCATCGTGACAGCCGCCCGTGCGATCGTTGTAAACAGTTTGTTGCAATATATTCTTGCCTAAGAACCATTGAAATGCATTATAGGCGCATTGTTTATATCTTTCGTTTTTTGTTATTTTATATGCTGTTATTAAGGTATGTACTGTATCTCCTGCTTCAATTGGTTGTTGGTCAAAATATGACCTTTCTTTGTCTTTAAAATACCAGCCTTTTTGTCCTATAGGAATAAAAATGTCTTTATCAAAAGTTTGACTAATCAGGAAGTTAAGACTTTTAGAGGCTATATCTGAATATATGTTATTTTTAGTTACATCATAAGCATAGAACAGTGCTTCGGGCAGTTTGGAGTTAGAATAAGTCAGGTATTGTTCGAACCATTGCCATTCATTTGTTGCAGTTTTTTTGAATAAGTCAATAAGGAAGTTTGCAAGTTTTTTAATGTTGCTTATTATATACGATGAATTTTTATTTTTGTTATAATAATAAAGCCCTGTTATTGTGAATGCTATTGCCCTAGGTGATTTCATAATTGAGGCAGCAGCTAATGAGTCTAAGAAGATTTCATCTGCTTTTTTCTTGAAATCTTCTGGAATATCTTTCATAGAAGATATATACCCTAATGCCCAAAGCGCCCTGCCCTGCGCATCTTCGCTCCAATTAGAATCTATTATCTTAGATTTATTTACAAAATTATATAATTTTCCATCTTTCCCCCGAACAAAGTCTATATATTTAAGATATGTTTTTATCATTTTCAACTGTTTATATTCTTTAAATTTTTCATAATGCATTGCACATGCAAGAAGTGCTCTTGCATTGTCGTCTAATGTATATCCTGATCTTATGTCTGGAGTAGTTTGATTTGCAAATTGTATTATGCCAAATCTATCTGTTAGTCTTGTTAAGTGTTTTATATTAATTGGTGGCAACTCTTTTATCTCTGTTCCTTCTCCTTTAAGGATTTCTTTAAAAACTCTCCCATAAGCTAGAGCAACATTTTGCCAGGTCATATGTCTGGTATAATAATAAGCGTTTTTTTCCATTTCTTTTTTTAGACGAGGATTGAGCAATAATTCCAGAATTGCATTTCTGAATGATTCAGGATTTCCGAATTCTATGAGCCTGCCACGATTTTCCGTAACAATATCTTTGGCATGTAAGAATTTGGTTGATATAATAGCTCTTCCACAGCCCATTGCATAGGACAGTGTTCCAGATGTTATTTGATTAGGATTATCTGAGGTTGATAAGTAGATATCTGTTGCTTTAAGATACTGAATTATTTCTGATAATGCAACGTATTTGTTATAGAATTTGACGTGTTTTTGAAGCTTTAAGTCCTTTACTTTTTTTTCAAGAAAGTTCCTGTATTTTTCTCCTTCTCTTTTTCTTACAATCGGATGTGTCTCTCCAACTATAATATAGAGCAAATTGGGAAATTTTACTATGACTTCCGGTAGCGCTTCAATTGCGTATTCATATCCTTTTCCAGGACCGATCATTCCAAATGACGAAAGTATTGTTCTATTCTGCAAACCAAGATTTCTTTTTTCTCTATTCTGGGATTCGAATGTTGTAGATGGTATTCCATGAGGAATAATATGAATTTTTGTTTGTAGGTTATAATCTTTTTTTAATATTTCAACTGCTTTTTTTGTCATTACAATTATTGCTTTAACGCGTTTTGCAATCTCTTGAACGACTTTCCTTAATTTTTCATTTGGACTTGGCAGCACACTATGAAATGTTATTACTACTGGCTTTTTTATGGTTTCAAGAAACGGAACTATGTACTCCCCATACTCTCCTCCAAAAATTCCGAATTCGTGCTGGATATTGACTAATTTTATATTTTTATTGGCATTTATTTTTCTTGAGGTTTTTATATAATCTATTATTTCAGTATCGCTAATTTGGTAAACTACTTTTTTAGAATAATTATAAATATTTGTTCCGTTGTTATTCATTGCTAAAATTTTAGATTTTAACGTCGGAAAAAATCTTTTATCTACAGCAGTGCTTACGTCCTGTGTAAATGTTGCAATTCCACACTCTCGTGGAGGATATGTCGCCATGTAAAGTATACATGGCTCTTCTGTTTTTGTTTCCATCGCCTCTTTTTTATTCTTTTACTAGGTTGCTATAGTTTTAAAATGTTTCTGTTGAGTGTGCATTGTTGCATCTACGGACTTAGATTTGAATTAAACAAAAAATTATTTCTTCTTTTTCTTTGGTTTATCCCAATAAGCAGTTTTACATTTTGGACAGATTAATGGCTTTTCTTTTTTTGAATGGATGAGCCATTATTCCTACTTCTGGCATGAGATGTGACGTCGTGGAAAGCGTGGGCTTTCAAGCCCCAGAGGACGTCACTTTTAATTTTCAATCTAAAATTTTTTATATCCTTAGTAATTTCTTAAGTTTTAAATTTATGATCTCAATTTATTCAAAATATTCTTTAAATCGCGTTTTAATGCCTACAAAAGATTCCTTGGATAAATCAAACTGAAGTTCTTTCTTGTTATTGATGGCATTACACTGCTTGTTAAGACCCACTTCATCAAATGGTTTTATTGTAAGAGCCTTCAGTTCAGCCATTATATTCTTTTTAGCTTCTTCTGCTTTATCCTGATTTTTCAAAGAGCGTTTTTAATTCTTCAAGTTTTGTTTTATCTATCGAGCATATAAATTCTACTTCTATTTGTTTATCATTCATACTTTCACATCTCTTTCGAAGCTTTTAAAATTTGATTGATCCTATTTATTTCTATTCGCATCATTTTTCTTTTTAG
>CAYJSG010000090.1:0-3326 GCA_964372815.1 Candidatus Woesearchaeota archaeon
CCTACTCCCCGCATTTTTATAAACCTTGGTTTCCTATTAAATTAATGAAAAAAGAGGCATTATTCATATTAATGTTAATTTTAGCAGCAAATTTAATTTCAGCTGCTGTAAATTGCTCTGATGGCAGTCTTCCAGTTTGGGATGAAGATGAGATAGATATTTTATCTGTTAATAAAATAAATAATTTAGGCATAGCTCTGACTAAAACAGCTGAAAGCGCATATTTTCAAAAATTTAGTGCAGAATTAATTGTAAATAGCGCGCGAGTTATATTAACAAATAAAACTTCTTCTGAAAAAATAAACTTGCATAATATAAACTATACAGTCAGCTTATCTGGTGCAACAGAAACAACAGCCAATATTAAAGTAGACGATGCATCAAAAGAAATTGAAAAAAATGAGATATATCTTATAAAAGACCTTAGCGTTTTGTTAACATCATTAGAAAACACAGGGGATAACGCTCCGATAGTAAAATTAATACTGGGGATTAATAAGCTAACTTTGACTAATGAAAATTCTTTTGAAAAAATAACAATAACAAATGAAACTTTCCTTATTGAATTAAAATCCGCGTCGGATACAAATGCCATAGTTAGAGTTTATACATGCAATTCAGGCCTAGTCGAGCTAATTCAAGAACAAAAAACAATAACTCAAAATCAAACACTAAACAATACAATTAATGAAACAATAATGAATCAAACAACAAATGAAACAAATCAAAATAATTTAGATGAACAAAATACAACTCAAGTTACTGTTGCGGAAATCAGAGAGAAATTAAAACAATTACAAGAAGCTAATCAAACAAAAAATGAAACCACTACAAATGAACAAGAAGAAAGTCCAGGTTTATTCACAAGAATAATTAACTGGTTTAAAAATTTGTTTAAGTCGATTTTCAGCTAGATTTTTCTTCACTAATAAAACACCTTTATAAAATTCTCCCAAATCCTTTTCTCAACATCCTTCAACTTCATCCCTTTTAACTTACTAATCATCTTATAGCTATAAATAACATTATCAGGAGAATTATCTCCTTTTCTTAAAGGGTGTAAAAAAGGCGAGTCCGTCTCGCATAATAAATTATCAATTGAAACTTTTTTAACAATATTTTGAAACTGCTCACTATAACAAACATTTGTAGGAATAGATAAAAACCATCCATTCCCAACGATCCTTTCAACCAGGCTAAATTTCCCGCAGAAACAATGCATAATAACTCTTCTAGCCTTCAATGCTTCTAAAATATTTACACAATCATTTTCAGCTTTTCTAGAGTGCACAATTACTGGCTTATCCAGCTCAATAGCCAGTAGAATAAATCTCCTAAAAATCTCCTTCTGCCTCTTCCAATTATTTAAGTCCTCTTTAAAATCTAATCCAACCTCTCCAATAGCAACAATATTACTCTTGCTATTTCTCATAAATTCTATTTCTTTATTAATCCTGCTATCTTTTAACTTCAAGGCATCAATTGGATAAACTCCCAACGCAGCCTTAACCTCTTTAAACTTTTCACATAATGACAAAACTTTCCTATTCACCTCAATATTGATTCCATTACAAACTATAACTCTAACTTTCTTCTTCCTAGCCATTTCTATAGCCTTATCAATATCTTTTAACAAATCTAAATGACAATGTACATCGATAAACATTTATCTAATAAAATAAGGTAATTTAATAATCTATCTTTCAGAAAATAAATGTTTATAAACTTAAATAATAATTTATTTTTATGCAAGACGATGAAATAAGACCTGTTGAATTAGAGTACTATTATTTAACATCTAAGGAATTTACAATACAGAGGGAATTGTCTGCTAGAGGAATAAGTAACAGAGAAAATTTTGAAGTAGATTTAAAAAGTGGAGAGCTAAAACGTTATGCTGGAGGTTTCTTAGCATATAAAGCAGGAGTCAGATGCGGCCACCACAGCAATAGACTTATTCTAGAGACATATACTTTTTCAAGACTTACAACAGAAAATCTCGAGATATTCGAAGTTCCTAAAAAAAATAATTGACTTTAAATTTTACTTTTCCTTAACTCTAACCTTGCTTAATGGAGTCATTAAGCCCCAACTTTGATTAAACATCTGCTCTAGGGCCTGTGAGAAGAATCCGCTCGAAAGCCAAACACCAACATCATAATTTGGATGGACAGTTTTATCATCTAATAACATAAATAATAATTGATCAGAATCTACTATAGTAAATCTTCCTTTCATACCAGTACCACTCAAATCTCTAACATCAGCCACCTTAGAAAGATCTTTAGCAACTTTATAATTTTCTGGCACTATTGGTGCTGCAATTTTTATATCAACACCCCTCTTTTTTGCCTTTTCAAAAGCAGATATCAGTGCCTCAAATTTTCTGTTCAGACCTTCTACTGTAGTAACTATTGTAACTGCCTTTTCTGCTGACCTAATCATCATATCAAGATGATTGTACATATTCTGTCTTCCTCTTAAACTACCTGACAAATCAGAAGGCTCGATAAACTTTACACCATTAGAATATAACGAAGTTAATTCAATAAGCACCTCATCACTCTTTAATTGTTCCAATCTCTTTGTCTTATTATTGGCCTCTACCATTAGATTTCTCTTAACTCTCTCAACAACTTCCTCGGGTTTTAAAGCAACAAATTTAATAGGTTTTCCCAGCCTCAACACAATAAAACCCTTTTTCTCTAAAGATTCAAGAATGTCATAAGTTCTACTTCTAGGAACATCAGAAATATTGCTTAATTCACCAGCAGTTGATACTCCACGCGACAACAAAGCAGTCCAAACCTTGACTTCATACAAGTTTAGGTCAAATATTTTTCTCAGTCTGCTTAAAAATTCCTCCTTGATTATCATTATTTTTTTCACCTCTTGCTAAATTATATCACTAAGAGTATTTAAATCTTTTTAATCTGTGCCCCTCGAAAATTACAAAAAAGAATAGTAACTTTTTTACCCTTTATTTCAAACTCTGTTGTTTTTTCTTTTAAATTATCGACGAATTCCAATTTTTTAACGTGTGTTCTTTCTTTCAAAAATTTAATATACTTGCCTAACATCAACTTTAAATTATCATCAACAATGCACTTTATGTCAATAAATTGTCCTTTCTGTAATCCTTCTTTCTTTCTAGCAATTTGCACATTCCTGGCAAATTCTCTGGCATAGCCCTCTGCCTCTAATTCAGGTGTTATTTTAGTATCAAGGACAATAGAAGTTCCATCACTTTCCTTAAGTTCAATTTCCTTAATATTTAACTGCCTCTTAACAATTTCTAACAATTCTTTTCTCAACTTAAATCTTTT
>CAYJSG010000091.1:0-3216 GCA_964372815.1 Candidatus Woesearchaeota archaeon
ATTCTTCTACTGCTTTATCAAATTCATAAAGATTTATTGAATTTTCTTCTGAAAAAATTGAAGCTTTTATTCTTCTCAATTCCAGCATATGCGCTCCTCCAATCTGCTCTCCTAAATCGTGAATTAATTTTCTTATATATGTGCCTGCTTCTACAAACGCTTTGAATAAAACATCTTTTCCTTCTTTTTCCAAAATTTCAAATTCTTTTATTTCTCTTTCCCTTTCTTTTCTTGCTACTCTTGATCTTACTGGAGGAAGTTGAATTATTTTTCCAATAAACTTCTCCATATTTTCTTGTAGTTTTTTTTGTGAAATATCAGAATGCAGACGCATTATACCAATATAAGTTTTTTCTTTGTGAAGGAAATAATCCATTAAACGGCAGGCTCTGCCAAGAAAGATTGGTAAAACGCCTGAAACCTGTGGATCTAATGTGCCCCCATGAGAGGTTTTATTTAAATTTAGAGATTTTCTTACATAATCTGAAATTGTGAAGGAAGTTGGTCCTGACGGTTTATCTAGATTTATAATTGAGAATTTTAGTAATTCTTCTGTTGACTTCTTATCTTTTAAGTTTATGTTGAGTTTCATTTTATTCTAATCCTGGATTGTATTTTTTAATGTGCTCTAATAATTGATTTAGGCAATACTCATTAAATTCCGCCATAACCTGAATACTATGGCTTAATATTATTTTCAAAGTTGATATTTTTTGTTGTAACTTCATTTGTGCTATTGAGTTAAGCAGATTTATATCTTTTGTTATTATTTCATGAAATTTTATGTTATTTTTATTAT
The DNA here is from genome assembly GCA_964372815.1 of Candidatus Woesearchaeota archaeon. Lineage (GTDB taxonomy): Archaea > Nanobdellota > Nanobdellia > Pacearchaeales > GW2011-AR1 > JAUSIK01. The sequence continues at coordinate 800 of CAYJSG010000091.1, forward strand.
AAATTCTTTTATTAATGTTCAGTTTTTATCTTCCGGGATTAGATAGAGCTCGAGTTTCATATGAAGGTTTTATAAGTTATTATATTTAAAGCTCCCGGATTATAAAAACTTAATTGATGAATTTTTATCCGAGAACAATAGGCCTATTTCATAATAATTATTTCTGGGAATAGAGTTATTAGAAAGATGAAACTATTGGGATTCTCTTTTCTTCTTCATGAATTTTATAAGAAAAGACTGATAAAAGATATCTGGCATTATTTTGAAATGATTATTGAGAGAAATAATTGGGCAAGGAGCGAAGTGCAAATTGCCAATTACACTTTTTTGAAAGATCAAGGGTATTAGACTTATTCTATATTCTTTCCTTTAAGATATTCCAGTCTTTCTTCTTCAGGAAATTTTTCAATTGCATATCTTAATGTTGTTCTAGGCATATTTTTATAATTTATTTTAAGAAAATCTTTCAAGGTTTGTTGATTTCTTTTCCCTATTTCTCTTAACATCCAGCCGACTGCTTTTTGAATTAAATCATGCTTGTCTTTTAGGAGAATTTCTGCAATCTTTAGCGTCTCATCAAATTGATTGTTTTTTATAAAATAAAATGTTGAAATTATTGCTATTCTTCTTTCCCATAAATTAGAGGATCGTGCTAAGTTGTATAAAACATCTTTTGGTTTGTCGTTTAAATAATCTCCAAGGATTTTATCTGCGGTTAAATCAACTAAGTCCCAGTTGTTTATTTTCTTTGTATTTTTAAGATAAAAATCCAGTATTTGATATTTTCTCTCATCATTAGATTTTTTATAATTCTCAACTAGAATTAACAATGCTAAAAGTCTTTCTTCATGTATTCTTGAATTTAAAAGAAAGTCTATGGAAAGTATATCAAGATTAATATATTTCTTTGCAATTTTTCTTGTTTCAGGAACTGTTATTCCTAAGAATATGTCTCCTTCTCCATATTCGCCTTTTCCTGTTTTAAAGAATTTTTGCAGGACTTTTGCTCTTTTTTTATTCGCTGCTTTCTTGATATCTTCTTTTAAGCTCTCTAAATACATCATTTAGAAAAGAAATAGAAATTATTAAGCTTTGTGATTATTTAGTTCAACTACATCTTTGGGCTCGATAAAATAGTCTCACCCCTATCGGCGGGGGATAAAATCTTCGGGATTTAACCAACCATCATATCCTGAAATATTAATTCCTGAATAGCTATCTTCCTGTTTAATTCTTTTCTCATACTTTTCTTTTACCATTCCATAATAAAAAGTAAGAAAAGAAAATCCTACTATGGGCATAGTTATCATGAGATAAAGATATTTTTTATTTAATTTTTTGACAATTGGTCCTATTTGGCTATCGTTTAATGTTTCTTCGCTTCTTCTTCTCGCCTCTATACCTTCAGGAGTTTTTTCTAGATTCACTATATCAACCAAACTATCCACAAAGATACCGGCCCCTCCCAAAACACCGACAAGCCCTCCAATCATCAGAGCTTTATTTATTTTATCTTTTAATACCATATCGTAACTATTATATCTGGATTTATAAATATTTAAATTGTTTTATCCTTAATTTTTAGAATTCTTTCTATTATCGAGGTTGTTGAATACCCTTCTTCCAAGGGGAAATTCTTAAATTTTCCTCTCCACTTTTCTAAAAGAGACTGCTCTTGTTTTATTCTTTCTGGAATAAATGAGCCCCCTTTTACATGAATATGCGGTTTTATTTTTTCTAAAATATTTAGGGGCGTATCCTCTTCGAATATTGTAATATAATTGACTGATTCTAATGCCGAAAGCATTATTACTCTGTCTTTTTCTGTGAGAATTGGTCTTGTCAGCCCCTTTAATTTCTTTATTGAGTTGTCGCTATTCAATAGAACGATTAAGATATCGCCTTCTTTTTTCGCTTTTTCTAACAAATTTATATGAGCCGGATGTAAAATATCGAAAGAGCCGTTTGTTGTAACAACTATTCTACCTTTTTGCTTTAGTTTTTCTGATATTTTCACGATTTCTTCTTGGGAAATTAGTTTTGATGGCATTATTATTAATGAAAAAGGTTCAGTTTTTAAGACTTTGTTTTTGTAAAGATGTTACATTAAAAAGTTTACTAATCTTGAAATATCGCCATGCCGATCATCAGAAGGAATTGCTGTTCTTATTTCTGAAGGCTCTAGTAATTCAGATAGTCTCGAGACTATAAAAATATTTGAGCCTTCAAGGGAATTTGTTTTTGGATTATACCTTAGATTTAAAAGAGCAGGAGCTCTATTGTAGTCTTCTCTTGCATCATGGACAAAAGATTCATAGAGTGATTTTATATCATCTCCTTCTGGCAAAGATGCGACTATTCGAGGAATTTGCCAGTTGAATTGCCCAAATGTTCTTTTTAATTCTGCATTCATGATT
>CAYJSG010000092.1:0-3215 GCA_964372815.1 Candidatus Woesearchaeota archaeon
CTTCGTTATTAAATCAAACTACTTACTTGAGACTTGTTAAAAGTATTAACTTTACTAATCTCAAAAGTGGGAATTATACTTATAATGTAACAGTTTTCGATATTACTAATAAGCAAGGCTCAACACCAACAAGAAAGATACAGCTTCTAGGATGAATATTTACATCAGGAGTTAAAAAACTAATCCAATAATTATTTATACTTTAATTTCTTAATAAAAACATGCAAGAAACAGTTCTTCAAAGAAGAGCAGAACAAAATCAAATAAAGAGAGAAAAAGAGATTTATCTTGATAAAAAAGAAGCGAAAGTGGTTTTTATTACTGGAAGTAGTATAGGAATCGGAAGAGAGACAGCTTTCAAATTTGCTGAAGCTGGATGGAAAATAATTATTGGCTATTACAAAGATAAAAAAGAAGCCAAAAAAACTGCTGAAAAATGTAAAGAGCTTGGAGCAGAAGATGTTTTAGTTGTTAAATTAAATGTTATGGATAATAAAAGCATTTTAAATGTTATTAAAGAAATTATTAAGAAATTTAATCATATTAATGTTTTAATTAATAATGCAGGTGTTGTTTTTTGGAAAGAATTAATTGACCAAGAGGATGAAGAAATTGAGAATCAAATTAGAACTAATCTTGAAGGTTTGATAAAAGTTACAAAGTATTGTTTGCCTTATATTAAAGAAGTTATAATTAATATTTCTTCAGGAGCTGGAAAAACAGGACATGCAACTTTAACAACTTATTGCGCTAGTAAATTCGGAGTTCGTGGATTTACACAGGCGCTTGCTCAAGAGTTGAAGGGAATTAAAGTTTATAGCATAAATCCTAGAAGAACAAAAACAAGAATGACTGATTTTAGTGGAGATGCACCTGAAAAAGTTGCTGAAATTATATTTAATACTGCTGTCGGAAGATATAAGGTTGTTTCTGGTGGGGATGTTGATGTCTGGGAGTATTTGTGATAACTCTTTCGCGAAATTTTTTAATTCTATATTCTTTTTCTAAATTATCGTCATGGAAAACCCTTCTTTTTAGTGGGGGATAGTAATGTTTTATTTCTACATGCATTTGGCTACCTTTATGATAGGTGATTTGATTTACTCCCTGATTTTTTAATGATTCATATAATACTTCTAGTTCTGATTTATTCTGAAATTTTTCTTTTTGAGATTTTGTTGTCTCATTTAATAAATGTTGAAAGATTTTTTCTGTGTCTTTTATTCCATCTTCGTCTTCTAAATTTAGCCAGAACCCTATTCTTTCTCTTGAGGTTATGAACCTATATACTCCAATATTTTCTTTAAACTCATAATCGCTTAAGATGAAAAATTTTATTGAAGAATCTGGATTTTGATATGAGCAAATGTAATGCCTTTCTGAACTCATTTTACTAATTAGAAATGACGATTTAAAAGGATTTAGGGTGCGGGTAATATGTATCCACTCTCTTTGAGAGGTATATGCTCCTTCCTGTTTTGTCAATCACCTCAAATACTTTTTGCATTAGTATAGGAGGATTGATTGATATAAATTTTATGGTTCTTCCTATAGACTAGATAGAGAATAAGGAAATTAGTTACTGCTAACCAAAGGAACAAAAACAAAACCCGGGAATTCTTTTATTTCTATTTTTTCATTTTTCTTTCTAATTTTAAAGATTGAGTTGTTTACTGGTGTAACTAAGATTCCGTCATTTTTTAGTTGAGGGTAAAGCTTAGTTGGAATTTCATTTGCTGATGCACTTATTAAAATTCTGTCGAATGGAGCTTTTTCTGGCAAGCCGTTAGAGCCATTTTTATTTAAGATAGTTATTTTTTTGTCTTCTTTTAGAAGTTTTTTAGACTTGTCTGCTAGAGAAGAAATTATTTCTATTCCATAGATTTTTCCTTTTTTTATTATTGTAGAGATTAACGCTAAAACATAGCCTGAACCAGAACCTATTTCCAGGATTTTTTGATTTTTGTTAGGTTGTAATTCCAAAAGATTTAACATAAATGCTATTGTGTATGGTTGAGAGATTGTTGCGCCATTTTCTAAAGGGAGAGCTATGTCTTCATAAGCTAAATTCTGATATTGTTCTGGAATGAAGTTTTCTCTTTTTACTTTATTGAATGCGGTTACTATTTCATTTGGAAAGGCCCAGGATTTTAAGTTTTCTAGGAGTTGTTGTTTGTCCATTTTATGTTTATCTTTTAAATTCTAATATTTTATAGATAATAAGATTTATAAGATTAGCTATATGTTGTTTTAAGTTATGTCCAAAGTAAGAATAATATCTGTTGATTTTCAGAAAGAATTTAGTGCTGAAGGCGGTAAGCACTATAAGCCAAGAAGGAATTGTTTTTATAGAAGAATAAAAGCTGGTAAATTAGAATTTATTGAGGGAATAGAATAATATCTGTATTGTATTATCTTCTCTAGGAAATGTTAAGAGAATTGATTTTTTCCAGGAGTTTAAATATGTTAAGAGATAAACTTTTCAAAAAGTTTATAAGACATGTTTTACTATTTAGTAAATGAGTGTAAAAAACTTATCAGTAAAGAATTTTGATGGATTTATAAAAATAGGGAACAATGTTGTGGAATTTGGCGCTGACTGGTGTATTCCTTGTAAAATATTGAAACCAAATTTTGAGAAAGCTTCTGAAGAAATTGATAATGTTAAATTTTGGAATGTTGATGTGGATGAAGAAAATAAATTAGCACAGAGATTTAATGTTATGAGTGTCCCTACTTTAATATTTTTTAAAGATAATGAACAAATAGATAGAATGGTCGGTGCTATTTCTAAAGAAGAATTAGTTAGTAAAATTAAAAAGGTTTTTAAAAAATAATATGGGCAGAATAGAAGAAATTGTTCTCCCTAAACTTAAGTTTAGAAAATTTTGAGGATTTTTAGAAGAGTATCGATTTAATGTTTACGGATATTCTTATTTACCTTTACAAGAGCAATATTTTTTTGAAAGAGAATTTAAATCTAGAGTTGGGACTTTTGCAGATTATGGAGAAAAAAATTTCATAGTTTTTAATGCGGAGCGTGATAAAAATTATGTTATCGCAACTGCAAATTTTGATGGTGATGATCTGGAAGGATTTAGTGAAAATTACTGGATGTCTAAATTTTTAAATGAATTTGATAATTCTTATCCTGATTATAACGTGAACTACCATAACCTAACATACTCATGTTGAGGTTATGGCTTCTGACTTCA
>CAYJSG010000093.1:0-3178 GCA_964372815.1 Candidatus Woesearchaeota archaeon
TTGATTTTGTCTTTACTCCAAATTGCGAGAAAAATCCAACTTGTGAAAATGGCTTATGCTCCTGCCCGAAGTGGAGAAATGTTCCAGGTGCAGGCTGTTTTAAAGGATGCACATATGAAGACTGGTATAGGGACAGTTACAATGATATCATGAGGAACCATAATCATCCGCCGGGTCCAGTTGATACTCTTCAATTCCGCAGTGCCATGAATCGTTATGTTGATTACGTTAAAGAACCAATGAGTATAGAAATTAACAAAAAAACAACAGATTTTATAACGCAAAGGTTCTTAGAAAAAAATTCAGATTGGAAAAAAGGAAAAATTTCTAATGTTGGGTTTCGTCAAAACATCATCATTCACAATACGGCCATGTTAGAATTTGAAAATACGATACAAAATTTACTGCTCACTCTTCTTGATCTTCCTTTAGATGGATTAAAAGTCTATACATGCCATGATTATTGGTTGGAAAATAAAGGCGATCCAAACATTTTAATCAAATTTAATAGTTTTGACATAGATTATTATTCTCCAAATATAATTAAAACAACAATCTTAGCAGACTTAAAACTTGAGGGCAAGGTTTCAATAAACGCAAATGGAATTATACAATACATAGCAAGTCCAAACGGAATTATTCAACAAAAAGATTGCAAAGATTTAGTAGTAATTGACTGGAATGCTGATATCAAAAATACAGGTATAGAGGCTTCATTATACCTATTTAATGGGCCATTAGGCATTGTTGAAGTAACTCCTATAATAAATAATATCATAATTCCTCCGAAAGCAAATATTCAGTTTAAAATAGACGAATCAAAAATTCGATTAATCGATTTAACAACGAACGGTCTAGAAATTTTCGATAGAAACCAATTCATTCCTTCATATAACTTTGCAAGTGAATTGAGTGACAGAACATACTCTCTTGAAGACGAATTAAATAACAATCTGGATGATTTTGGCTTATCACTAAAGGCTTCTTTGGATGGCCTTGGTTTAGAGCAACTTGCAAATATGGGGAAACCTCATGGCATGATATTAGATTTTTATATGAAGGGATTATTTAAGGAGGGTAAAAAATTAACATCGGGAGTAGAGATAGAGTCAAATAAAATTAGACTTTCAGGCCCGATCAATTTTAATGCTCCATTATCATCAAATAGAGCTGAATGTGTAAAAAACCTCGATCTTAATTTTAAATCAGTAGATTATAAAAACTTCAACAAAGATATACAAACAGATCCAGAAAAATTCGCATCAGCTAAACTCTCCCAAACATTTACAAACTGGTTTATAGCGGTATTATGGAACGACGGGTTTTTCTGCTCTAAAAAAGAATTTCCTGTTGGAGACAATCCTTCATTTATTCCAGAAAATCCACAATTAACAATTAAAAACATAGATTATATGTTAACTCCTCTAACGCCACCATACATTGATTATACAACATTAGAAGACACAAATCAAGATGGCGTTATAGATATTAATAATGATTTAGTTTCAAAAGGCACAGCAAGAATTAATTTAATTGTTTCCTACACGACAGAGAATCAATTAGATAGTGAGGAATCTATAATTATAGACTTCAGTTATATTCTACCTTTTACATTAGAAGAGCCAGATATAACGCTCTCTCAAGAAGAAGGATTTACATTTGCCCAAAGTTTCTTTAGATCAGATATAGAAAATACAAAAATAGAAATAAGTCAAATTAGCTGTAGTCCTGGATTAATCTGTGATGTAATCAATTCTCCATTTTACAAAGAATCTTTAATGCAGGAAATAAAAGAAAATATCGCCTCTCATTTAGACAGAGGAATAACAGAAATTCCTCTCAATCCAGTTCGAGATGTAAATCTTAACTTTGGAGAAGTAGGAAAAGATTATTTTAATCCGCCGATAAATTTAGATTATGGTGAATACATAGCAAAAATCAGTACAAGGCAGATTAATGATAAATGGTCAATTTACGATTTTGATTTAGTTCAAAAATGTAAAGATGATGAGTATTGCGGACCACCAGAAAAAGCAAGAATAAGATCGATCAAGGAAATATATTACAAAGACTTAAATTCGTGCGAGGATATACCAAATTCAGAGGCAGTTTCAAACGGGTGCAGATGTATCAAACAACCAACAGAAGAGAGCAAGGCATGTATAGACGCTATAATCGCAAGAGAAGGCCAACTTCATCATTATATAAAAATGGATTATATGTCATCACGAACCACGGAAACAGTAACTTATAATTTCAACTTGATTAATTGGAATCCTTATAAATTCCAACCAGGAAAAACATATTCGGTTTATTTAACTGATTCTATAGAAACTTACCAAAAATTAATAAATAGCAGATATCGCTTTACAGGCGAGATAGAGCAAGTATCTTTGGATTCGGACATTCACAGATTTGTTACCTATGCAACACAAATAATAGTTTTCAGGGCAAAAACGTCCAAAGGTGTTGAACAAAATTTAAAATGCATGGCCGCAGTCATTTTCGACAAGTCACCAGATACATTGGATTATCAGATAAGACCAGTATTGGTTAATGTTGAGCAAAGACTGCGATCAGACGTCAACGACTTATACACTATCTGCGCAAGAGAAGACGATCCTCAAGGATATAATAGTTTAGAAAGAGAATTAATAGAATATTCAGGATAAAAAATGATAACAACAAAAAAACTAATGATAGTATCGTTGGTAGGAATAGTTGTATTAGCAATAATAATATCTATAATGTCAAGATCTACGCAGCTAACAGGAAAAGCAATTGAAGATCAACAACAATGTTTTTTCACACGAGGCGATGTAGATGAAGATGGAAGAGTTACATTAACTGATGCTATAAAATCACTTAATTATTTATTTAGAGCAGGAACAACTCCTAAATGCTTTGATGCAGCAGATGCAGATGATAGCGGATCAATAGATATAACTGATCCAATAAGAATTTTAAGATATCTCTTCCAAGGAGGATCTTCACCAATAGGACCGTTTCCTACTCAAGGAATTGATCCTACACCAGACAGTTTAACTTGTAATGGCCTGACAGACAATTACTGTTCATCTATATCAACTTCGAATATTTGTGGCTACGGAAAAATCTCGCAACCATGCCTTTGTAGAAATCAGTACACAACAGATGGTTATTGTTGTTTTGATTATTA
>CAYJSG010000094.1:0-3136 GCA_964372815.1 Candidatus Woesearchaeota archaeon
AGGAAACATAAAAGATGTAACAACTTTTGATAAGATGATTAACCTTTTAGATAAACAAGTTAACATAAAGAAAGAGAAAGTATTCAATTTATACAAGGAGTTATCAAAATTATCAGATGTCCGCAGAAATGAAGGAAAAAGACATAAAATAGAGTTGATAGTTATTTTAGTGATTCTAGCAATAATGAGTGGATATCATGGGTTTCGTGCAACAGGAGATTTCATAATAAGAAATAAAAAAGAGATTATTGCTTTTTTCAAGCCAAAGAAGGATAGATTACCATCGTTTTCTACTATTCGCAGAGTTATGAACAATATTAATTTTGATGAGCTTTGCGAAATTTTTGAAAAATGGGCAAAAAAATATGTTGAAATTGAAGAGAAAGAGTGGATTTCTCTGGATGGGAAAGCTATTAGTGGAACTATCCCCGAAGAAGAGCATAAGTTCGTTAACCTTGTATCTTTATTTGCTATTGACAAGAAACTTGTTTACTCAATGGGAAACGTCGACGAGAAAAGCAATGAAATACCTAAAGTTCAAGAATTAATAGATAATTTTCCTGCAAAGAAAGTTGTGTTCAGGATGGACGCTTTGCATTGCCAGAAAAAAACAATTAAAAAGATTCTTGAAAAGCAAAGTTATTATGTTATTCAAGTTAAAAACAATCAGAAAAAGCTCTATAAAAAGGTCAAGTTTATTACAAAATATCTTCCAAAAGTTGCTTCAAATATTATGTGTGAAAAAAATAAGGGAAGATTAGAAAAAAGAGAATTGATTATTTACAGGGGAGCTTTAGATTTGAAATATGAATGGGATAAACTAAAGTATATCCTCAAAGTAATAAGAACTGTAAAACATAAAAATGGAAAGACAAGCGAAGAGACAGCATATTTTATCACAAACTTGAGAGAAAGTGCAAAATTTTTTAACAAAGGTGTTAGAAATCATTGGAAGATCGAAAATTCACTTCATTACATAAAGGATGTTGTTTTCAAGGAAGATTCCTTGAAAATTAGAAGTGGAATGGCTCCGCAAAATTTTTCGCTTTTAAGAAGTTTTGTTATGAATGTCTTAAGAAAAAACGGATATAATGGAATAATCCAAGCAACGAGATTGCTCGCATTAGATATAGGTGCAATGATGGCGTTATTATGCTGATAATATAGTTTTAAACTTTTACTCTAACAATATTCAAAGAAAAATTTTCTGAAGAACCATTTTATTGCTTGATAAATAAAAATTTTTATGTTGCTTGCCCACCAAATCAACTGTATGAATTGTGGTTTTTAAAATTCGGTGAGAATGAAACAGCCGTGATAACCTAACTTTTCAGTAGATACAATATTAACTAAATAATGGTAACATTTATAAACTAGTATTCTTTTCGGATTTAAAATGAAAAATAGAATACTAATTGGAGATTTAGAAGGACATATTGGTAATTACGTAAATATTGCTGGTTGGGTCGATAAATTAAGAGATCAGAAAAAGATGCAATTTCTTATTTGTAGAGATCATACAGGATATGTGCAAGCCACAAATTCTAAAGAAGGAAAATCTTTAGATGAAGTTGTGTCTTTATTAACTCCAGATACAACAATAATTGCTGGGGGGAATTTAGTTGCAAATCCTCATATCAAACTTAACGGATATGAAATACAATTAGATTATGTTGATATAAAGAGTCGTCCAGAAGGAGCATTGCCAATTACATCTGAGTCAAGTATTGATAGTCGATTGGATTGGAGATATATTGATTTAAGAGATCCTAAAAGACATTTAATTTTTAGAATACAAACCACCGCCGAACATGCAATGAGAGAATTTTGGTTAAGAAATGGATTTACAGAGATCCACTCGCCAAAATTAGTTGAGGGAGCAAGTGAATCGGGAGCCGAATTGTTTAAACTTGATTATTTTGGGCAAGAAGCTTCCTTAGCTCAATCGCCTCAATTTTATAAGCAGATGGCAATGGCTGCAGGTTTTGACAGAGTTTTCGAAATAGGTCCTGTTTTTAGAGCAAATCCGTCATTTACTGCAAGACACGATACGGAATTTACTAGTGTTGATATGGAAATTTCATGGATTGATTCTCATGAAGAAGTGATGGAAATGGAGGAAAGATGGATAAATTATTTCATATCACAAGTTGCCGCTAAGCATGGTGATGAAATTCAGAAAACTTTTGGCTTAGAAACAAAAGTTCCATCACTTCCTTTTCCAAGAGTTACTATGGAGGAAGCTTATAAAATTTTAGACTCACAAGGGTATCATGTGCCGAGAGAAAACAAAGGAGACTTAGATCCAGAGGGGGAAAGAAGATTGGCAAATTACATAAAAGATAAATTTGATCATGAATTTGTATTTATTACTGAATATCCTGCGCGTGCGAGACCATTTTATCATATGAGGTTTGAGGATAAGCCTGATACTACAAAGAGTTTTGACCTTCTTTGGAAAGGGTTAGAAGTGACAACTGGTGCTCAAAGAGAGCATAGATATAATAAATTACTTGAACAAATGCGCGAAAAGAAGGTTAATCCAGAATCAATTTCTTTCTATGCTAATTTTTTTAAGTACGGATGTCCTCCTCATGGAGGTCTTGGTTTTGGATTGACAAGAATGTTAATGAATCTTACAGGATTAAATAACGTAAGAGAAGTTACTTTTGTTTACAGGGGTCCTAATAGGTTAAGACCATAGGAAAAATGGAAAAAGAAATATATCCTGATTTTGTAGCAAGAAGCGGTCAAGTAAACACACCTCCTGGTAGTTATGATACTATAAAGGAATGGATTAGAGAAGGATTTATTGATAGAGATTCTCATGTTTTAGAAGTTGGATGCACTACCGGATTTATTGCAAATCAAATTAATAGATATGTAGGTGCGAGGGTTACAGGAATTGATTTATCTGCTTCAGCTATAGAAAAGGCAAGAAAAAACTCAGGAAACAATCCCCAATTAATATTTCAAGAAGCTAATGCGGGACATCTTCCTTTTGAGAATGATTATTTCTCTCATGTAATTATAGGCGGACATCTACCTTGGGTAAATCAAGGTGAAAGAAGAAACCATGTTATTGAAGCTACAAGAGTTTTACGCCCAAAAGGATTTCTACTGACAAGTTTATATT
>CAYJSG010000095.1:0-3124 GCA_964372815.1 Candidatus Woesearchaeota archaeon
TCATTTGATGGAAAATTTCTAATAACTGAGGCTGTGAAATATGAAGTAGTTGACAAGCCTTTAACTATTCCAAGATTTGAATTAGGGGCATTAAGAGTACAAAACCTAATCGAAGAAAAAATTCTGGAGCTTCCTCCTTCATTAAATATTCAAAATGAAATTATAAAAAAAGAATCGCAAAGATTAATTAATATAGCAAACCAATGTATTTATTCAAGAAATACATGGATTAATATTATGAGCGAAGGAGAAACTTCCTGTCTAGCCCTAAGTAACGAATTAAATAAAAGAAACATTCAAAATATAATAGCTATAGATGAAAGAACCACAAGGATTTTAGCAGAAAAACCTGAAAATCTGCAAAGAATATTTAGCGAAAAACTTCATTCAAATGTTAAAGTAAATCGTTCTAATCTTGAAGAATTCTCAAAATTCAGATTTATAAGATCAACAGAACTAATCTATGTAGCCTACAAAAAAGGCCTCTTAAAAGTAAAAGGAAAAAATGTGTTAGAGGCAGCCCTCTATGCCACAAAATTTAAAGGTTCAAGTGTCTCGTTCGAAGAAATCGAAGAATTGAAAAAACTTAACTAAATCCCTTGCGCAACTCTTTTAAATATTCTTTAACATCTACCCTAGACTCACCATCCAATCTTCCAACCTTCCTCTTAAACAATCCTTTCTTCGACTTTCTTATATTATAACACCCAATAAAATCATATCTCTCTCCAGAAAACCACTTCTCAAGAACATATGCTGGCAATTCTGCTTCTGACCAATAATCTTCATCATTGCCAAAATAACACTTATAATCCCTTTTAAATCCGTCATAAAAAACCCAAATACCTGCTTTCTCTTCTCTAGTCGTTTTAGCCATAGAATTAATTGAAAAACCCTCTTAAAAACCTATGGGGCTGGAGGGAATCGAACCCCCGACCTCTGCTCTGGAGGCAGATATTATACCATTTAACTACAGTCCCTAGTTAAAATAACTATCTATCCCTATTAAAAAACTTATCCTTTCATTTTCTCTGTAAAAAGATAAGTTTTATAAACAACTTTCTCTTTCAATTAGTATGGCAAAAAAGAGGCATACAGCACACCATAGTTATGAAAGTTCTTCACAAAGCTTGGAGCATAAAATTCTCGAAAACCTAGTTCATCTACAAAAGATTCATACAGATCTAGCAGAAAAATTCGATAAATTAACTAGAGAAATATCATCATTGTTAAATCTATTCGAAAGCGCGGCAAAAAGTTTAACATCTACATTATCTCAAGAACATGAAGAAAAAGACAAAGAACTATTGGAAAAATTAGATAAATTATTGGAACAAAATAAAACAATAGCAAAGGGGTTAAGTTTAATGGAAGAAAGAATGCACGCCCCCCTTGCAAGACAAACACCACCAAAATTAACTACCCAACAAGCAGAAGAACAAATACAAGAACTTCCGGAAGAATATACCCCTAGTATTGAACCAAGACCATTACCAAAATTCTAACCCAAATGAGAAAAAAAACAAAGAAAACTAATAAAACAAATAAATTTAGAGCATACATCATCAGAAAATTCATAGAATCAATAATAGTCCAATATTCAAAAATTAAAAAAGAGCACCCAACAAAACAAGCAATCGAATTAGAGATATTCTCTCCGCAAGTCCAACAACCACAAGTTTCAGAAATAGAACAAGAAAATCAGTTAATTAAAAAAACTTTGCAAGTTCAGCAACTGCAAGTCCAACAACCACAAGTTTCAGAAATAGAACAAGAAAATCAGTTAATTAAAAAAACTTTGCAAGTTCAGCAACTGCAAGTCCAACAACCACAAGTTTCAGAAATAGAACAAGAAAGTCAGTTAATTAAAAAAACTTTGCAAGTTCAGCAGCCACAGGTCCAACAAATAACTCAAAATTCTGCAAAATTAACAAATCCTCAAATGCGCGCTATATCTCAAGAGTTCCCACTGCCAAAAACAGCTATACGAAACCAAGAGTTATTACAACCTTTAGAACAATTAAAGACTCCAGACCAATTCAAAATAATACCTATTTCTATAGAAAAAGAACAACTGACTCCATCAATGTTATATCATATAGAAGAATTTAAAAATCAAAAGTTTCTTCCAGCACAAAGTCAAAGATTTACACAAAAAATACCATCAGAAAAATTACTCCCCCTCCTAAAAGATCCCCGTATTTTAAGTATAGAATGTCCCGGACAAGGCAGAAATATAATAGTTTATAAAGACGGAACAACACAAACAACACCATATATATTAGACGAAGAAGAAATAAAAGAAATAATGGAAAATTTATCTGAACAAACAAAAATTCCAATAGTTCAAGGAGTCTTTAAAGCGTCAATGTCTGACTTAATTATTACAGCTGTTATTTCAGAATTCGTTGGAACAAGATTTGTAATAGAAAAAAGACTTAACTACCCAAGACAACTAACAATTCCCGTACCAAAACCAATTACAATTCGCTAAATACTTAAACAGTATTCTCTATAAAAATAAATGAAAAAGACTATTCAAAATTATAAGATATTAAAAGAAAAAATTCAATCAAGACTAAATGAATTTAAAACTTTAACAGAAAAACAACAATTTCAAGAATTTCTTTTCTGCCTCTTAACACCACAAAGCAACGCACAGCGTTGCTGGCAAGCAGTCGAACAAATCTCGCTCCTCCAATCTATAAACCAAGAATTAGTTTTCAGCATACTAAAAACAAGAACAAGATTTCATATTACAAAAACCAAGAGAATATTACAGGCAAATGAAACCTGGAATATAATAATCCCTTACTTGAATAACCCAAATAGGAAAGAATTAAGAAAATTTATAGCAAAAACAGTAAATGGCTATGGCCTAAAAGAAGCCTCTCATTTCCTAAGAAATATAGGTAAATCAGATAACCAAATTGCAATTCTTGACAGGCATATTCTAAAAAATCTTCAAAATTTAAATCTAATAAAAGAAAATAAAGTAAAAAGTCCAAGACAATATTTTGAAATAGAAAATATCTTTCTAAATTTCGCAAATTCAATTAACATTCCCCCTGATGAACTTGATTTATTATGGTGGAGTCAGGAAAACGGTGAGATTTTTAAATAA
>CAYJSG010000096.1:0-3060 GCA_964372815.1 Candidatus Woesearchaeota archaeon
CTCTCCCTTCGCCAAAGGAGAATTTGCAGGAGGTGTATAAGCTAAACTAAAACTCGAACTAATTATAAAAATAGCAAAAACTGCAAAAACTAAAAAAATCCTCTTTTTCATGTCTCCATCAATTCTCCCCACATTAAATACTTTTCGCCAATATCTTTCCAATATCTCTCAAATCAAAACAATAAACCCTCTTGCCCTCGAAATCTTTAATCCTTTTGCTAAAAGATTTAGCAAAAACAGCATAACTCTCTTTTCTTTTATCTTTATACCAATCAACATATCCAGATTTCTCCTTCAATTCATTAATAACCTCCAATGCATTAACCTTCTCTCTCCACTTACATTCACAAAATAAAATTTCTTTAGTTTTTTCATTCAAGGCGACAATATCTATCTCATATTGATTTTTATCTTTGGGTGCATTGGGAATTTTTCCCCATTGCCTTCCGATATTTTCATATTTAAATGGCACAACTTTCTCAAAAAGCTCTCTGCACAAAATTTCAAAACCTCTTCCAACAAAACTATTAAGATCATTCATAATTTTATTTTTTATCCACTCCTCCCTGCGTTTATAACTAGATAAATGGGGATAAAAATACTTAAACCAAAAATTCATCAGTTGATGTTTAATATAAAAAAGATTCCTTCCTCGAATTAAAGGGCTTTCTATACCAACTATTTCAAAATAATTAACCAACTCATCCATTTGCCTTGTTATGGCACTCTCTTTCTTTCTAAGAAAAGAAGCGATCTGGCTTATTCGCGTATTTCCATTGGATATTGCACTAAGAATACTGTAATATATGCCAGCCCTCCTACCAAACTCGAGAGAGAGAATTTGGGGGATTTCTTCTTCCATAACCGCATTCTCCTGAAAAAAAAATCTTTCAATAATTTCTAGTACACTAGCGCCCTTCAAGCTTTCATCTTCAATGCTTACATAATACTTTGGATACCCTCCAAATAAAGAATATAAAATTACTGCCTCTTGTATGTCATTTATACTAACATTATTGCACATTTTAATACATTCTTCAAAAGATAAGGGCTTAAGATTCAATTTCCTCTTTAATCTTCCATATAATGGCTCCTTGCTATCTGAAAAAATTTTTTTGATCAATCCAACAGTAGAACCCATAAAAATCAAAAGTAAATTTTTCCTGTTCTCATTTAAGTCAATAAATTTCTGCAATATACCAAAAACTGCCTTATCTATATTTAAAAAATTTTGAAATTCATCAAATACGACAACACCATTAACATCCTCAAATATAACTCTAAAAAAGTCGTCCCAATTTCTAAATAATTCAAGCTCTTTTATTATCCCTCTTTTTTTAAGAATCTCTTCATATTCACTAAGAAGATTACTGCTTTCCTTATTCTTATTCACAAAAAAATACAAATCCTTATCTTTCAAGATCTCAAGAACCAGTCTCGTTTTACCAACTCTACGCAGACCACTTATTGATAAAGAAAAAAGCTTATTCTTAGCTAAGTCCAAAGATTCCTTGAGATACTCAATTTCCTTTTCCCTATTTATAAATTGCATTTTATTCACCTAATGAATTATTCAGTAAATGAATATATTTAAATCTTTCTACTATCCTAGAATCTGGGACAGGATTGAATCTCAGAGATCAAATAAGTTGCGCCCTATTGCTTCTGCCCAAATTCAGCAAAGTAATTCTAAAATCTTTCCGTAACCACATAAAACCGCTGCTTTTCCAAGCTACAGGATTTCCTCTCAAGAAGTTATTTCAATTCATAGCAACTGATTTAATTATTTTAGAGAAGTTTGAATAAATAGTTTTGCGAAGTTTGCAGCCTCTAAAACAGCAAGATTTCGCTCTTTCAAACTTCTCTTAGAGAACTTTGAGCAATTTTGCAAAGTTCTCTTTACATAAATGTCAGTTGCTATGCAAGAAAATTGCTGATAGAGTTTGCAATTTTCTGTACAGAGAATTGCAGATAATAAGAGCAATTCTCCTATATTCGAGAGAACTAAATAGCAAGGTTAATTATTTAGGTCTCTCGCTATAATCATGTTTTACAAAAATATCCAGAATATCCCTATTCCTTTCATTAATTGGAATCTCAACAAACTTTCTAAATTTAAATCTAGGCTTAATACAAAAACAAAATGGCTTCACAATCTGAAAATCCAATACTCTACTCCACTCGTCCAACCAAACAACTAGAAAGGGAAAAAACACAAAAAAGGAATGTATGCCAATATTAACATCTTTATTAAATTCAAACAATAGATTTTCTGTATTCCTTGTTCTAAACATCAATCCAATAAACTTGAAAAAACCTCTCACTTCCTTCACCAAAATTCCTAATTTCTCCTTTTTATAATTAATATCTATCTTCATAAAACAATTACAAATCACTCATTTCAGATTTTATTTTAGAAATCTTTCCTATTTTATCTGCAATCTTATCTATCTTAACTTCTAAATTTTTCTTTTCCTGATTCAATTTAGCCTCCCGCTCAATCAATTTTGCTATTTTTTCCTGTAATTCCCTCTCTTTTACTCTATCAACATCCATATCAGAAGAAATCTCTTTAAGTTGCTTCTGCATACCTGCTTTTTCTCCATTTAAATTACTAATCTCAACATTTAAATCTCTAATCGCTGCAGACAAAACAGACTTACTTTCCTTTTTCTTAGTTATCACTCTTCTCATTTTCCTCTTTTTTAACCTATTTTTCTTTCTCCTCTTTAGATTAAACTTCTTGACTTTATTAACCTTACCAATCATCCTAACTTTTTTACTTTTCCTAGGAACTTCCTCCAATTTTGATTTAACTGTCTCAACAGCCTCATCAATATCACTCTCAAAAAAGCCCCCTTCAAATAATTTATTCTTTAATAAAGAAAAACTAAACCCTCTTTTCCTCCCTTTTTCAAGATAATTAACCAAATCTTTATTTGCCATCTATCTCCTCTTTTAATATTTATATAAGCTCCCTGCTTTTATAAACATTTCTTTATCACTGCTGTGTTGCATGATTCCTAATTTGTAACACAGCTCTCGCTAACTTTTCATCTT
>CAYJSG010000097.1:0-3026 GCA_964372815.1 Candidatus Woesearchaeota archaeon
CGATAAAACTGAAAAAATATTAATCTAACAGGGATTATTAATATTTGATAAATTGATATAAGATCATTTTTAATTTATAATGACAGTTTTATGATATTAAACTATTCTAGAATATTATTTATGATTCTTACTAAATGATTTAATTAGTTTATACAGTATCTACGCAACTGGAAAATAATAGATATTATTTATTAATAAAAATTTTACTAGCATTAATTTATTTAATAAAATTTTATCCTATTGAGTTTAAGAGAAGAACTACTCCTAAAACTATTAAAGATATAGCAGAAAGCTTAGGGAGAAGCAGATGATCTCTTTGCATTTTTCCAAATAATTTATCTGCAATTCTTTCATAGAAGAGAACAGCTAGTGGCTGTAATGCAGATATCGATGTAACTATAGTTGCCGATAAGCCAGACATTGCTAAATAAATTGTTAATGTTGCAAAAATAGTTAAGATTTCTATCATTATAGCGAATTTAAAATTTTTTAATTCTTTGAAAAAATCTTTTCTAATTTTTTTATTGAAAAATGTTGTGAAAATTACAAGACCAGATATAAATAATTGAATTGAAAAGCCATTTATTTCAGGCATATTTAAGGTTGTTATCTTTATAAAAAATTCGTATATCGCAGTTATTAGAATTATAGATATTATTGTCCAGACAGCTACTTTTAGTTTAATTCTTTTTAACCTCACAGAAAGCATTAGAACACCACTAAAAATTAAAATCATGCCTATATAGCTAGTTATTGATAATATTTCATTTAGGAAAAAGAAAGACAAGACTGCAACAATAAGTGGATAGGTATAAACAAAACCTACTAAAGTAGAAGTATCTTCTTTTTTTAGAAAATGATAATAAAGAAGTACTTGGAAACCGTATAAAATTCCTGTGAAAACCGGTACAATTAACTCTTTATATGAGATCCCTGTCCAATCTAATATAAAAATTAGTATTAATGAAATTATAAAACTAATAATGCTTCCTATTATTGTAAAGCTTATTGGGTTTTTTACTCTTTTTACAACAACATATTTGTCAAAGATGTTCACAAATCCCATATAAATGGAGAGATGATTGCGAAGAATAATGACAAATTCATTTGCAAACAAATTTTTCAAGATATATAAATATAGCCCTGCCAGGATTCGAACCTGGGTTTCAGGCGCCAAAGGCCTACGTGCTTGACCACTACACTACAGGGCTATGAAAATAGAGAATTTAGGAAGTTTTTAAGTTTTTAGTATTGTTGTTTATATCTCCCTCTTTGTTCAACTTTTTTGAGTCTTTGGAGAACTTGAGCCGAATTAGAAGAGATTTTGTAGCCTTCTAATATTTGTTTAAAACAATCTTCAGCAATTGAAAAATGTTTTGCTTCGAGAGCTTCTTTTATTAAATGTAAATCAACTGCTTTGTCTTCTGTTTTTTGTGATGTAAATCCTAAACCAAAATCAATAAAATAAAGTTTGTTATCTTTGTTTGATAAGATCATATTCGAGGTTGTTAAATCTCCATGAATTATGTTGGCGTCATGGAGTTTTGCTATATTTTCTCCAATTTGTTTGCAAATTTCTTTGCAGTTCAGGGATTCTAAAAATTCTGAAAGTTTTTTTCCATGAATAAATTCCATATCAATTTCTTTTGTTTTTTCATCAACTTTTAGAATTTTTGGTATTGGTATTAAGTTTGAGGCTTTTTCTAGTAAATTAAATTCTCTTTTTGTTCTCTGTTTTCTTATTTTTTCGTCTAGAATTGGAAAGCGATAAGATTTTTTTATTCTTCTTTTTTTTATTATATTATTTTCTAGGAGGATTTGTGCTTCTGCGCCTTGTTGAATTATTTTTTCCATTTTTTTTAGGATTTATTTCTTTTCTGATATAGATTTAGTTTTAATAAATTTATAATGGGCTGATTTTGTTGGAGAGTTACAAATAGGGCAAGCGTCTTTTAGAGTATAATGATTGTTTGGACATTTTTTAAGTTTCATTTTTAGTAAAGTCTATTCTTTTAATATCTTTAATTTTATCGAAATCAGGATCTGAACTTATAATTATATGGAGATTTTTTGATATCATGGCTGTTAAATGGATTGAGTCTCTTGGTTTTAAATTAGTTTTTTTATAGACTTCAATTGACTTTATAATTAGTTGTGTATCAATGGGGATTATATTGAGATTTTGTAATTTTATGTAGAGTTCTGCTGTTCTGATGGCTTTTTCACGATCCGCATTTTTTTGTATTGCATACATGATTTCATCAAATGTTAATGATGCTGTATATGCTTTGTATCGGCCTTCCTTGATTTTTTCGATTATTTTACGGGCTTTTCCGCCTATTTCTGTTTCGTCAATAGAGGCATAAATTAAAAGATTTGCATCTAGATATACTTCTTCATATTTTGATTCCTGCTCTTCTTGCTCGTTCTTCATATTGTTCATAAATGATATGAGGGTCAATTTTTATTTTCTTACCTTTCCTTTTTTTAGTTGCTTCTTTTGCAATTTTTTCTAGTTCTTTAATAATATCTATTTCGTTATTTGTTATCAGGACTCCTTCTTTCTCTTCTTTTATAATAACTTCTTGCTTAGGATATAATTTATAGTGTTCTCTAAGTATTTTAGGAATTAGTATTTGTCCTTTTGGCCCAAGTTTTACTTTAAGTTCAACCATGTTATACTTATAGTAGGAAACTTATTTAAATCTTTCTTTTATTCTTTCATTACGACATCTTTTCCAAGGAGGATCTGCTCCTCTAATTCCTTATCCTGAGGCTGGGATTGATCCGACAGAAGATGAGTTAGAATGCAGTTAAATTACGAAAGGAGAAGTTTGAGTCCTTTTTTATATTCTTCTATTGTTTCTGTTGATTTTATTCCCTCTTTTGCAGCTTCTTGCATCATTTCTGTTACTGTTATCCCTACAGCCTCTGAGGCTTTATCAATAGAACATTTTCCTGTTCTATATAGTTCTAAATATTTTAAGAAGGAATTCTTGTTATTTAATAATGGAAATAATTTTTCT
>CAYJSG010000098.1:0-2955 GCA_964372815.1 Candidatus Woesearchaeota archaeon
TTGTCTTAGCTGAGAATTTTCTCTGTCTATAAATATATCTTGATATGTTAATTTGTTTACAAAGTCTTTTTCCACAGAGAAACCGGCGTTTATAGTTGTAAGAACTATTAGGGTTGATGCGAGTAACAAAGGGAGAATTATACCGAAAATAATTTTATATTTCATTTTTTAATTAATAGCGCTTTTTAGATGGAATGTTCTCTATAAATTCTGATTTTTTTCTTTCGAATCTATGTGCGAAGTAAAATCCAAGTAAGATGAATATTAACGCAGATAATGCTAGTAAGAGGAGGGTTATATCTCTTGATAAATCAAAGACATCTATGACAAAACCGACTGTAAAAATATAAGTTGCTATTGAGGCAAGATACATTACAGGATAGAACTTTCTTTTTATTGCGAATAAGATTATGGCTGTGACTAGACCGATAAAGAAAATTCCCCAACCAAGCGGAGCTAACCAAAGTGAGTATGCCATTTTATAAATCCTTTTCGTACATTACTTCTCCTAGTGAGAAGAGTACAATTATTGTAAGTATAAGAATAATTGTTTTTACACTATCTGATAGGTTAAAGAGATAATTATAGGAAAAATAAGCTATTGTTGCAAATATGAAAATGATTCCTAAGACGTAAAATAAATACTGAAGTTTCATGTTAGGGGATAGGAAGATTTATATTTAAATGTTTTCTTTTGTTTGGATGGGGATAAAGGAGATTGTTAAAGAGGCAAAAAACAAGGGTTTTAGCAAAGAGGATATTGTTTCTGAATTGAAGAGAAAGGGATATTCTAGAGAAGAGATTGACAAGGCTTTTTTTGATGGTGGGAAGCGAAAGGCGAGAGAGCAGATTAAGGGCGAGAAATTGAGCGATCTTAAGAAGATTGGATATTTATTCTCAAAGCCAGGCGAGGTATTTAACAATTTTTATGAGGAAACAATTGTTAGGGCTCTTGGTTTATATGCGATAATTGCTGTTATTGTTTCTTTATTAGGTGCGGGTGTTCTTTTTATTTTACGCGGTTTTTCTGGAGGTGTTGATTATTCTTTTTTTGTATTTGATTTTATTCTTATTGTTATTTTATTGGGAATAAGCATAGGAGGGACTTTTGTTTATGCTGGAATTAGCCATTTAGTTGTTAGGGGATTGGGAGGGAGCGGGAGTTTTGTTGATAGTTATAATGTTTGTACATATAGTTTAATTCCTTGTTTGATTATCAGCCTTATAGTGCCTTATATCGGATGGTTGTCAATTATTTATTCAATTATTTTGATGAGTTTTGGATTGTCTGAATATCATGGTATTTCAAGAGGAAGAGCAGTGATTGCTGCTTTGTTACCAGTCATAATAGTTTTTGTTCTGTTTGTTTTGTTGTTTCTCTATGTTGTTTTTGTTTTTTTTAGAGGAGGATTTGTGTATTAGATGAAAAAGAGTTTTATTAATAGATTCTGAATATCGAAGGAGAGGATATATTTTGTTCGGAAGACCGAACAAATTCAGCCTATTTTGTTTGACATACCGAACAAAAAGAAAATTATATAAATACGTCTTTTCTAATTAATTTATGGTAGAAGTAAAAGATATAGTAGAACAGAATCCTTGGTGGAGGATAGAAAAATGGGAAGAGTTTGATAAACATCTATTAGTTTTAAATAGTAGTTTTTTTAAAATTAAAAGAAAAGAAATTGAGAAAAAAACAAATGTCAATTTGATTTATTGACCTAGACAGGTTGGGAAGACCACATATCTTAAGTTAATGATAAAAAAGTTAATTGATAATAAAACAAATGCAGAGAAAATTGGCTATTTTTCTTGTGATTCGCTTGTTACTAATAATAGAGAGGAGCTTAGAGAAGTAATTAATTTTTTTTGGGAAGAGATATAAAATATTTGTTTATAGATGAGATTAGTAATGTGAAAGATTGGGGTTTTGAAGTAAAGTATTTTATAGATTCCGGGAGATTTGATAATCTTAAGGTTTTTATTACAGGTTCGCCTTTTGGAATGAAAGAGCATTTACCTGGGAGAAAACTTAATCATTTTTATTTGATGCCCATTAGTTTTAGAGATTTTTTAATTAATGTTTCTACGAATTTAAATGAAAAAGTGGAGAAGGTATTTAATATAAGAAAAACTGAAATTGAGGAAATTAAAAAATTAGCAGATATATTGACTTCTAGAGCCTATGAGTTTGTAGATCTAAGGAATTTGGAAGATAAGATTAAAAAGCTGGAAGCATATTCTCTTCTTTTAGAAAAGTTGTTCTTTTTTTATGTAATTGTTGGAGGGTTTCCTTCAGTTATTAATGGTTTTATTAAATACAAGATAGGCAATAGCAGAATTTATTTATTGGAAGAAATTAGGACTGTTAAGGAAAGATTGATTGATTCTCTTAGAAAAGCTGGAAAAAAGGAGAGCATTTGTTTTCAATTAATTAATTCTATTAAGAGAAGACTGGCTTCTAGGTATTCTTTTAGTCAATTGAAAGAAACAGAGATTGACTTAGGCAAGGAGACTATAGTGAACTACATCAGCCATTTTAAGGATATTTTTCTTTTAAAAGTAATTTATGCATATAATTTTGGAAAAAATGAAGTCGGATGGAAGAAGGACAAGAAGATTTATTTATTAGACCATTTTTTATATCATGAAGAAACTGTCTTTGATGAGAATAGGATTTTTGGAGACGAAGATTATTTAGGAAGGATTGTTGAATCTATTGTTGGTATTAATCTTTCATATTTGAAAGAAGATTTTTTAAATCCTTTAGAAAGTTTTCTTAACTTCTGGTATAATTCCCGGGAGATTGATTTTATTGCTAATTTTAAAGAAATATTCGTTATCGAGGTTAAATTTAGAAGAAAGATTGACAGCATATACAAAATCGGGCAAGTTAAGAATTATGATTCTTCTGTATTCATGTGGACGAATTATGAGCAACTTTGAAGTATTTTC
>CAYJSG010000099.1:0-2942 GCA_964372815.1 Candidatus Woesearchaeota archaeon
GCATGATGATTTTGGCCAGCAGGAGTCTGTACCTTTCTTATTTTGGATAGCGTCAGATAATTTTTTTTGAGAACCTAAGGCAAGTGTAGAAAAAACTGCTTCTTCCAAAGAGATGTCTGTAATTTTTTCATCTATCAAATCTTTCAAGCATTGATATGATTTGTCAGCGTTTTTTTCTACGTTTGTATTTGTGTTTCTTTGTTGAGCTGATTGTGTGACGTTAGAACTATTTTGAGCAATTACTATAAAAGATAATAATATTAAAGTTGCTAATAGCATGATTATCGCTCTTTTTTTCATGTTAATTATGTAGTAGAACGTATTTAAAAAGATTCACTTTGGCTCCTTCTTAGTTTTTTTATAACTTCAACAATAGGATTCTTTACTCTTGGCTTTTCATCCAACAGATTTAAATCTTTATAAAAATTATCATTATTATAATTAGGGGGAAGAATTTTTCTTTTCTGCTTTAGATGCCAATCTATCTGGCTTTTAATATAGCCTTCTTTTAATGGTGGATCATTCTTTTTATTCCATTCTCTGATTTTTTCGTTGATATATTCCGGGAAAAAATTTAGACTTCTTAAAAACGTTAATAAGACAAACAATCCCCTCTTACGTCCTTCTTTAAGGCCTTTTAATAATTTTTTAATAGGTTTAGGAAAATCTTCTTCAGATACATTGCTTATTTCTATTTTGCTGTAATTATCATAGTTCTTTTTCTCCAATTTTTCTTCAGTCTTTTCCTGCATTTTTTTCCATTCTAAAGCCAAGCCCAACAATTTAGTCGCCTCTCCGGATTTGTTCTGCGGCAGAAAATCTCTAATTTTTACTCTTAATGGATCTGCATCTCTAACTGGATTAAAGTTATCAATTTCTTCTTTATTTAGAACAACGCTAGCAAGGGCTGTTTTTTCGTGTAAGCTATAAGGCATTCTGAATAAATGTCTTGGCGCTACTAAAACGAGATCCAGACCTGCAAGAATGTTGCCGGAAATTCCCTCAATAAAATCACTAGAATAACCTGTATCAAACTTTGCTTCTTTAGTATATACTGTTTTTTTATTTTCAATAGTTTCTTTTTTATTTATAGAAGAGAGATTACAGTATTCGCAAAAATAATAATCCTCCTCTTTATTAATAGACAACTTTCCAGGACAACTATTGTTAATACATGTTAACTTTCTTTTTGTAATTTTAGGATCTTTTCTTTTTATAG
Source organism: Candidatus Woesearchaeota archaeon (assembly GCA_964372815.1). Classification (GTDB taxonomy): domain Archaea; phylum Nanobdellota; class Nanobdellia; order Pacearchaeales; family GW2011-AR1; genus JAUSIK01. The sequence continues at coordinate 1,220 of CAYJSG010000099.1, forward strand.
AGGTTTTACATTCCGGGCAAACAAATTCTATAATTTTTCCTTTCTTGCAAGGGAGACTACAAATTTCGCAAACAACCTCGCTTATCTCTTCTTTTGATAAATTTGTTCTCTCTTTTAATGCCTTGAAATCTATCTCTAAATTAGAAATGTGCTTGTTGTATACGGGCCTTATTTTATTAATTAAAAATTCACAGATTGTTCTAGGCCATTCTGGAAACATTTCTTTTGCCTTTTTTCCATTAAATTCTTCAGGAAATGCCTTCCATGATACTATAATATGCCATCCTCTAGAACCTGAAAATTTAATGTTATAATTTTTTATTCCAAATGCTTCTAATGTTGATAGCATTAATTTAGCGGCTATTTTTGAATAGTCTAAATATTTAGAGTCTATATCTATAACTAAGTCATATCCTATCCTTAAGTCTTTAAGTTCATCAATAGTCATTTCTGCGTTTATTTTTAAGGGATCTATCCAAATTTCCTCGGAGCAATGAAAAGAGGTTGCGCCTTTTTTAACAAGTTCGTTAATGTCTGATAAGTATTGTAGTGAATCAGGCCTTTTTCCAAAGGCTTCAAAATATCTGGGGACAACTTCTCTTCCTTGTGAGAAGCTTAATATTGTTTCCTGTATTTTTTTACTTGAATAATAAAATCTAGTTATTTTTCTTATTCTTTCCTCTTTTGCTTCCATTCACTTAAGAGATTAGGGCATTTTATATTGTTTATTGTTTAAATGAATATAGTTTAGAGAAAAAAATAGGGCTTAATATAATTGTAATCTGTATAAGTTTATTGTCATTCAGTATAATAAAGCTTAAAAGTTGAATATACTGAAGAAATTAATGCTTTTGAAATTAGAAAACCCGAGATTGTTTTCAGATATCGTATCTATAATATCTGAATTAGTTAATGAAGTTAAAATAAAAGTCAGCAAAGAAGGTTTATCTTTGACAGCAGTAGATCCAGCAAATGTAGCTATGGTACATTTCAAGATGCCGGCTGAACTTTTTTCGGAGTTTCAGCTTGATAAAGACGAAGTCTTGGGAGTTAATTTAGAAAATTTAAGAGCTGTTTTAAGAAGATGCAAGCCTGGAAGTTCTCTTAGCCTTGAAAAGCATGAAAACAATTTAAGAATTTGTATTTTAGACAAAATTAGAAGAGATTTTAATCTTGCTTTGCTCGATATTGATGTGGAAGAAAAGGAAATGCCTCAGTGGGAGTTTAATTCAGTTATAAAACTAAATTCTGATGCCTTAACAGAGGTAATTGAAGATTGTGGTATCATGTCGGATGCATGTACTTTTGTTGCAGAACCTTCTAAATTCATCGTTGAAGCCTATGGTTTAAATTCTGCGAGAGCTGAATTTTCTTCTGACGAAATTGAGATTCATTCCGGGAACAGCATGGCAAGATTTTCATTAGAGTATATGAGTAAATTTATTAAGGGGGCTAAAATATCTAATAAAGCTCAATTAAGTTTTTCAAATAATCACCCAATGAGACTAGACTTTCCAACGGGAAATGTAATGCTTTCTTTTGTTTTAGCTCCCAGAGTAGAACAAGAAGAATAGATCCTTATATTTTTGTAATATTTTCTGGAAAGACTTTTTGTGACTGTAGTATCCTAATCAATACAATTATCTATGATGAAACATTAATTTACATTTAGTTTCTTTTCTTATACAAATAATACAAAACAATATTTAATATAACTAATATT
>CAYJSG010000100.1:0-2931 GCA_964372815.1 Candidatus Woesearchaeota archaeon
TAATAGAAACAGATGTTAAAAATGGAACAACCAGAATAGTCAAAACTATTTTTAGCCATTGGTTAGCTCATTCTATGAGAAACAAAAAATCTAAAGAAAATCTTGAGAAAAGCGTTAGGATGTTCAATGGATAGATATAATAGTTCCATATAACATTACTCACTTTGATTTAAGAAGATATTTAAATATGGGCCAATTAATTGATATATGGCGGTTCCAGAGATTATTATAAATTATTGGTCTGTTTTGGTTTCTGGGTTAGTTAGTTTTGTAATAGGAGGATTTTGGTATTCTCCCTTATTGTTTGGAAATATTTGGATGAAGTCTCTAGGATTAACTAAAAAAGATATTGATAAAGCAAAAGAAAAAGGAATGGGAGGAAAATATCTTGCTACATTTGTTGGGAGTTTATTAACCGCATTCGTATTGGCTCATATTGTCCGATTTGTTGTTGCTTCTAGCTTTATTGATGGTGTTACAACAGGGTTCTGGATATGGTTTGGATTTATTGTCCCGGTTTTATTCGGAGGTGTTTTGTGGGAAGGCAAAACAATGAAGTTTTATACAATTAATATAGGATATTATCTGGTTTCTTTATGTATTATGGGTGGGATCTTATCTGTTTGGCAATAAATTTAAGATAGAATAGAAGTTTATCTAATTACTTAATCTAATTACTTAATCATTGATATCGTATAAATATGAAAACAAAAAAATTAAACAAGAAGTTAAATTTTTTGGGGAAATTAGGAGAATTCTTCGAAAGTTTATAGCGATACTGTAAACTTACCATGATATGCTCCTTTTATAAAATCTCTCTATAAAAATCCCACGCATGCAAAAATATTATTTTATTAATCTAATAACAAATACCAACGATGATAAGTTATATTAATAACTTCAGATATAAATTGAGAAATATTTATTGATTTATTAAAGTTATTTTTTATTATATCACTATAACAATATCGTTTATAGCATAGATTTTTATATATAGAACAATTAGTAGTAATATGAAAAAGAGCATTATATTTATTATAGTAATTTTGGCTGTTGTTATTGGAATTTATTTTTTAATGAATAGAGAGATTGGAAAACTAGAGAAAAAAATTGTAATAGATAAAGGAGAGGCTAATTTATTGGCTGGAAAAACAAGTAAATATTATGAGTTTAGTAATGATGAATATAATAGAGCTATCAATGAGAATAAAATAATTTTGCTGTATTTTTTTGCAGATTGGTGTCCAATTTGCAAAGCAGAACAGAAGGACGCAACCCTGCCAGCATTTAATGAACTGGAAAAGGATAATATTATTGGATTCAGGATTCATTATAATGATGACTTGGTCAGTGAAAAAGATGAAGAGCTTGCTAAGAAATTCGGAATAACTTATCAACACACAAAAGTTATTCTAAAAGATGGAAAACAAATATTAAAAGATTTGAATAGTTGGACTAAAGATAAATATATTCTTGAATTAAGCAAATACTAGAATGAGATGGAAAATATTTTTACATAGTGTAGCTTTTGTATTAGGTTTTAGCTTAATCTTCTCATTAGTTGGGGTTTTACTTCAAAGTGTTTTAGCTGACGTTTCTTATAATGTGCAAAGATGGCTTGGATATGTTGGCGGAACGGTTATAATCCTGTTTGGTATTTATTTATTGGGTTTGATAAAAATTCAGTTTTTAGAAAAGGAATACAAATTTAAAATAAATAGGGGATTTTCTTTTAAATATGTTCGAAGTTTTGTTTTCGGAGCTGCGTTTGCTGTTGGCTGGACTCCATGTGTCGGCGCTATTTTGGGGGGTATATTGACCTTGGCTATAACAAATCCCGGAAGCGCTTTTGGATTGCTTGTCGCCTATTCTCTAGGATTAGGTTTACCCTTCTTAGTTGTTGGACTTTTTACAGATGCCAGCAGCAAGTTTATTCAAAAACTGGGAAATAAATTAAACTATTTTAACTATTTTTTTGGAGTTATTCTAATAATATTGGGAATTTTGATTTTTACTAATAATCTAAACAAAGTAGCGAGTTTTCCTTTATTGGTGGATCTATTTTCAGGAAAGCAGATAAATTTCAGCAGTCTGGGGATAGGAATATCTTTCTTTGGAGGGGTAGTTTCATTTTTGAGTCCTTGTGTTCTGCCTTTGATTCCTGCATTTCTTTCTTACTTGGCGGTTAGCAGCCTTGAAGAAAATCAAGTTAAAAAAAGAAAATGAATAAACGAATTACTTTGGCTATTATGATTGCAGTTATTGTAGTTTCCATAGTTTACTTGGAAATGTCAAAAATTAGTTACACTAATGAAAAGAAATTGATTAAAAGCGATAATTCTGAAAGAGTTAGATTAAAAGAGGCAGACTATCAAAGAGCTTCTGAATTGCATGGAATAGCAGGATATTTGAATTTGGATGATGAAATAACTTTACAAGAAAATATTGGAAAAAAAGTTATACTTATAGATTTCTGGACTTATAGCTGCATCAATTGCCAGAGAACCATTCCTTATTTGAATAGCTGGTGGAATAAATATAGAGATAAGGGTTTGTTAATTATAGGAGTCCATAGTCCTGAATTTGAGTTTGAAAAGAAAAAAGATAATGTTGAGAAAGCTATAAAAGAATTTGGCATACAATATCCTGTTGTTCAGGATAATGATTTTTTGACGTGGAGAGCTTACAATAACAGGTTCTGGCCTGCTAAATATCTAATTGACATTGATGGCTTTATAGTTTATAGACATTTTGGAGAGGGAAATTATGAAGAAACTGAAAATAAAATAATAGAGCTTTTAGAGGAAAGAACTAGTCTTTTAAATGATGAGTTGGATATTGGGGAGGAAAAAGAAAATATTGATGTAGAAAGACCAGACTTTACTAAAATAAAAACTCCTGAGATTTATTTTGGATATGAATTCGCATTTA
>CAYJSG010000101.1:0-2851 GCA_964372815.1 Candidatus Woesearchaeota archaeon
AATGGTCCCGACGGGATTTGAACCCGCGACACCTTGGTTAAGAGCCAAGTACTCTACCAGGCTGAGCTACGGGACCAAAAAATAATAATAGAGGATAGTTTAAAAAAGTTTATATAATTTTTATTCTTCTCAGATTAATGAAAATTGATAGTTTAATCTTTAAATCTTATGATATAAGAGGAATTTACGGAAAGAATTTATTTGATGATACTGCAGAAGCTATAGGGCGGGCTTTTAGTGTTGTTGTAAGGCCTGTTTCTGTTGTAGTTGGAAGAGATTGCAGACTCTCGAGCGATAATCTATATCAATATTTAATTAAAGGCCTGATTGAATCTGGCGTCAATGTTGTTGATATAGGATTAGTGTCTACTGATATGTATTATTATGCGTGCGCGACTAAAGAGTTGCCTGGTTTGATGATTACTGCCAGCCATAATCCCAAGGAATATAATGGTTTTAAAATGGTAAGAAAGATTCCTTATTTATTGTCTAGTGAAGATGGAATTTTGGAGATGAAAAAAATTATTGAAAATGAGAATTTTATTGAAACTAGCAGTAGAGGGAAATTAGAATATTGGAATGTTATTGAGGAGTTTGTTGAGAAAATTTTGATGCTAACTGACTATAAAAAATTTAAGAGAATGAGAATTCTTGCTGATTTTGCCAATGGAATGGCTGGAATTCCATTGATAAAGATTTTTTCTAATATTTCTAACGTTGAATTAGTGCCTATGTATTCTAAACCTGATGGGAATTTTCCGAATCATGGTGGTGATCCCTTGCAGGATGAGAATAGGATAGAACTAAGGGACAGAGTTGTTAAAGAGAAATTTGATTTAGGTTTTGCTTTTGATACTGATGGAGATAGATTTTTTTGCTTGGACAGTAAAGGCAGATTTATTTATGGAGACTTTATGACTGCTATATTGTCTATGTATTTTCTTAATAAATTTCCTAAATCCAGCATAATATATGACGTAAGGGCTTCTTTGGTTGTTAAAGAAGTTGTTGAGAGATTTGGAGGAATAGCTATTTATAATAGAGTTGGACATTCTTATATAAAAAAAAGGATGAATAATGAAGGAGCAGTGTTTGGTGGAGAGATTACAGGACATTATTATTTTAAGGATTTTTATTATTGCGATTCGGGCATTGCTCCTGTAATGTATTTACTGGACTTCTTGGCGAGCTCTGAATTGACGTTGGATAAGATTGTTGATCAGTTTAATCAAAAATATTTTATTTCTGGTGAAATAAATAGCAGAGTCGGGAACGTTAATCTTACTTTTGATAAGATTAGAGCAAAATATCTTGGTATGGCTGAGAACATTATCGAGGTTGATGGAATTACACTTGAGTTTTCTGATTGGAGATTTAATATAAGGGCTTCTAATACAGAGCCCTTGTTAAGACTTAATTTAGAGGCTAAATCAAGAGGATTGATGGAAGAAAGGAGAGATGAATTATTGGAATTGATAAATGGGCAGTAATCATTTATAAACTCTCCAAGTGTGAAAGCATTTTGTGCATTTGTAGAATTTTGTTTCTGCTTCGTCGGCAGCTCTTGTTTGGGATGTCCAGAAATATGCTTTTTTGTGTTTGCATTTTGTGCAGGTAATTTCTATGATTGGATAAAGATTGTCTTGTCCTTCTTTTACGACAACAACAGACTCTTTTTTTTCTATTTTTTCTGCTACTTCTATTTTAGGTCTTTTTTTTGGTTTGTGACTGCAGTTAGCGCAGATAGCTCTTTCTTCTTTAATTACAATTAAGCTGCCACATTTTTCACAAAATTCCATTTATTATATAAATATAGGAAGTATTTAAAGATTTTCTGGATTTTAGGCAATTAGGCGCATAGTCCCCTTTGTCCTGATGGCCTAAACGGCTCAAAGAAGATAAGTTTAATCCAACCTAATAAAGGTATTTTGAATGCAGATTTCCCTATTATTGCTTCTTTTTGTATATTTTGTTCAATTGGCAGCTGATTTGTATTATGATCTCCTTTTGTTGATATAGGAGGATTTTCGATTATTCTGTGGATTAGAGGGTGCTTTGTTGGAGCTGTAAAAATAATTATGTCTCCTATATTATATTCTTCTTTTCCTATTACAAATATTATGTCTCCCTTGTTTAAACCATTTTTGAAGGGAAATGATTCGAAATCTGGTTTTTTTATTGATCTAGATTCATAGAATGGAGCATTTTTCTCCCACCATTCTTCAAAAGAAGATTCATGATACATTGAACAGGACTCTACAACAACTAAAGGAAGAGAGGTTGAAGTGATAAGTGAAAGAACTGGGAAGAAAATTAGTTTAATCAATATAATGATAAGAATTATTGAAACAAGCCAGGACTGCCAGGTATCTTCTTTTAGGAAATACCAGAATTTTTTAACATAAGTTCTTATTGACATTTTATTATATTGATTTTTGGGTTTTTAATATTATCTTTATAAAATGGTCTGGGACATAATTAGCCTATTTTAGGCTATAACTAAATATCTAAATCTGAAAAAATAAAGATCTAATATTTCAATTTGCTAATTTCAAATTGTAGCAAGAGATTGTTATCTTTAAACAATAATCCTATCATGTAATTATCCTCGATGATTAACCTCTCACCTATATCTATTAATCAGATTTACTTTTAATAGATTTCTATTCTGGACAGTAGATTGGCTCATTTACTCGGAAAAGCTCATCTACTGTAAAACTTGCATAGTTTTTTATAGTTTTTTATAGTCTGACAACTTATGCGACTATACGAAGTTGCGAACGTCTTTTTTTATTAAAATTTGTGAGCAATTTGGGAAAATTCTGCAGGAATTTTCTGTATAGTCTCTGTT
>CAYJSG010000102.1:0-2796 GCA_964372815.1 Candidatus Woesearchaeota archaeon
GGTTTGAGAAGTTTTGTCATCTCTTCGTAACTTGTGCCTTGTTCTTCTTTTTCTTTTAGTCCTGATGAGACTTTGCCTACTTCAAGAAATTTTTCATTGTGCCTACAAGCTACAATATAGGATGTTAGCCAGCCTCCGCGCTTGCCTGAACCATATTCTGCACCAACTATTACTAAATCCAGGTCTGCGATTTCTGGTTTCATTTTTACCATGAAACCAACTCTTCTGCCTGCCTGATAAGGAGCATTCAGGTTTTTTACCATAACGCCTTCCTCTCCTATTTTTAAGGCTTGTTTGTAAAATGAAAGTGCTTTTTTTTCGTTGTCTGTTACAAGTTGTAATGATGGACGAAGCTTATTTTTTATTATTGGAACAATTTTTTCTAATAATTTACGTCTTTCTATAAATGGTTGGCTTGCTATTATTTTGTCATCGTAGTAGATTATATCAAAAACGTTGATTTCTACTGGTAACGAAATTTGTAATTTTTCTATTTCATATTTTCTTTTTATTCTTTGACTAATTGCTTCAAAAGGAAGATATTTTTTTGTTTTCGGATTATAACCCACAACTTCGCTGTCCAGGATAAAGGAATTACCTTTTATATTTTGTTTTATTGTCTCTACTATGTCTGGAAATTGCTTCGTGACATTTTCAAGTCTTCTTGTAAATAGAGTTATATTTCCTTTTTCATCTTTATTTATCATAACTCTAAAGCCATCATATTTATGCTCTATCGCGACAGGCTTACCACAAATTCTAAATGCTTCTTCGATTTCTGTGACTTTTACTGGGAGCATTACTTTCATTGGTTTTCCCGGAGCGATTGTTATTTTGTCTAATTCCTTTTCTCCTCTTGATGCAGCTTCAAAAACAATTGCGTAATCATTGGCTAGATCATAAGCAGATTTTATTTTTGACGAGATTTCGCTTTCTTCTTTAAAGAATGCTTTTGCTAATGCATCTCTTAAAATGCCGTCTGCTACTCCTACTCTTAGATCAAAAAGGAGGGTTCTGATTATATATTTAGCCTCTTTACCTGAAGCTGAATTTAACAATTCAGAAATTAAAGATAGTTTTTTTTCTACAGAGCCTTTACCTTCTATTTCGACTAATTTTTTTAGATTATAAAAAACTTTTTCTACAGTAAGTTTTGAGTGGAATAAAGTTGATTGTCTTTTTTTTGATAACATCTCTTCTGCTATCTCGCCTAAATCGCCTATTTTTCTAATTTTTTTTGATATTTCCAGTTCAGATATTCCTGATGCTTTTGCGATTGCTTTTATTGTTAGTTTATCCGAAATGCCAAATTCTTTAGGATCAAAGTCTGGAAAAACTCTTCCCTTAAGAAGATAAACCCATTGGGGAGGATGATCTCTTAGTTTTTTTAGAAATTCTGCCAGGATTGAAATTTTTTCTAATCTTTTTGTAGTTGATGCAAGGGCCTCGTAGATTTCTATGAATTGTACATATAGCATAATTGATATTGGAATTAGGATTATATAAAAGTTTATAATTACTATTTCTTATAATTTGCTATGGATATATTGGAACAAATTATTAGTGGCTATTATTTCCAGCACAAACAATTAGATTTTTTTGATAAGTTTAGAGCAGAAATTCTACCTTCAAAACTTTTTAAAAATCCTTCTTAAAGAAAAGAGTTTGAATCATATTTATATAAAATAAGTGAAGCTACAATGCACAACTGGAAATTGAGATTTTGTTGAACACGAATCATTCATAACCATCCTCTTTTTCTTATCCCTTCATTCGTGATTTGGAAAGAAAAAGTTTTTTCTGGAAGAGAGCGGTGTTTTATTAATTTTGCCGTTCTTTTGCCTTTGTCGTTTGATAGTTCTATTAGGCATTTACTCCAATATTTTAGAATATCACCGCCGACCATTCTCCTTTCGTCTTCCCAATTATAAACTTGGTTTGTAATTATTACTGGGATTTCTTTTTTTCTGGCTATTTCTGCCAGCGTTTTAATTTGAGCGACCAGCTCTGAATTTATTTTTGGTATTTCTCCTTCAGGATTATTTGAATTTCTTGCTGTTGCGAAATCTAGTCTATAAAGGATTGTCATGCTATCAACTATAATTAACGAAATTTGTTTATTAAGATGTTTTAGAAGTGTTTTGAAGGATTCTTTTTGTTCTTGGAAGTTTATAGGTTTTAGGAGAAATATGTTTTTAAGTATATTTTCTGGATTTTCAGAATTGATTTGCTTAACTCTGTCTATTGAGAAACCGCCTTCTGTATCTATATAGATAATTTTATTTTCTTTTTTTGCTTGTGAAACAGCTGTTAATAGACAAAAGTTTGTTTTTCCTGTTCCTGGAGGACCATAGATTACTGTTACTATATCTGTTTCGTAGCCTCCGTGGAGAAATTTGTTTAAGTCATAAGAGCCCGCGGATATTCTTGTCATTTTGTTTTTAAGTAAATACAGTATATAAAAATAGTTATTATGGTTTATGTCATTTTACCGAATGATAAATTAGTCTTTTTAGATGAAGAAAAATCAGTTTATGGATAATGCATTATACGAGAGATAAATAAGATGTCCTATTCAGAATATCATATTATAGAGTATTCCAATAATATTGCTACAAGCTTTATCTGAATCTCTAATATATAATTTCCAGAACAATTTACACGATCAAGGAAATTATAAAATACGAAAGATATAAAATAATTATAAAATAAAAATTAGTTTTCTTATCTCTTTTTCGTTGCTTTTGCAGGCATCATGCCGTGGCTTACGAAACATTTCTTGCAGGTAAAGGAATG
>CAYJSG010000103.1:0-2794 GCA_964372815.1 Candidatus Woesearchaeota archaeon
AGATGAAAAGTTAGCGAGAGCTGTGTTACAAATTAGGAATCATGCAACACAGCATCGAAAGGCAAAGGCTTAAAAAGGGTTTTTACGAGTTCATTAGAGGTTATGATGAGTGTTAAGAAATGCGACTTAATTATGATGGATTATCGAGGAGAAGTTATGGGTAGTTTGAATGAGAGTGTAATTGGAATAGTTGTATGTAATATTAAGAATAAGGAGGACGAGCATGCATAGAGAATTTGGTAATTCTCGACAGGGCGGGTTTGGTTTTAGGCCGAGAGAGCAGAGAGAAATGCACAAGGCTATTTGCGCTAAATGTCATCAAGAATGTGAAGTGCCATTTAAGCCGATTAAAGACAAGCCAGTTTATTGCCGAGATTGTTATAAGAAAGAAAAAGGATATTAAAGTCCGGATCTTAGATTTTATATAATTTTAGATGAAAAGATATAAGCAGAGATAGTGGGTCTGAGGTATCTTTATTTAGATAATTTTATATATGTTTTTTACTTGTGTAGTTTATGAAAGTAAAGAGAGAGATCAAATATAAAATTTTAAAACAACTTGGACTAGTTTTGATAATCGTTACTGTTGCAACTTTAATTGATTTCATAGTTCATTCTTCTAATGCAAGATTTTACGTTGAATTTGAGTATTATAGAAATAAAATTATTTTCTCGACGCTGTGGGGGCTGGTTTTACTTATTATATTTAGAAAAATAAATAATATGACTATTAAAGCGTTTATATTTGCAGGATTTATCGCTTTTGTTTTACAAATTAAATATTTTTTCCAAGGTTATGATCGGTTTTTTGTGTTTTTATTTTTGTTTTTGCATTTTTTCATGTTTTTGATACCTGCGTGGATTGTTTTTAAGAAATATTCTCATATCTTTCCTTAAGATATAGTATACTCTTCGTCATCTTGCTTAAATCCACTTTTTCATAAATAAATTCCTATTAAAATTTTAGCAGTCTGATAATTGCTTAATTTGTTTTAGATAATTAATTTATCGAGGATAAAATAATATCTTGCTTTGTTATTTTGATTTAAAGCTGTCATAAATGATATATAAAAAATACAATGTTCCAATAAATGCGCCAATAATTAATGCTATGGCTAGTATAGAAGTCATTATTATAACTAAATATGGATTCCAAAAAGAAAGAAAGAGACTAATTAAAATAAATAAAAAAGAAGGGCTTAAGATTTTCCATAGGCTGAATGTCGGTTTATAGGAGACTTGATAGTTGATTAGTTTTTTTGTTCTTGCCTTGATTAAAATAAAAATAAAACAAACGAATATAAATGAAAAAATTAAATAGAATAAAGGAGGTATTTTTGACGGCTCGGGAAAGATGAAAAAACCAATAATGTAAAATAATAAGGTTAACATGATTAAAACAATTCTTGTTTTGTTTTGTAGAATGATATTCTTTGATTCTCCAAATCTGAATAAAAGAAAAGATGCAATGGTAAATACGAAGAATGATAAGAAAAAGTCTATAAATAGTGCATAATCAAAATGTCCAAATGACCATAGAAATGGATAAAGGGGAAGGAGCCAAAAAACTTTATTCTTAGATTTGCTTTCTTTAATGTTGATTGGAAAATTAAAAAAATTTTTTGCAATGTATAAGGGTATTATAAAAGAAAATAATGGATGCACGAAAAAACTTAATATAAAAAATTCAAAGGGTGCAAAACCGGCAGCTTTTCCTTCCCAACCAAAGAATATGACTTTGGCAAAATAGGCCTCTGTAATAAAACCAACTAAAATGCCAAATAAATAAATTGTTTTCCAGTCAGAGAGCTTCTTTCTCATTATATAATCTATAAAGAGAATGTATAAGAGACCATAAGGTAAAAACGCTATAGGATCAATGATCGCCTTTGTGTAACTCCATGACAAAACCTCTGCAAAGGCAGTAGCTAATGTGATGAAAAAGACATAGAGCCATAATTTAGCCATAGGGAGATAGAGTATAAAACGTTTATAAATTATTCTCCTTCTATCTGCTCTTTTATCTTTTTCAAATCTTCTCTGATTTTGCCTCTTGCTTGTGGCCTGCGGCCGTTTTTTGAAGCGAAGATTATGAGTAAGACTGGGAGAATGAATGCTAGGAAAAAGCCGTTTATGAGGAGGATTAACTCTGTGTTTGCCATAAAGATATTGACTAAGGTCTATATTTAAAGTTTTTTGTGGTTGAGTTTATTTGTGGACCTGAATTCCGTAGACTGCCTTTTTCCAATAAAATTTCATAAAATATCTCATCGATAAAATTTTATTTTATTAATGTGGTAGAAACTAATTTTCAATCTTGCCTTTGATAAATTTATAATCTATATTAATATAGTAATTAATTTTTATCATAAATTAGTTATTTTTAATAATCTCTATCAATAAGCGGTATTTAGTAGAAACATTTCTATTCAAAAGTTCCTGTTCATAACTTAATTTGTGGAATTTGGGTTGAGGAATGGGCTGAGTAATCTGTTGAAAAAGTAGCGAATGTGTATATATTGCATTGACTAGAATTACATTTTTTCTATTGTTTGAATAGCTAAAAGTGATAGGGCGTTCCTTAAAACCTGAGCTGTTGAATTTACAATGGTTAATTTAAAGAATTCGTTATCTGAACCGATGACTTTTTCTTTATGGTAAAATTCGTTGAATATTTGCGCCAATTCATATGTGTAATTTGATATAATATTTGGCGCTAGATTTTTGTATGTGTGGAGTGCTGCTTCTGGAAATTTTGAGAGTTGTGAAATTAACATCTATTACATTTTATTAA
>CAYJSG010000104.1:0-2716 GCA_964372815.1 Candidatus Woesearchaeota archaeon
ATGCTCTTCTTATGGGTCTGCCTATTGATAAATATGTTTCTCACTTTAATAAAGGGAATATAGAATTACTGTACTTAACTACAAGTTTTGATAAAATTGTGGGCTAGGGATACATTTTTATAAAGAGAAAACAACATAAAATTATGGGAAAAAAGTTTAAAATTATCTTGTTAATTTTGATAGTGATTATAATTCTTTATATAATGGCTGGCATAGTTGGTCTTTATGTGCCTTTTTGCGTAGGTGATATATGCTCTTTAGCTACAAAAGAAACTGATGTATCTACAGTGCCTAGACCTCCTGAAAATCCAGAGCCTCTTCCGTTATTGGCTGATGAGGATAAAGTATGTAATTCAGATAGTGATTGTTATATGATAACACTTCACTGTTTCTCAACGGGTTGTCCTTATGATGGGCAAGTTAAAGTAAATAAACAAGGACTCGATAAAGTTTTGAAGTGGAAGGAGAAATGTGAATATATGGCATTAATAGACTGTATTCCTGATGATGAGATTCCTGTGCCCTTCTGCATAGATAATGTATGCGGATATAAACTTATACCCCAAGGAGAATATTTTTCTAATGAGGATTATAGAAAAAGGAATTATGGATAACTAAGTAAACTACCAAGAACTTTTCGCCCGCCACATTCTCAAAATCATAAACACTTTTCAAACTCTTCTCTAGAAATCTGTAAATCTTTCTTGATTATTTTATTTAAAAGACCCGTTCCTAAATCTTCGCCAGGATGTTTCGGAACAACAGTCGCTCTTCCATCAGAATGTCTAAAAAACATATGGCTTCCTTCCTGCCTAATAAATTGAAAGCCAAGTTTTTTTAGAATTTTTGTTAGCTCAATTGCTGATAAACGAGGCAATTTAGCCATTTTATACCTCTATTTGCTGCAGTCCAAAAAATCTTCCGTTTTCTTCCGGTTTTTGGCACTTTAGATAAAGAGAAATTGCTTCTTTAGTTCTAACTAAAAGCTCGTCGAGAGTTTTAGCTTGAGTATGGCATCCTGGAAGCTCTACTACCTCTGAAACAAACCATCCATCTTCATCCTGTTCAATAAGAATATTGAATTTTACCATAATCTAACTATTCAAAGGTCATATATAAAATTTTCGTCCGCCAACTTTCTCGCCTTGCTCGAACTTTTCTTTCAAAAAAGGCAACTAACAGAGGTTTCAAGGCTCATTACGATTCGCCCAAAGTTCTCGTTTATTTAAATAAAGATAATTTGACGAGAACCTTCTTGAAACCTCGGACGTTTTGATAAAATTGTGGGCTAGTTATAAAATTTATGCTTGGTTTCTTAGGGAGTGAAAAGTTTATTAATCATGTTTTTTTAGGAGAGTTATGGTGGAATTTTTTAAGAGAAAGTTAAAGAACGGGATGATGGTTTTATTTGAGAAGAGAGAGTTGCCTTTAGTTAGCGTTAGTATAACTAACAGGTTTGGTGGGGCTTATGAGAAAAGTGAGGTTAAGGGAATTGCACATTTTATTGAACATTTGGTTTTTACTGGAACAAAGACAAGAACACATGAAGATATTTCGAGAGAGATTGAAAAGAAGGGAGGAATTTTAAATGCATTTACTGCTCAAGAAGTGACGAGTTTTTATTTTAAATTGCCTTCAGAACACTTGTTTTCTGGATTAGATATTTTAATTGATATTATGAAAAATCCTAAATTTGACAAGGAGAAATTTGAGAAGGAGAAAAAAGTTATTTTAGAGGAGATTAAAATGTATAGAGATGATCCGCAGAAACACGTTTTTGAATTAATTGAGAGGGCTATGTTTGAGAAGCCATTTGGAGAGGGAATTATTGGAAGCGAGGAGACGATAAAGAAGATGGATAGGAATTTTGTTTTTGATTACTATAGAAAACATTATTCTCCTGAAAACTATATTGTAACTATTGTTGGGGATTGTGATTTTGATAATGTTTGTGGATATTTAGAGAACAATTTTGATAAGATAGGAGGGAGATATGAAAATGAGAAGATTGTTAAGAAAAATGGAGAGATGATTGAGGAAAGAGAGGGAATAGATCAGGCGAATTTTATTTTTGCTGTTCATGCGCCTTTAGCAGGAACTAAAGAATATTATATGCTTAATGTTTTAGATGCTTATTTGGCTGATGGTATGTCTTCTAGATTATTTTTGGAAATAAGAGAGAAAAGGGGATTGGCCTATGCTATAAAAAGTTCGATAATAGCTGAAAAAGATTATTCTTATTATTTGATTTATGCTGGGACTACTAAAGAAAGTGTTAATGATGTGAGGAAAATAATTCTAGATGAGTTTTCTAAGATTAGTGAGATGAAGGAGAAGGATTTGAAAGAAGCCAAGGAGAGAGTTATTGGATTAAAAAAGATTGAGAGCGAGGAGAGCTCTGGAGTTATGAACACTCTTTTGTTTACTGAATTGGTTATTGGAGCTGAAGAGTATTATAAATATGATAATAAAATTAGGGATGTGAAATTAGAGGACGTTAAGAAGCTGGCTAAAGAATTAGTTAAGGAGTATAGTGTGGCGATGGTGTTGCCGAAATAGATTCTGTTATTAGATTATAGGTAAAGTGACTAATGGGAGTAAGGCAATTATTATAAAGATGTTTTGTATTTGTTTATTTATGTATAAAAATAAAGAAAGGAATTTACACAGGACATTTATAGCAGTGGACTTTCCTGATTCGGTAATTAAAGAGGTT
>CAYJSG010000105.1:0-2689 GCA_964372815.1 Candidatus Woesearchaeota archaeon
TTGAATTTCCCCATTTCCTTGTTATTGTCTCTATTTCCATGATACATTAATGATACTAGAGTATTTATATTTTTCTATGTTCGGCGCGAACGGCGCTTCGCGCCTTAATTATTGTGGCTAATTTTATTTTAGTTCGAGGGGATTTTTTGATTTTAACGAATTATTTGGTTATGCTGGAAGTTTTTGGCGAAGGGAGAAAGTTTCAGCTTGAGGAAAAAGCCCTAAATCTGCTGTGAAAAGAATTTGAAAGAGACTGTAGATAGGAAGCCAGAAGCCCATAGCTATGTTTAGGGCTCAAGGCTAAACTAGAATTAATAGTTATTATTATAACCATTTTTATATTAAGTGATTAGACCTTATAGATATACTGTCTTTTTATAATTATGGTTATTGGTTATTTAAGATGTTCGTCGAGAGATTTTGAGATTTTTGAATTTGTTGAGCGCTTCGAAAATTCCTGTTTTGTTTTCTTGATTAGATATCTACCTGCAGGAATCGTTAGTACTGTAAGTGCTGAGATGAGTGCACGAGGAGCGTCTTGAATTATTGAATGAGCTACTGATGTTACAAAGGTTATTGCTTGATAGAATGAAATTGATTTTGATGGACTATAATAATTTTCTCTTTCTCGCTGGTTTGGGATTGAATCCTCTCTTATATACAGGTCATCTGATTCTTCATATTGCATTTAAAGACTAGTATTTTATGGTTTAAAAAGTTTATCAATGTGTTTTTTAGTTGTAATTATTAGTAAAATACTGATGAGAGCGGGGATTAGACTTTGAAAAATATGATATATATGGGCTGTTTCGACTATTGTTCATAAAAAGAAAAAAGAAGAGAGGGCTATATATTTTCTCTTTTGCTGTACTGAAATAGACTAAAAGCGAGATCACCCCTATTGCTAAATAAGGGGGGGTTGTTATTTCAATATTTATTATTAACAATTATCAGTTTAGAAAATCCTTTTTTAAGATATGGAAGATATGGACTAAATATTAAGTCTTAATAAGGTAGTTAAATTATTTGTGTTTTGTTTAGAAATTGGGTTATGAACTATGAATTGAGGTGTTTTTATTAGAACAAAATACTTTATTTTTTATCGACGATAAATCTGGTGTTTAGGGGTGTTTAAGGGTGTTTAAACAGCTGTTTGTATTATGTTTTGTGGTGTTTATATTATTTTTATGGTAATTTGTGAGTGTTTTAGAGTTATTTAATTTAATATAATTGATTTGCCATTTTAGGCTTTAAAACCGTAAGATTTATATATCCTGGCTGTTTTGGTGATTGTATGTTTGGATGGATTTTTGGAAAAGGGGTAAGAAAATTGAAGGAGGAAACTAGAAATAGTTTTTCTGAAGTTAAAACAGATATGAATTCTGTTGGAAAGTGGCTTAAACACCTTGATTCTAGAGATAAACAGCTGTTTGATCTTGTAAATTCAATTAGAATTGATTTATCGTCGGTTCGTGAAGAAATTGAGGGGTTGCGTGAGGGTTTAGACTTGTTGAGTAATGCTGAAGAAAACAAACAGCTGTTTAAAAAATTGCCTGTTTTAGGCAAACAAACAGCTGTTGAAGATGTTCAAATAGCTGTTCAAACAGCTGTTCAAACAGGGAATATTTATGAAATTTTGAAGAGTTTAACAGGTAATGAGCGGTTGATAGTTTATACGCTTTTGAATAATGATATGAAGTTAAGTTATGAGGATATTGCTTTAATGCTGGGAAAAGAAAAAGCAACTATAAGAGGGCAGATAAATAGTGTAAAACAGAAATGTGAAGGTTTAATTGAAGAAGTAGTAGAGAAAAATGGAAAAAAGAGAGTTTATGTACCTGAAGATATTAAAGGAAAACTGGCAAAATATGCAAAAGTGAGAGTTAAGAAAGGAGGCAAAAGATAGTTTATGGAAAAAAAGTTCGGGTTAAATAGAAAACCAGATGTAGGATGTATGAAAGTGAGAGTTAATATCATTGGAAGCATAGTGGTCTTTGATGGATTTTTGAGAAAAAGTGAATGTTATGGCCTTGATTTTGTTAGAATCCTAAGAAGTGAGAGGTTAAAAATTTAAGGTTGTGGTAAAAGTGAGGAAAAATTGGAGAAAAGAGATCAATTTTTCTGATGTTGTGTGAAAACTAAAAGGGGCTTTTTGCTTTATAGGGCTTAAAAAGCTTAAAATTTGGTTTTTTAAGAGTTTTATGAAATCTGATTTTTATAGTTTGAACATTGTGGAAAATATTCGGTATACCGATTAGAGCTCCCTTAATTGGAGGACTGTTTGAAGTGAAGCGATTTTTTTTAATTCTTGTGGAATTGATAGAATAATTTTTTTATTATTCTCTTTGGTTTTTTGTAATGGAAGATCTTTTTTAATAATTCTTTGAATATAATCTCTAATGGATGATTCTGTTAGGAAGAGTTTTTGGGCTAAAAGAGGATAATCGATGATAAATCCTTCTTCTTCTAGTTGATAGATTGAGGCATATACGCACATTTCTTGGTTTGTTAAATGTTTGATTTTTTGACGCAGGTCTTTCTTAATGTCGTTGAGAGAACTTAGAAATTCTGTGACTTTTTCTAGGTGTTTAATTCTGTTTTCTTGCTTGTTTAATTGTATCGGGATTATTTGACTTAAACGAACTTTAACCCCCTCGTTTCCTGTCGAGTTGTCTGTCTGTTGGTCTGT
>CAYJSG010000106.1:0-2602 GCA_964372815.1 Candidatus Woesearchaeota archaeon
AAGGGCCCATCGTTCAGTGGTAGGATGCGTCGTTTGCAACGATGAGATTCGGGTTCGATTCCCGATGGGTCCAGATAAAATAAAAATAAATAATATGGAGAGAAAATGGAAGAAGAAATATTTAAGATTATAGATGAAAAAGAAAAAAATAAAAGTAAACTAATATCATTAGTAGAAGAACTGCATTTAAGAGTAATAGCAGGTTCTGCCGCATTTGCATGCGCAGCAGAATTATATGGAAATAGAAAGCTAGCATTAATTAGTGCAGGAATATTTTCCCTTTCTATTCTACCTTGGTATTATGACATGTACAAATATAATAATATTAAATCAAAAAATGAAGATTATAAATTAAATTTCCGTGAAATAACGGATAAAAATAAATTAAAAATATAAATCAGAAAATAAAATGGAATATAAAATATGGATTAGTTCCCATTGGGATCAAAATAGTAGTAGAATAGTAAATACTTTAAATTACATGGAGAAAGAAGGTCAAAGACAAATTTTTGATAATCCTACAACAGAAAAAGGAAAAGAATTATTAAGAATTGGTAGAAGAATAATGTTTCAAAAAAATGAAGATCTCTGTAAGTTAGAAATAGTAATAAGAGATTAATCACAATTCATATTCACAATTCACGTGAATCTCGGAGACGAGATAAAACATCCACGTCGAGAAATTGACGTTACAAATGAAATAACCAAGTTAATTTGGTTGTGGAGTGGAGAATTATATTCAATGAAACAGACAAAGGATAATCTTAGCATAGCTAGCATAAGTTAGCTATTACTCTATTAATACTGTTAGACGGATAGCTTGGTTTAAATTTTGATTAAGGACGTGGCAAGCTGCGATAAGCTCAAGGGATCTGCATGCGAGATTTGATCTTGAGATTTCCGAATGCGAGAACGCTTTTAATCCGAGAGGATGAAAAACGCCGGGAATTGAAACATCTTAGTACCGGCAGGAAAAGAAAACAATAGTGATACCCCTATTAGCAGCGAGCGAAAAGGGCAGAGGGCAAACCGAATCTTCTTCAGAAATGAGGATAGAGATGTGGTGAAGATTAAATCCTAACTTATAAGCCGAAGTTTTCTGGAAAGAAATACCTTAGAGGGTGATAGTCCCGTAAGTAGATTAAGAAGGACAGATCTTCAAAAGAGTAGTATCTCCCAGATTGGAGGTATGAATATGGCAGAATTAACTGCTAACCCTAAATATTAATTTAAGTCCGATAGTGAACTAGTACCGCGAGGGAAAGCTGAAAAGTACCCATAACAGGGAGTCAAAAGACTTGAAATCTAACAGTTACAGTTTGTTACTGCCTTAAGGGGTTGTAACGTACGTCTTGAAAAACGGGCCAGGGAGTTTATTTAAGCGGCAAGGTTAACATTAAGGAAGCCGTAGCGAAAGCAAGTCTGAAAGGGCGATAAGTCGCTTGGATAAAACCTGAAGCCAGATGATCTAATCGTGAGCAAGGTGAAGTTTTCCGAAAGGAAAATGGAGGCCTGAACCTGTATTGTGTGCATGCATTAGGATGACTTGCGATTAGGGGTGAAAAGCCTATCGAATCTGGCAATGGCTGGTTCCTGTTGAAATATGCCTAAGTATAGCCTCATTATAATACTTTCTTATGACGTAAAGTACGGATTGGTCATGCAGAACGCTTTTGTTACGGTGAACATTCCAACTCAGAAGTTATAAGATGTTTGTGATGGGAAACAGGGGTAGCGCGTAAGGTGCTATTCCGAGACCCGAACAAGGGAGACTAGAGTTAAGGTCCCAAAATATATGTTAAGTGTATCAAAAGGAGTCTTAAACCTGAGACACTAGGGAGGTAGACATAGAAGCCGTCATCCTTTAAAGAAAGCGTAACAGCTCACCTATTGAGGTTTGAGGCCCTGAAAATGGACGGGGCTAAAACATATTACCGATACTTTAGAGGCACTTTTTATAAGTGTTCTGGTAAACAGGCGTCTTTTCGGCGCAGAATTTCTCTCGAGAGAGAGGATGGAGCTGAAATGAATGAGAATCCTGGCAGGAGTAAGATCAAATTTCTCTGAGAATCGAGAAAGATCGTAAGAGCAAGGTTTCCTTGGCAATATCAATTAACCAAGGGTTAGTCAGTGCCTAAGTTGTATCTTAACCGAATACAACGATGGATTACAGGTTAATATTCCTGTACTTTTCAAGTTTTAATGGCGAAATCAGGTTCAGGATAAGCAAACTTTCGAAAGAAAGTCTGTACAAAGAAAAAGAGGGAGCTTAATGCTTAGATCTCTTAGAATTTGTACAATGAAAATTGCTGATTCCAGGATCCCGTGAAAAAATTTTGCACTTAACTTGAATAGCTGTACCTAGAATCGACACTGATGCTCTAGCTGAGAAGGCTAAGATCTGAAAGTTTAATCTAGTTAAGGGAATTCGGCATATTAGCCCTTTAGCTTTGGTATAAGGGGTGTCTATCTTTGTTTTTTTAGAAATAAGAATGCATTGGTAGATCTCAGTAACAAGGACGGTTCGACTGTTTATCAAAAACATAGCCGGTTGCTAATCTGAAAAGACTTGTATAACCGGTGAAACCTGCCCAGTGGTGGT
>CAYJSG010000107.1:0-2598 GCA_964372815.1 Candidatus Woesearchaeota archaeon
TCTTCTATATCCTACAATTTTGTTACCCTCATAGATCGGGACTTCTTTTCCTTTTGACACAGTTTTTCTTGAAGATTTCGATATTATTAGGGCTCCTAATAATATTATAATTATTCCCCCTATTGTTAAGTAGAGGTCTGGGATTTGCGTTATTTCTTTTGGGAGGTTTATAGTTGTTGAAATTGTATTTTTAATTTGGGTGATTATGGAATATAGAAAAACTATAAAACCAATAATTGCAAAGATATAGCCGATGATTTTCATTTTATTGCCCCTTTTGTTTATATTATTAATTATTAAAGTTATTTAAATGTTTTTCTTGTTAGGAATATATAGTATCTGATAATTATTTGTTTCCTCTCGATGTTTTTTGATGAAGATTGGCTAGTGACGTCCATATCAGATAGAAAGAATAATTTTATAATGTATGTCATTTGGAAGAGGAGAGGATATACACAGTCTGGTTTTGAAGAGTGAATTATACAGGATTAATTAATACGGTCTTGGCAAATTCTTCTTTAAGCAGAGCAGATGCAAATCGCCTAAGGGATGAAAAAAGAAGAATCGAGGCAGCAATTACAAAGATAAGATAATCTTAAATTTCCCAGTTAAATCCTTGTTGACTATCTTTAAATGATTCTACGTCTTCCTTTTTTATAGTTTTTCTGCCATTGATGATCATATTCTCTTTAGATTTTAGAATTAATCTTTCTAGAAAGTTATTTAATTTTTTTTCTATTTCTTTTAATGCCTCTTGATTGGTTCTTTTGATTAATGTATTTGTTGTTTCTTTGTTTCTTTTCATTTTTTGGTTAATGCATTAATATTTGCTTGTTTTTTAAATTCTTCTAAAGCCTACAATGTCTTTGTTAAATTGTGAGTTTAAGATTAGATATTGCAATAATCAAAGATTTATAAATACTGGATATTACATTACCCAATGGATTTGGATATTCAAAAGCAGTGATAAGGTCTTTATTTCCCAATTTGCCTAAAACCAACAACGTCTTTACTTTGGTAGATTGGGAATTCTGAAATTTTTGATCTTTTGGTAGTGCCCTTTGTTATTAAGAGAATTCCTATTAATATGATCATGACACTGCCGATTGTTAGATACAAATCTGGGATTTTAACTAATTCATTTGGAAGCTTTAGGGTTGTTTTGATTTCTGGAAATTGAGGGATTAGTAGAACAATTAGTTTTATTAATTTAATTATATAACTTTATATTTTGCTCGTTTTTTTAGGTTAGATTTATTAATGAAGAGGTTTTTTATTTCATATGGCAAACTATGATGTTGTTGGGAATATTTGTATTGTAAAGTTTGATAGAAATGTTAAAAGTAGGGAGAAGAGAAAATTTGCTTCTGAATTTTTGAAGAAGAATAAGAATGTTAGGACTGTTTTAGAGAAGATTGATAAATTTTCTGGGAGGTTGAGAGTGCAGAAGACAAGATATATTGCTGGAGATAAGACAAAAGAGGCATTATATAAAGAGAATGGTTGCATTTTGAGATTTAATGTAGATAATTGTTATTTTTCTCCTCGACTTGCTTCCGAGAGGAGAGAGATAGCCGGGATGTGTAAAAGGGGAGAGAAAGTGCTTGTTATGTTTGGGGGTATAGGGGTTTATGCGATTGTGATTGCCAAGTTGTCTAAGGCAGAGAATGTTGTTAGTGTTGAAATCTCTAGGGAATGTAATAAATATGCTATTGAGAATGTTAAGAGAAATAAAGTTAATAATATTGATATAATTCAGGGAGATGTTAGGAAAGTTGTTGGAAAAGGGAAGAAGGTTTCTGGCAGGTTTGATAGGATTGTGATGGCTAGACCTCAATTAAAAGATAGTTTTTTGGATATTGCTTTTTCTGTGATTAAAAAAGGAGGAGTCATTCATTATTATGGTTTTTATAAGGAAGATGATGTTGAGAAACTAAAAGAATTAATAGTTAAAGAATCTAAAAAGGCTAGGAAAAAGATAAAGATTTTTAGGATAAAGAGAGCTGGAGAGATTGGAGTGAGGAAGTATAGGTATAGGGTTGATTTTAGGGTATTGTGATTTTTTTTCTCGAAGAGGAAGTTTCTCGCGATTTATTATAGTACAAATTATGTTTAAGTTTTTGTATATAAAGTATAAGAGCTATGTTTTTTAATCCCTAGCTCTATGTTGTTTTATTCAACAAACAACATCATTACAAGAAGAGAACAGTAGAGAAAAACCTTTCTATTCAGTAAAACTTATCTTTCAGGAGAATTGGGAAGAATATTTGAAAGCACATAATCCAAGAAAAATTGAAATAAAAGAAGTAGAAAAGATGCTTTCTTGCAAAGATGAAAGCAGAGGAGGGTTTTGGTATTATTGCAAGAGATGTAAAGAGTATCAATTTGTTCCATTTGGATGTAATTCAAGATTATGCTCTTGCTGTGGAAAGAGATACACAGATCAATGGGCTTCTATGCTTGCTGAAAGATTAGAGAAAAATATTTTCCATAGACATTTAGTTTTTGGAATTCCAGATATGTTGTGGAGATATTTTTATGAGGATAGAAAGCTGTACAAAGTCTTAATGGATGTTGCTTACAAAACAATTAAAGAAA
>CAYJSG010000108.1:0-2598 GCA_964372815.1 Candidatus Woesearchaeota archaeon
CACATGGCTGTTAAAATTTTAGGTAGAAACTAAGATAGAAACCATGGGGTCGGAGGTTCGAGTCCTCCCGGGGTCGTATAACTGGCACTAATGTTTAAAAGGATCTCTAACTCTTAATGAAAGTGCATTCATCTCAAATTCTTCTTCTTGACTCGTCCGATAAACCTCGCCCATATGGTATCCTCTTATAGAATTTTGTAATCTTAACTTAGCCGCTCTTTCCAAAATATTTGATATTGGCATCTTAATTGCAATTCTCAATTCTATATTTAGTCTACCTTGAGTTACACTTTTATAAGCTCTTCCAATATCTCTTACAGAGTATTTTTTTTCCTCCTTTTGAGAAACATAATCGGCAATTTCCTGTAAAGACTCTTCCAAAATGGAAGAACCATTCCCATAACCTAGCACTTCATAGATTCTTTTTACTATACGTAAATCCTCTTCTGAACATACATATCGTCCAGATTCAGGATTCCTATTTACATTTTTTACAAGGGCACCTACCCTTTTCTTTTTCCATTCATTATTCATAAAAAGAAGAAGAAATCATCTTTTATAAAAATATTTGTTCTGAATATTTCTTATTTAATCAATACTCTAATCTTCAAGAAAAGACAAAAGCTAAAATCCCTCCAATAATCACAACTACTATTAATAAAATAATAAAAAATTTCCTTCTCATCTCCCGTCTCCGTCTAGCATAATACCTCTCATAAGCCTCTTCAATTTCTCTTTTCCTTTCCTCACCCAATTTCGGCTGTTCAGAACTAGAATAATCAAACCTCATTAAACCGCCAGTTTCAACTCTTTCTACCATAAAACTAATAAAACAAAAAACATTATAAATATTTCGATACAAAAAAACTACTGCAACTCAATCTTTTTAAACATTATATAATTTAATAAATTATGAAAAAAAATTCAAAGCAAAAAACAGTCTTGTTAGCATTATCAGGCGGTGTAGATTCAAGCGTAGCCACGCTTCTACTAAAAAAGCAAGGCTATAGAGTGATAACCGCCTTTATGAGAAATTTTTCAGATACAAAAAATCCCCTAACAGGAGAATGCAACTATTTAGAAGACAAAAAAATGGCTCAAAAAATAGCTTCCATTCTTAACCTGCCATTTGAAGTTCTAGACTTTGAAAAACAATATAAAAGATATATTATAGAACCAATGTTCAAAGCCTATGCACGAAGCTTAACTCCAAATCCTGATATAGCATGTAATACTATAATAAAATTCCCCCTCTTATGGAAAGAAGCCAGAAAATTAAAAGTAGACTACATAGCAACAGGCCATTATGCAAGAATTAAGAAAACAAAAAATAGTTATCAACTGTTGCAAGGGAAAGATAAAACTAAAGATCAGTCATATTTTCTAGCAGAACTTTCTCAATCTGATCTCAAACATACTATCTTCCCCATAGGAAATCTAACGAAAATAGAAGTAAGAAAAATTGCAAAAAAGAACAATTTTCCTAACTGGAATAAAAAAGGCACACGTGGAATTTGTTTTGTCGGAAAGATTAATATGCAAAGTTTTCTAAAACAAAAAATAAAAAATAAACAAGGAAAAATCCTAGACATTAATAACAATGTAATAGGGACTCATCCAGGAATTTATTATTTTACAATTGGCCAAAGAATAGGCCAAAGACTAGGGATCAAATTTACAGCAAATATAAACAAAAGACTCTACATAGCAAAAAAAATAAGCTCAAAAAATATAATTATTGCTGCTCCAGAAAATTCTCCATTATTAAAAAAACAAAAAATAAAAATAATTAACTTTCACAAAATCAATTCTAAAGATGGATTTTCTTCTAACTTAAAAGCAAGAATAAGGCATCTAGGCTCTTTACACAAAGGCAAGCTCATTAAAAAAAACTCCAGTTACTACTTCATATTCAACAAACCAATTGAACAAGTTGCAGAAGGCCAATATATTGTTTTATATAATAAAGACAAGGTTATAGGCAGTGGTGAGATGCGAGTTTAAGATTTTTATAAATACTTTGTCTATATCAATGATAAGCTATCGCCAAAAAGGCTTGCAACATAAACAAGAGTAGAGGAAGCAATGAGAAAAAATATCCAAAGAACATACCTTTTTTTGTCAATGACTCTTTTGTTATAACTACAGCGAGTGTGTTAAATGTAAGAAAAAGGAATATGGTAAAAACAGGAGGGGTAAGAAAGAGAAGAGCTATGCCTTCTAGGCTAGATGGTGTCGAGTAGAAACTAAGAATACTCCAAAGAACGAGACTAGAAACGAAGCTTATGACAAAAGCAAGAAGTATCAAAAATAAAGAGATTTTGATTCCTTTTTTATTTCCCCCAGGATCTTTTGTTATCTTCATTCCTTTACTAATAATAAAAACAAAAAAACATGCAAGAATGTAGAAATAAATTGCCTGAAATACCCAAGAAACATAACTAGAAAATAAAATACTATTATTAAAAATACCTAAGACTAGGCTGTCTAATATCAAAAGAGGAATCAAAAGAGGAATCGTAAGAAACATCCAAAGTGGCCAAAGAGGAAAAGGAGAAAGTATATCATAGAGGAAGGGTTTGGGAACGCCTGATTCGT
>CAYJSG010000109.1:0-2564 GCA_964372815.1 Candidatus Woesearchaeota archaeon
CTTGAGACCAGGGCCCTTTTGGGCTTCCCGGTTCGATTCCGGGCGACGGCGTTTTTTGGAATTGAAATAAGAGATATCTTGAAAATAAATATATCATGTCTCCTAAAGACCTTTGTATAATTGGATTTTTAGATAAAATTTTAGATTCTGGAATTTCTATCCTAAAGATAGAGGGAAGAGGGAGACCAGCTGACTATGTTTACACAGTTACTAAAATCTATAAAGAAGCGGTTGACAGCGTTATTAAAGGAACATATAATCAAGAAAAAATTAAAAGATGGATAAAAGAACTGGAAACTGTTTATAATAGGGGTTTTTGGCACGGTGGATATTATCTAGGAAAGAAATTAGAAGAGTGGAGCGGAGTATATGGATCTAAATCAACTAAAGAAAAAGTAATGGTTGGTGTATGCAAGCATTATTTTCCAAGAACAAACATTGGCGAATTTTTCTTACATTCTGGTAAAATAGAATTAGGAGACGAAATTTTAATTATAGGCAAAACTACCGGAATACTAAAACAAAAAGTTGATAGTTTGTATATTGATGAGAAACCGGTTAGCTCTGCTAAAAACAAGGATATAATAACAATCAAAGTAAATGAAAGAGTTAGAGAAAACGATAAATTGTTTGTTTTAATTGAAAGAAAGAAATACCAGGGTTTAAAGCCACAAACATCTATCGAGTAAATAATAAAAGGTAATTGTTATAAGTCACAAAACTTTTAGTGCACCGCACCTTAAAAAGTGAGCAAAAGCATTTTTAGTAAAAAGATAAAATAAGAAAATGCTTTTGTGAATTGTGGTTGGTTTTGGAATTCCCAAAAAATCAAAAAAGATAACCTTAAGATAAATGTTGCGGATTTTTTAAGGATTAATAAAAGAGAAATTAAGCTAATCATACTGATTTTGATATTAAAAATGCAGAATTAAGGGTTACTAGTAAATGATTAAGAGTGTTAACACAAATTAGAAACAATAAAAATATAAAATTAAGATGGTTAAAATAATTCATTATAGAAAAAATTGTATTGGGTGCAACTCCTGCATTGAAATCGATCCGTTAAATTGGGAAATTGATTATAAAGACGGGAAAGCTTTATTAAAAGGCGGAAAATCAAAAAGAGGGGTATATAGATTAGAAATAACTGAATTTGAAAAAGAGGATTCTAAAAAAGCTGCAGAAAGCTGTCCTGTTAATGTAATAAAAATTGAGGGGTGATGTTATTTTGGGGCTATACTTTAGATTCTGTCTAATTCAGAATTCGGGCTAAAAGATACAAACCGAAAGATTTATTCTCTTTCCAATTCTAGAAGAATAGGTTTATCTAATTCATTTCCCAATAAATATCTTTTAGAATCTGTAGGATTTGGAAGACCATAATCCATAATAGTTCCTAATTGCAATTGATAACCTGAAAGTGTCGCTTCCAGATTTTCAAATCTTAATTTAAAATCTCCATCAAAATCTGCAGGAACTCTTCTTGCTAATGCGTCCCTTTCAGTAATATATCCTGCATCTTCTAATCTTCCTCTGTAAACAAGTTCATCTCTTCCATCTCCCTTAACTCTTACTTTCATAGGTTGCCCTAAAAAGTTTTGTTCGATGAACTCCATTATTTTATTATAATCTGATGTATTCATTATAATATTGGAAAACGATATACCTTTATAAAGCTTTCTGTTAGTTACTTTATAGTAGCGAAAAATTTATAAAAATCAAACCTGCTACTATGATCATGAAAGGAATAATAAAAAGAGGTTGGCGTATCTTATTTTGATGCACTTACATAATCATTTAACTCAGGTATGACCTGAAGTAAATCATCCACTCCACCAGCTCTAACTTGCCTATCTCTTATATCAACATGGGCAATTCTAGAATATAAATCTCCTTCTACAACACTTCTACTTTGTTCCATAAACCATTGACTAGGAATACCTTTACATTCTTTCGGTTCAATTCCTCTAATTCCATATGAACCATCAAATAGCTCATCCACAAGATACCTATGTCCCTTAAAGACTCCAAGCTCTATATCTGTTCTATTAGCTTCTAAAACATCTCCTCGTTGGAATTGTAAAGTATTAATCATTTTTATCGCCTTATACATAGTTAGGATAACGACTATTTAAATCTTTTGGTTAGTTTACTACTTTAGAGTTAGTATTGATGACGCCCGAATTCTGAACTCAAAATCCGAAGGATTTTGCCACGCTTTGCAAGCTCTCCTCGTTTCACTCGTCGGGAGACATGACAGGAATTTACGAAAAAATGCTCGGCTCGCATTTTTCCCAAATTGTTCGCTACGCTTACGATTTCGTTAAATTCCCATTAATCCAAACTTTCTTTATCTTACTTATCACAACTATTTTTATAAAATTAGTTATTCTAAATAAACTTAGTATTAATGATAAAAGGAATGAATGTAGTAAATAGAGAACTCTTACCCATCATTATCTACTAATAAAGTTAATAAAAAATTAAACAAGGCTATTTAAACGAGCAAAATGAAATTCGGCCATATTACAGACTGTCATCTAGGAGGTTGGAGACAGCCGGAA
>CAYJSG010000110.1:0-2563 GCA_964372815.1 Candidatus Woesearchaeota archaeon
TGATGAATTTGAGGGATTATACAGGAAACCTACAGGTTTTATTTATAGTAGGTTTACTAGGAAAAAGTATGAAAATAGACCCTCATAGGCATAAAGAACGATATTTCAACTGGAAGGATTGAGAATTAGATAGGTTCTTTCATTGTCAACTTTTTTCAGGTTTAGCCAACGTATAATTCACAATGTCTTCAATTTATCAAGACTCTTTCCTGCTTCAGAAATAAATGGAGAATCTGGCTGATAATGCTTGAAGTAGTCTATCAAACTTTCAAATACTTCTCTTCTGAATAGCACATAATCTTTTCTAAGATTTTCTGGAACTATTTCTAACTCTGCATTTAATGCCTTAAGACATCTATCGCTTTCATTCTGAAGCAATTCAAATTCAGTTAATTCGCGAAACACCATAGGATTTCTATAATTTTCTGGAACTTCATCAGAGATAAAAGGAGTACCATTTCCATATGAAATAAAATATTTTGGTGCTGGGGATCCTACATTTCTATCCACAACACGAAATTCTCTTAGTTTTCCATTAAATTCAATTGTTTTTACTTCTAATTTTTTTAATCCCATTTTATTTTCTCCCATATTTTCCAGTAACTAAATCTTGATGTTTTCTCATGGAAAATTGAACCCCTTGAGGTATTTAAATATTACTATTTTATATCTTAATAGTAGTTACAGAAGAAACCTTTAAATAGTCTATTTTATGAAGAATATTATGAAACAAGAACACAAACTAATAATCCCTGTAACTAACATAGTTCCACAAATCTTTACAGATAGACTCGTGAATATAGATGATATAACTAAAGGTGTGGCTAATATGCCTGAAATTGGGAGAGGAGATACTTGCGAGAATATGGAGTCATTAGTTGAACAATATATAATGAATGAAAGAAACAGAGATTATTTCAAAGAGAGAGGAGATAATATGGGGGGAGTTATATTCTGAATGGTTAAAGCCTCTCAAAGGACAGATTATTGTAGATTTAGGAGCTGGTGCAAATAATCAGGGATATATATTAGCAAGGCTTGTTGGCGCTCATTCTTATATTGGTGTCGAAGGATTTGCAGCTAGAGATTTGCTTGAAAAATTAGAAAGGGAACATAGAACAGTAACAGAACGTCCAGGATTGCCATTGAGTTTACAATTTAAAAATAGACCTCATATTCCAACTAGCGTGATGGCTGAAGGTATGTGCGAAGCTTTAGAAAGATTTCCTGATGATTGCATAAGTATTTTTGCTCTGCAATAGACTCAACCATATTAGGCTATTTCCAACATACTGGAGAAAGAGGGGAAAAAGCAAAGATGTATGCAGAAAAAGTTAATCAAGAGATAGTTAGGACTTTGAATCCTAAAGGTTTATTCTTAAATTACGGGTCTGATTTTTTCCCTGCAGACTTGAATAGAGAAACTTACAAAAGATCTGATCGGCTTAGTAAGTTTACAAAATAGAATAAAATTAATTAACAACAGAAAACTTTAAATATGTGATATCACATATTTATGTATGTCAAACATGACATTAGCTATACCTGATGAATTAGCAAGAAAAATGAAAGCTTTTCCAGAAATGCGATGGAGTGAGGTAGCAAGGCAGGCACTCGAAAAAAGAGTAAATGACCTTGAAATTATGAACAGAATTGCATCAAAGAGCAAGCTTACACAGAAAGATGTAGAAGAGATAAGTAAAAGTATAAAAGCATCTGCAGCCAGAAGGCTGCATGAATCTCGTTATTGATGCGAATATTCTCATTGCCGCTTTATTAAAAGATAGCAAAATGAGGGAACTCATAGTCAATAGCTCTAATAAACTTCTTGTTCCAGAGGTTCATTTCCAAGAGATAGAAGAACATAAAGAAGAACTGCTTGAAAAATCAGGGCTATCTAAAGAGGATTTTGATATACTTCTTGCGAAATTAAGTGAATATTTTACTATTGTTAAAAGCGAAACAGTCTTATATTGTCTGAAAGAAGCTGAAGAATTAATAGGAAAGATAGACAAGGACGATGTTCTTATTATTGCAGCTTCTTTAGCGCATGATAGTTGTCCTATTTGGAGCGATGACAAGCATTTCAAACAGCAGAAAAAAATCAAAATCTGGAAAACAGAGGATATTATACGAATAATAGAAGAATCAGGCTAATCAACGAAAAATATAAATACAACATCATCTTCCAAGCTATGAGATAAAAAAGTAATCCCTTGGTTTAATCAAAATAGTATTATTTTCGGCAGGAGCATTCACGCGTAAAATCTCCAACCCACATGCGGGGCATGGCACTAATCCCCCACCACCCAATCAATTCCATTAAGTTAAGGATTTTCTCTATGAGAAAATCTAGTGAATAGATAAAAAATCTGATATGCCCAAATAAAAACTTTTTCGATAATAATAAAAATTCATTCAAATTAACAATCAAGAACTAAAAGGAAAAACGCCAGCAGAAATGGCTGACATAAATTTAAAATTGGGAAGAAATAAGTTGTTGAGTTTGATAAAATTTGTCAGAGACAATTACGTATCGCTAACTTGACAATATCTCTGGATG
>CAYJSG010000111.1:0-2507 GCA_964372815.1 Candidatus Woesearchaeota archaeon
CTTCTTTTTCCTGAATCGCCAAGCATGTTTAGGTCTGTCATTTTATTTGGTTTCCTTTTCTTCAGTTTTCTTTATTTTATAATCAATTAGTTTAGGCACCCACGCCAAACCAATTGGTCTCCTATCAGTATATGGTTCTTCAACCGGATATTTTTTCTGAGCTTTAGAAGAAAGACTATTATAGTCTCCTAGATTATCACCTATTCTAAAAAATCTTACTCTTCTCTTTCCTTTCTGTGCTTGTTCAAGAGAACTTAAGATATAATCTTCATTTTTTCTAAAATCTGCTTTAAGTTTTTCAACTGTTTCAGCCATAAATAAAGGGTTATTTTCACGATATTCATTTTTTAGAACATTTGGATTTAATAGTCCCTTATATGCTCCAACAAGTTCAAAACTTTTGAACATCAAGTCAACAGGATCTATTTCTTTTTTTGGGTCTTTCAATTTCGCTATATATTCTAATGCAGCTGCATATCTTGTCACTGATTCAGTTATTCTTCTTCCTGAAGGATTTTTTATAAGCGAACAAAGAGGTTTTTCAGCACCCTTGTTATGATTACAATCCTGACATCTAATCGGCCACTCATTTCCCTTCAGAGAAGTTTTTCCTTCACTGGCATTAAGCATACAGTTGGCAAGACCTGAACGAATATAATTAACAACAGCCATTGCTTCAAGCCCTATATTCCTCGTTGCTTGCCCAATTTCTTTTGATGTTTGAATAATTTTAATTGTTAAGTCTCTTTTAGGAGCATCTTTTACTCTAGGATTTGCTTCTTGTTCATCTAACAAAAGATTATCTTCCATTGTAGGGCTATAATGATCTAAATCAAGGACAACATGTAATCTATCATACAACGCAGGATCAATATCAAATGTTCCTGTATATCTTCCATTGCCTACATTAGCAGTACCAATTAATAACAAATACCCTTCTCTTCCAAGTTTTATTGAACGGCCTTTAAAATCCATGTCCCCATCTCCTAACGCTAAAAACTGATTCTGCGCTTTTGTTGGGGCCCTGTTGACTTCATCCACTCTAAATAACAATGCTTCGATATTACCAGTAAGATTTCTCTGCGCATGTCTAATATCTAATTCAGAAAATATCTCATTATACAAATCCATCTCCGGATTAGCTCTAATAAAAACTCCATGGCCCTGCTCCCGCTTATTTCCATTAAAGTAACTCTTTTGTATGTCGCTTGCTAACAATGTCTTTGCAGTGCCTGGATTTCCAATTATAAATAAATTAACAGGAGCGAGCACACAGGCTTTAACAGTATCGCTAACATCAAGATTTGCAAATACATTTCTGGTATTTCTATAATTTGGTAATTCAAGCTCATTATATGTCAATTTTTCTTCCATCATTGTGCTTCCTCCAGAATTTTAATATTTAATTCAACTATTGTCTTCGGTTTTAGCTCTTGTTGTAATAGTTTTGGTATAACTATAATTGAATTCTTGCCATGTTTGGCTATCTTTTTCCTTATTGTGAATTCCTTGTTCATTGTAATTTTGCTTTAATTTTATTATAATAATTTGAGATAGTTACAGTTTATAAATCTTTCGTTTTGATACTATTTTAAAGTGATTATTATTCTAGGATTTTCCGTGAATTTTGCATTGCTACACGCCCTTAATAAAATAAACTAGCTTTACAGCTATCCAACTCAGAACCAGTACAACACAAAAAAGTCTATATACAGCATGTTTTTAAATACACCTCTTCTTCTAAAAACATGGAAACCTACGAACAATTATTAAATAGAGCATATCAAAAAGTAAAAGTAGTAGAAAAAAGCACAGAAAGATTTGAAATACCAAAAGTGGAAGGTCAAGTAGCAGGAAAAAACACAATAATCACTAACATTGCAGTAATAACTTCTTATCTAAGGCGTCCAATAGAACAATTAACAAGATTCCTACAAAAAGAACTGGCAACTCCAGGAAGAATAGAAAATGATCGTCTAATTCTAAACACAAAATTAAACTCCAAAAAAGTAAATGAAAAACTAGAACTTTATGCAAAAGAGTTCGTTATCTGCCCTGTCTGTACAAAACCAGACACAGAGATCATTTCAGAAAAAGGAATAAAATTCAGGCACTGTTTAGCCTGTGGTGCTAAATCTCCAATAAAATACTCTCTATAAAATGTACATAAAAATCCACAAATCATATAGGAACGTAGTCGCTTTATGCGATACAGACTTAATAGGAAAAAAAATTGAAGATGAAAAAAGACAATTAGATTGTAGAGAAAATTTTTATAAAGGCAAACTAGTTACAAAAGAAGAAGCAATAAAAATACTAAAACAACAAGCAAAAGAAGACGCAACTTTTAATATCGCGGGAAAAAAATCAATCCAGGCATCAATAGAAGCAGGACTAATTATAAAAGAAACAGTACATTACATACAGGGTATTCCTTTTACAATAGTTTTAGCCTAACCAACAACTATAAAAAAACAAATTTTCTATATATTAAAATGCAAATGATA
>CAYJSG010000112.1:0-2477 GCA_964372815.1 Candidatus Woesearchaeota archaeon
TCTCTCTCGCAGGAATGGAATTATTCCATAACTACAAAATTATTATAGAAAGGCATAAAAACATTGTAGAAATTATAGAAACTAAAAACTAAAATCAAATCCTAAATCCAATTTCCCTCTCAACACCATTCCCTGCTTTATCCAAAACCTTAATCTTTAAATTGTGCTCCCCACTCCCAAAACTCTTCCTCACACTACAAACTCCCTCTCTCAACCTAGAACACAACGCCCCCCATCTTGGTCTTCTCTCATTATAATCAATATATTCAACAGAATCAAAATTTTGCTCATTAATCTCAATTCTAAAATCAACATTTCTCCCACGAACAACATAATCAAAAGAATTAATAATAGGAGAAATTGTATCAACTTTTACTTTCGTTTTCCTAGAAACCTTTCTATTTCCAGCAATATCCTCAACCTCAAACCAATATTCAATTTCCTGTCCATTAAAATTATTCAAATTAATATTAAATCCACATTCCTGATTCCTTCCAGAAGGACAATCTTCTCTTGTAACGTTTGGATTCCAAAATAATCCAACATATTTTACATTATCCTCGTCATATTCAACAATAAAATTACTTCCATTTGTAAATGAATTTCTTCTTGAAGGTTTTGTAGTTGATATTTGAGGGTCTTTTGAATCTACGAAAAAGTCAGTTGAATTGGTTACATTTTGTCCGTTCGATAAGACTCCAATAAAAGTTATATTATGCCCTCCATCACTAAAGCTTCTTACTCTATTATAACTATCACAATTTCTGCATAAACTTATCCATCTCGGTCTTGTGTCAAAGTAATCAATAAAATCTATTTTACTAAAAACAGTATTAGAATTTAAGTCTAAATTTAATCTTCGGTCATGATAGATTCCAGGGGCCGGATCATGGAGAGATAAAAAGTAGGTTGGAAGATTAGGTGTTCCACAAGACAGGATGGCTCTGTATTCGTAAATCGTTTTATTTAAGGTGCTTCCACAATTATTTGAATCATATTGAACTAAACTTCTACTCTGATTCATAATCCCTATACTCAAACAAGAAATGTTAGTCCAATCTGACCACGTTGAATTTATAAGATTAGAAGTACATGTTTCATATTGAAAAGAGAAAAGAATTCTTTGATGAGAAGTTTGACTTGAATTATCTATGCATTCGACATCTGCTGTATGAAACATATAATTTTGATTATTAACATAAAATACTTGTTTAAAATGATTTTTTGAAGGGATACTAGATATATCGACTGGATTAGGATACAAACAAACACCAATTCCTTCGTTTGGAGGACTACACATTCCAGGATAAACTTTACACTTAGCTTCTTCATCAGTGGAAACATTAATATCGATATATAATCCAGGGCTATTTGAATATAATATAAAAATCTGTCCCTCATAAGGGCTATTGATAATTGTTCCTAAAGACTTAACTATGCCCATAGAACCTATTATTAGAATACCAAAAATTGTCAACAGCAATATCTTTCTCATTTTTATATAATGATTCTTGCTTCTATTTAAGCTTATCTTACTACTTCGTCTTAATAAGTCAATAAACCAGCATCAAGCTGGAGAGCATGATTAGAAAAAATTGACCAATCTCCACCGATCTCCTTTTCTTCCTTGCTCCATAATATATCTTCATATTATTAGAATGCCTTGTGTGATGATCTAATCAACTCGACAATCGACTACTTAAGAACAATCCAGTTTAATACCTCTTACTTTCTAGATCTCCGCAGCAAGCCGTGGTGGTATTAACAATAAATAAACTATCTTTCAAAGATTACTTGGCCTCTCTTTCTGCTACAATCCTTAATCACTTTGTGTTCAACCCCCTGTCCACGTTCCTAATCTATAAGTTGTTCACTCACTAATTGCATAACACTTTTTCCTATACTTCGTTTTCCTTCTCTCTCCCCCTCATTTTTCTCAAAAAATTTTAATTTCCATCGGCATTTAAATTTTTTTCTGTACTTTATATACAGTAAATTTTACAAAACCATCTCCTACCAAAATCTCACTCAAACAAAAACTTCCTCTTCCACTTCGGACAAAACCTTTCTCTTAATCAGCATCCAATCAAACTTAATCAAATTCTTAACAAAAAAATTATCCAAATTTAATTTATAATAATCAGATTTTCCTATCTACTTTGTTTTAATTATAATTCCCTTATCTATCCGATCAGGAAAAAAACAGTCAAAGAATTATAACCAACATTACTTCCTCTAGCTATCTCAGTCAAGGGAAAATCAAAAAAATGATTATCTATCAAAAAGTCCAATACTCTCAACAGAGGTACATCTCCAAAATATTCCAAAAATATTGACTTATTTTTCTTTAATTTTCATTTTCTTTACAATAACATCATGCGTTCCTCTTCCAAAACTCTTTCACGATTCATATCTTCCATTACTTAATCCATTACCTCGCAAACTCAACCTCTTCCCTCTCAACCTTATTATGCCCA
>CAYJSG010000113.1:0-2424 GCA_964372815.1 Candidatus Woesearchaeota archaeon
TTGGAAGAGGAATGATTGAAGCAAATAAGTTTGGAGAACCCTGGGGGCTTTATAGTAAAAATTTTGAGTTATGGGTAGGAGAAGAAGATAGTAAGACGCAAGGTTTTGTATCATTAGTTAAAAAAAGAGGGGGTTCGAGTAAGATAAAGGCATTAATTGTCAATCCTTCTGCAAGAGGCATGGGGATTGGATCTCAACTTTATGAATTTGCTATAAATCAACTTGAATCAAGCGGTGCTAGAAAAGTTTATGGTACTGATGCTTTTATTGATTATCCAACAATAAAATATGATCTACTTAAAGGAGGATTTGAGATTGAGGGTTCATTAAGAGAGCCATATAAAAAAGGAGTACCAGAAATCATAATTGGAAGAATGTTTCAAAGAGGATTACCTGCACAGACCATCGCTCCTCCAAGAAAGCCAAAAAGTGAAGGATTAGATGTCAAGGTTTCTGAATTTCATAAACAAGACTTACCGAGTATTAGAGAAATGGTTTTAAGTATGATGCCAAATTTTTATGGAGATATAAATGAAGATTTTGTGAATAGGATGGCTTTCGCTCATGAGAGATATACTAAGAAAGGAATTGAATATTCAGAAAAACCGAGAATAATGCATATTGCGAAAGTAGATGACCAAGTTGCAGGAGTCGGATTGTTTGCTCCAAAAAGAGGAGGCTCGGCTAAATTAAGCCCTTTCTTAGTCGCGCCAGAATTTCAATCAAGAGGGATAGGAAGTGCTTTAATAGAAAATATCGAAGCTCATGCAAGAAGGTTAAATATTAGAAGATTATATCACCATTTTCCTTCTTGTTCTATAATATCCCAATTATTTTTTGCTAAGCATGGCTATTTGCCGGAAGCAAGAATAAGAGAGCCATATTTTCCTGGAGTCGATGAGATAGTTGCTTCGAAATTTTTAAAATGAGCAAAATAATTTCTCTAGATGAATTTTCAAAGCAAGTAGAAGAAGATGCCAGAATAGGAATTGGAGGTTTTGATTTGCATAGAAAACCTCTGTCTTTAATATTAAAATTAGTAGAGAATACGCAATTAAGAAATTTGGAATTATTTGGAATTTCTCTAGCCTTAGAAGCAGACATTTTAATTGGATCTGGGCAAACCAGGAGAATTATTAGTTCTTATACGGGATTAGAGAATTTTGGGCAATGTTATTTTTTTAGAAAAGGCATAGAAGAAAAAATAGTGGAGCCAATTGAGATGAGCACTTATGCGACAATTCTTTCATTACAAGCTGGGGCATTAGGCATCGAATATTTACCTTCTAAAACGATGCTTCATTCAGACATGGCTAAAAATAATCCGCTCATTAAAATAATAGAATCTGAATTTACTGGCGAAAAACTTTCAGCTATTAGAGCATATAATCCAGATATAGCTTTGATACATGCTCAAGAAGCAGATGTAGAAGGTAACATTAGAATCACGAGTCCGCCAGCAACGAAAGTTGATGAATATCTTGCGAGAGCCTCTAAAAAAACATTTGTTAGTGTTGAAAAAATTATAGAAAAAGTAGAAAATCCGACTATCTCAGGATTATATACTACGGGTATTATACATTTACCTGGAGGCTCTGCACCAACATCATTACATCCTAAATATGATGTTGATGCTATTGCGATGGAATTATATGGGCAAGGTTCAAAAGAAAGAGATTTAAAATACTGTAAGGAGGTAATAAAAAATGCAATTGAAAGAAGGGGAAAAGATTAGTATAATAGGAGCTAGGCAATTGGCTGAAGAACAATATTTTTTCGCAGGGCATGGATTTCCTGTTTTGTCTGCTATTCTTGCAAAAAGATTATATAATCCTAATCTAAAAATCTGTTTTGAATCTGGAGCAATTTATTCAAATCCTGAAAGATTGCCTCATTCTGTTTCAGATATTATCAATTATTCAAGTGCGCAATTCCCTTTAGATTTGCCAGATGCATTTGCTATGCTAGAAAGGGGAGAAATAGATGTAGTTGGATTGAGCGGAGCGCAGGTCGATAGAAGAGGAAATATAAATTCCACACTAATAAATGATAGCGGTGTAATAAAAAGATTGCCTGGAAGTGGAGGAGCTTGTGATTTTGCTTCCTTAAGCAGAAAGGAGTATATTTTTATGTTTCATGAACCGAGGCGATTGGTTGATAAAGTCGACTATATTACATCTCCAGGATTGCAGGCTAGGCAAGATAAAGAGATCAACATTATTACTAATTATGGCGTCTTTGAAATTAGAACTGGGGGGGTAGAGGCATTGATTCTAGAAGGCGGTGTAGAACCCGAAAGAGTTAAAAACGATGCTGGTTTTAGCATAGATATAAAACCAGATATAAAAAGGTTAGGAGATTTCACAAACGAAGAGATAGAACTCCTGAGAAAGCTGGATGTTTACGGAATAGCTCATAAATAAA
>CAYJSG010000114.1:0-2414 GCA_964372815.1 Candidatus Woesearchaeota archaeon
GTGAGGATTGGGGAGTGAAACGTTTTGATGGAAAAGGCTAAAAAGTTAGAAAATTGCTAATTATTATGAATAATGAAATAATAAAGGAAACTATTTGTAGAGAGCTGATTAAAAATGGATATTCTGAAGAAAACAGAGTTAGAGTTTGGGATATTGCAAGAAGGGCATTTAGATTTGTTAATCTGGATATGGCAAAGGCATTTTTGAATATAAGAGAGCATCCTAGATATAAGGCTACTATTATGGATATTGAGACGAATCTTTTAAAAGAGAATATCCCTAAATTTTTTAAGAATCTTATTGACCAAAGATTTAATTTGATTAACCTTAGTTGTGTTGATGGTACAAAGTCAAAATTAATATTGGGATTATTGCCGGAAAATTTGAAATTAAGATATTGTCCTGTTAACGTTAGTGAATATCTTGTTAAATTGTCTTTGGAAAATGTTAAGAAGAGTAATTTTAAAAATGTGATTGATTATGCTCCTCGTGTATCTGATGATTTCTGGAATTTAGATCAGACTGGAGCTGCTTTGAGAAATAATTCTTATCAGAGAAATGTTCTCTTATTATTGGGATCTTTTCTGTCTGGTTTTGATATTAATGATTATCTTTTTAGATTAAACCAGAGCATGCTGCCGGGGGATTTACTTATTATAGGCAATGGTATCAGAAAAGGAGACAGGTTTGTAAATTTAGAAACATATAAACATCCAATGTTTAATAATTGGCTGATTCATTTAATTAGACAGTTAGGATTTAAAGATGAAGAAGTAGAATATAATGCGAGATTTGCCCATAACAGACTTGAAATGTATTATAAAATTAAAGAGGATAAAAAGATTATTTCTGAAGGCAGAAAAATAGAATTTAGAAAAGGTGATGAGATTATTGTCGCGTTTCAATATAAACTTTATGCGCAAGAACTAAGAGATTTTTGTGATATGTACTTTGATAATGTGCAGTTGTTTCATGATCCTGCTGAAGAGTATGCTATCGTATTTAGTATGAAATGATCATAAAAATATGGATTCAAAAATTCCCATTTCTTCTTCACTGTAAATTCTTATCTCTCCACCGCCATATAATCTAATTAATCTGTTTCTATATAGCTCTTGCCAAATAGCGTTTAGTGAAATTAAAATTTCCAATTCATTATTCTTTTTTACAGGAAATTTGCCATTATTGATATGAACAATTGTTCTTCTTGATTGTGTTTCCTGTGCCTCTATTACTGCTTTTTTGTGAGCTTCTTTTGGATTATTTAAAAATGTTAGATAATAATTATCTTCTCTTTGTTTTGAAACTATTTCTTCTATTGATGCTAAAGTTTTTTCGCTTGTTCCATGAAAATATTCATCATTTATTTTTGTGTATTCCATATTATTATTTGAAATTTTTGGTCTATAAACTTTTGTTTACTAGAAAATAATGATCCCGCGGAGATTTGAACTCCGGACCCCCGGCTGTCTTCGACATTTCGAAACAGAATAGACTCTAATGAGCCTATGTCATATAAGACCGGTGCTCTTACCAAGCTGAGCTACGGGATCGTAGATAAAGATAATATGTAATTTATAAACTTTGGGAGAACTGTTAGTATCCTAAATCTTTAAGTTTTTTTAGACTTAGAATTGTTTCCCATGTTTTTCCAGAATCATTTGAACGCCAAACATATCCGCCTCCTGCCGTAATATAAATTTTGTTTTTGTCTTTTGGATCCCAGACAACATTTGAGATTTGAACGTTATTAGTCAATACTTCTTTGGGAAGTTCGCTTAGGACGCTCCATGTTGCTCCCGCGTCTTTACTTTCCAGTATTGTTCTTGAGTTTGTTGTGTGTTTTGTATTGGTTGAGTTGGTTGAGAGGTTGATTCCTCTTTTAGATTTTCAGGTTTTTCTATTGGTTTTTGAAATAAAATAAATACTATGATTATCAGAATTAATATTAGAAAAAATGCTGTATAAAAAATAAACCTACTTTTCATTAAATTATAGAGATTTTTATTTTTATAAAGTTGTTGGATAAATATTTATAGCCTATTTTTGAAATAATGGGATGTTAATAGGTATTTTAGGCAGGCCTAATAGCGGGAAAAGTACATTTTTCAAAGCAGCGACTATGGCTGATGTATTAATTGCTAGTTATCCATTTGCTACAATTAAGCCTAATAGAGGAATAGGATATGTTAAAATTAAGGATTTAGCCGTTGAATTTGGAAAACATAGTAATCCGCGGGAGGGTTTTATTAATGGAGACTGGAGGTTTGTGCCGTTTGAATTGATGGATGTAGCTGGACTTGTTGAAGGAGCAAGTGAAGGGCGTGGACTTGGAAATGAATTTTTGAATGATTTGTCTGTTGCTGATGCTTTTATTCATGTTGTTGATTTAAGTGGAGAGTTTGACGGAGAGG
>CAYJSG010000115.1:0-2297 GCA_964372815.1 Candidatus Woesearchaeota archaeon
GACGATAAAAATGCTATTTAACCTTTAAATCTTATCACACCAGTGCAGAAGTTCCTAATTTCTTAATCGCTTCTTTAGAATACCACCCAGCATATTTTACCTCTCGCGAATCAATTTTAATCTCTCCTTCAACTTCACATTTATAAAAATAACAAAAATGTCTTTCGCAATTTCTAACACACTCTCTACGAACTTCTTTCTCTCCGAAAAAATCGCAGTCAACAACCTTCAATCCCACCTCTTCTCCAACTTCCCTAACTGCTGCACTTCTTAAACTTTCTCCATAATGGACGTGTCCTGTAATAAAAGAATGCCCATAAGGTCTATTTGCTCTATCGACAAGTAAATATTTCCCATCCTTTTCAATTACTGCAACAATACCACAATACAATCCTTTCCTCTTAGAAAATCTCTCTAACTTAAATTTTAAAGTCATACTACTTCACCTCAATCTTTATCTGTACACTTCTTGGAATTTGCAATTTCATTATAGGATGTAATATTCTGTCTTCAGCAGGAATATCAATTATTCTTCTATGAACCCTCATCTCAAACCTATCAAAAGTGGCTGTCCCGTTTCCGCAAGGACTTTTCCTAGTTGTCACCTTTAATCTTCTTGTAGGCAAAGGAATAGGCCCCCGCATAACCACTCCTGCTCTTACAGTAATCTCTTTTATCATGTTTATTACTAAATTTAACGAATCTATTTCTATACTCCCCAATTTGATTCTTACTTTTGCCATAACTGCTTAAAATAAAACTGCTTTTTAAACCTTACTTTGGAAGCATTAAAATGGATCTAGCACGCCGCGAGTGCTAGACCCTTCATCTCAGCCATTTGAGATGAACATAATAATCTAATTTTGAAATATTGTTTATAAATCTTTATCCTAAATTACGTCCAGAAACTTTAAATAATAACCTGTCCAAATAAAAACATGATAGACATCAAACTGATGAGAGAAAACTCTGAATTAGTAAAAGAAAATATTAAAAAGAAATTCCAAGAAGAAAAACTTCCAATTGTAGATAAAATAAAAAAATTGGATATAGATTGGAGAAATCTAAAACAAAGAGTAGATAAGTTA
Organism: Candidatus Woesearchaeota archaeon; assembly: GCA_964372815.1. Classification (GTDB taxonomy): domain Archaea; phylum Nanobdellota; class Nanobdellia; order Pacearchaeales; family GW2011-AR1; genus JAUSIK01. The sequence goes on from CAYJSG010000115.1 coordinate 1,089, forward strand.
AGACATGAAAGAAACAAAATCTCCAGAGAAATAGGAGATGCTAAAAAAGAAAAAAAATCTGTAACACTATTACTAAAAACAGCCAAACAAATACCCAGTAAAATAGAAGAAATAGAAACAAAAGCCAAAAAACTTGAACAGCAACGAGACGCACTTCTTCTACAAATTCCAAATTTAATCCACGAATCTGTCCCAATAGGTAAAGACGATTCACAAAACAAAGAAATAGAAAAAATTGGCACGCCGCCAAAATTCACATTCCAGCCAAAAAATCATGTAGAATTGGGAGAATCGCTTAATATCCTAGACTTTATAATGTCAGCAAAAACATCTGGAAAAGGTTTTTATTTCATAAAAAACGACCTAGCACTTCTAAATCAAGCGTTAATTAGATTCAGTATAGAAAAAATGATCTCTAAAGGATATTCTTACATAGAAACACCGTTAATGTTAAAAGGAGAGGTAATAAAAAATGTAGTTGATTTACATGACTTAAAAAATCAAGTCTATAAGATTGAATCTGAAGATCTATATCTCATAGGTACGAGTGAACATTCCTTAATTGGCAGATTTATTGATACCATCCTACAAGAAAGTGAACTGCCAATCAAAAATACATCCTATTCAATGTGTTTCAGAAAAGAAATAGGTTCTCATGGAATAGAAGAAAAAGGAATATATAGAAATCACCAATTCAACAAAGTAGAAATGGTAATAATTTGCCATCCAAAAGATTCAGAAAAATTCTTGGAAGAAGCAAAAAACATAACAATAGAAATATTCAAATCATTAGGAATTCCAATTAGAGTATTAGAGTTCTGTTCTGGAGCATTAGGCGACTTAAAGCACAAACAGTTTGATATAGAAGCATGGTCTCCAATAAAAAAAGAATACTATGAAGTAGGTTCATGCTCAAATCTCACAGATGCTCAAGCAAGAAGGCTGAAAATAAGAGCAACAACAAAAAACGGAGAAAGGTTTGTCCCACATACAATTAACAACACAGCCATAGCTACATCAAGGGCATTAGTAGCAATCCTTGAAAATTACCAACAAAAAGATGGCTCAATCCAAATTCCAAAAATCCTTCAACCATATATGCATGGTAAAAAGCTTATAAAAAAATAACTAAATTATCAATTGTTAAAGGTTTGAGATAATATTTTTAATTGATTTAATTACCTATAAAAAATTGCTTATTTATTATTA
>CAYJSG010000116.1:0-2294 GCA_964372815.1 Candidatus Woesearchaeota archaeon
TTTTGTAAGCAAAAAGTTGCTTAACTACCTGTCCGTTTTCTGGGGTTCACTCCAAGGATATTCTAATAATATTTTTATAAGTGTTATTGGAATCTTTTATGGATAATTTCCAGAGCAAAGTAACGCAATCAGGAAAATTTTCCATAAGAGAAGCGAAACAGAAAAGAATATGAGAAAAATATATGGAGTTATAGGTTTGGTAGCAATGAGTATGCTGGGCTGTGAGCAGCAAAGAATTACAAAAAGAGAAATTTCTGATGTTTTTTATGAGGAGGCGATTGTAGGGGATGCAATTTATGCTCCTTCACAACATGGGAGCAGTACAAGCATTGATTGGTTAGGCGATGGTGGGGTAAGGACTGTTAAGATAAATATTCCGCAGAAATATGCAGTAGTGTTTGAATGCCAACATGGGAAATTTGTTATTGAAGGTAGTGAGAAAAGACACGAGCAATTGTGGAAGAAATGTATTCGTGGAAAGAAGATGAATGTTAGTTATAGGGAGATTAGTGACGTTGTTTATGAAGACAGGAATGGTGATGGCGAGAAAGAAGCTGTTGAAAAGAGTATTGTAGATTATGATTTTATAGATGCTGAACCTTTGATGAGAGATATTAAGTTAGAGAAAGAGAATTAGATAATTTTTTATATTCTTAATCTTTAGTTTATTTATGGGTTTACAAATAGGAGATATTGTTCCTCGACATGAAGTTAGATTTGAGGATTTAAAAGGGAAGACAATTGCAGTAGATGCCTTCAATGCTATTTATCAGTTTTTAGCTTCGATAAGGCAGCCTGATGGAACACCTTTAATGGATTCCAAAAAGATAATCACTTCACATTTAAGCGGGTTATTTTATAGAAATATTTCTTTGTTAGCTGAAGGAATAAAATTAATTTATGTTTTTGATGGTAAATATCATGAGTTGAAGGGAAAAACACACGCGATTCGTGAGAGTGGGAAGCAGGAGGCTCTTAAGAAATATAAATTGGCTGTTGAGGAAGAAGATATTGAGGGAATGGGAAAGTATGCTAGAGGATTTGTTAGGCTTAATGATGAGATGATTGTTGAAAGTAAAGAATTGCTTGATGCAATGGGGATAGGAGTTGTGCAGGCTCCAGGCGAGGGAGAGATGCAATGTGCGCAGCTTGTTAAAGATGGTAAGGCGTGGGCTGTTGGAAGCCAGGATTATGACAGTTTAGTTGTTGGAGGGAGGAGATTAATACAAAATTTAACTTTAGCTAGACAGAGAAAGACAAGAGGAGGAGTTGTTTATATTTCTCCAGAAATAATTGAATATGAGAAGTTTTTGCACAGTTTGGGAATAGACGCTGATCAGTTAATATGTTTGGCGATTTTAGTTGGGACTGATTTTAATCCTGGAGGTGTTAAAGGCATAGGGCCTAAGAAGGCTCTTTCATTAGTGAAGGAAAAGAAATATCCTGTTGCTATATTTAAAGAGGTTGAAGGAAAAATGGATTTTGATTGGCAAGGGGTTTTTGAGATTTTTAAGAAGCCTAATGTTGTTAAAGGAATTGAAATTAAGTTTTCTAAGTTAGATTTTGATAGAATTAAGAGAATTTTAGTTGAAGAACATGACTTTTCATTGGAGAGGGTTGGGAAGCATATTGGGAAACTGATGGAAGTTAAGAAAGAAAGTGCACAGAGGAAGCTGTTTTAGCTATTGATAAATTGTAACTTAGATTTTTATATATAATAAATTTAGATAACTGATGGATAGAGAGACGGGAGATAGGAATATTTTAGATAAGTTCGCAGAGGATTTTTGTCGTGTAGTTGATAAATATGCCAAGTATATAGTAGTTTCTGGATTTGTTGCTATTGCTCATGGAAGGAGTAGAGGCACTGTTGATATAGATATGATTATAGAAAGGATCTCTCTTGATAAATTTAAGAAAATGCATGAAAATTTAGTTAGAGAAGGGTTTGAATGTTTGCAATCCTCTATAATTGAAGATATTTATGATTATTTAATTAATGGAGATAGTGTACGTTATATACGACAAGGAGAGTATCTTCCTCCTGAAATGGACATGAAGTTTGCTAAAGACGAATTGGATTTATTACAGCTTGCTAATAGGAAAAAGTTTCCTTTTACAGGACTGGGTATCTGGTTTTCCGATATAGAAACTAATATTGCTTTTAAAGAAGAATTGCTAAAGTCTGATAAAGATATGGAGGACTCCAGGCATTTGAGAATAATATATATGGATGAGATTAATGAAGAATATATAAAAGAAATAAAAAAGATGATAAAGAGGCTAAGATTGAA
>CAYJSG010000117.1:0-2289 GCA_964372815.1 Candidatus Woesearchaeota archaeon
TTAATGAAGAATATATAAAAGAAATAAAAAAGATGATAAAGAGGCTAAGATTGAAGGAAAAAAATGAGAGACAAGGGTCATATTGAAGAAGTTGAAAGGTGGGCACATTATGTTAAGAGTAGTCCTAGAAGTGAATGGAAAAGAAAATTAAATATTTTTATAGACGCTCAATATGATATGGCAAAGAGATTTTATAAGAATTTGGGAAAGACAGAAAAGGGAAGAAAGATTCTAGAGAGATTGAAGAAGGAGAGACTGAAAGTTAGGAAATAAAGACTTTTTAGAAATTAATATAAATTTATTTTTTAGTCTAAAAAGGAGGGTTGAGAATGCAGAAGTTTAAAGCGTACGCAAGTTATTTTGTTTCGTATTTGTTAAATAATCTTGGAGATTCTGATATAAATAAGATTATTTTATTTGGGAGTGTTGCAAGAGGAGAGATAAGTAAAGATAGTGATGTTGATATATTTATTGATGTAAAAAGAAAGGATAAAAAATTTGAGAAGAAAGTAGAAAAGATACTTGAAGGGTTTTATAAAAGTCGAGAAGGAATAATGTTTAAAAGTGTTGGTGTGGATAATAAAATAAATTTTATTGTTGGAAAACTTGATGAATGGATAGATTTGAGAGAGAGTATAGAGAATACTTGGATAGTATTATATGGACCATATATTTCAGGTAGGATTTCTGGGAAAATATATATTGGTTTTTTGGGACAATATCGGAAAAAATAGAGGAGCATTTTTGAATAAGTTGTATGGATTTAAAACTGGAGATAAACATTATACTGGGTTAATTGAGAAAATTCAGGGTAAAAAAGTAGGGAAGAGTTGTATTATGATTCCGATTGAACACAAAAATTATTTATTTGAATTATTAAAGCATTATAAAGTTAATGCAAAAGTTATTCAGGTTTACGGATGAGTTTTGTATGTAGAAGATAGTGTCTGAAAAATGTGGAGATAAGGTCTATAATTAGGGAATAAAGTCTATAATTAGGGAAAAGTTTATATAATCCTGTTTACTTAAATCGTTATGAGGGTTTTAGGTACAAAAACAGCGTTGAAATTACTAAAAGTTTTATTTGATAATGTATTGGGCGAGTTTAAAGAAATAGATTTAATAAAAATTGCAAAAACGGGCAAAGGGTCAGCAAGTCAGATTATTAATGATTTGTTAAAGAAGAACGTTTTATCAGAGCGAAGGGCTGGAAAGACTAAGATTATTAGTTTAAATTTAAGGAATAGATTGGTTTATTTGTTAAAAATGATATTCGATAACGAGAAATTAATTCAAATGGAAAAATCTAAATTAGCGGCATTATTATTATTTACGGATAAGGTTAAAAATTATTCTAAGCTTATAATTGCATTTGGCTCTAGTGTAGCAGGAACTGCGACTAAGAAGAGTGATATAGATGTGTTGATTGTATCTAAAAATTCAGATGATTTAAATTTAGAACGAAAAAAGATCGAGGAGTTATTTGGAGAGAGACTTAATCTTCATTATTATAGCGAAGAGGATGTTAGAAATAAGATAAATAACGATGAATTACTAAAAAACGCTTTTATTAATGGCATTGTAATATATGGATATGATATTGGAAGGGAGTTATTTTATAATTTAAAGGGGAAGGTTGAACTTGATAGACTGCTCTTTCTATATGATAGAGTAAAATCTTCTTGTAGGAATTATTTAAGAAAAGATTATGGTGCTTCAAAAGATATTTTGAATAGTACAATGGAGCAGTTAATATTTTATGTTCTTTCGTATAAGGGAATAGGTTACACAAGCAAGAAAGATGCAGAGAAGTTAATTATGGAATTGCCGGAAGGTAAAGAGATTAGTAAAATTAAAAAAGCTGGATTAAAGGAGAAGGTTAATTTAAGTGAGAAGCTAATTTTAGATATTATTATTAAAAATATTTTGGAAGGAGAGGGTTATGTTAAGTGATGAGATCAAGGCTGATTTGAACAGAGCGAAAGAGGCGTTGGAATCTGGGAGAGGAATTTGGAAGAAGGTGATATTTTCACAGCGGCGAATAGGATTTTTGTTGCATGTGAAAATGCTGTTTACGTTATTCTAAAATTGAAATTTGGTTCTAGTTCAACTAGTAGAATTAGGATCATAACGCGACTTAAGGAGGTTGATGAGTTTGCTAAGGAGGCTTACGACGAGTCTTATGATTTAAGGGTACAGGCAGATTATGGTAGAATATCTAAGATAATTCCTTTAACAAAGGAAAATGTTGAAAAGGTTTTGGAAAAGGTTAGAAAAGTTTTGAGAAGT
>CAYJSG010000118.1:0-2215 GCA_964372815.1 Candidatus Woesearchaeota archaeon
CTTTTGCAGGCATCATGCCGTGGCTTACGAAACATTTCTTGCAGGTAAAGGAATGTATCAGCAATATTATCGCCGCTATTACAATAACCCATTGAGAAAAGTCTTTTGTCCAGAACCCTATTGCAAATACTAAGATGATAATTGCCAGGATTGCTTCACAAATACTTCTACACATATTATACCTCCTTTTGTTATATACTATTTAGAATTTTAGCTTAATAAACTTAACCTTTGTCGGTATTGATATAAATTACTTCAAGAACTTTTAGTTCTTGAAGTTTGCAGCCTCTAAAACAGCAAGATTTCGCTCTTTCAAACTTCTCTTAGAGAACTTTGAGCAATTTTGCAAAGTTCTCTTTAAATGAGGCTGTGATCTTGATAGAAGAGGAAATAAGAAATCTGAGATTATAGTGTCAAAAAAAAGAAGAATGTTGTTAATATAGAAATATTTTATTTCTTTTTAAGGCTTTTTTCTATATTCTCTAGATCTTTTCTGATATCTGATATTGCGTCAGAGATTGCTTTTTTTACTGTTTTATCTGAACTTTCTATTTTAAAGATTATTGGTTTTGTCGGATGTTCTTTTCTCCAGGCTGCAAAATCTATATCTTGTCTGTTTAGATAGACTCTTAAGATTTCTACTATTGTTTGATTGTCTATTTTTATTTCTAATAGGTTTTTTTCCTGATTAATTATTTCTATTTGCATAGATTAAGTGAAGAAAGGGGATTTTTAAACTTTGCTTTTTTTGGTTTTATAAAAATTAGCAGTTGGCGTATTTATTATCTATTTCTAGTATTCTAATTTCACTCGTCATCAATTATTTGAATATCACTGCCTAGAAAGGATCCTTCTTGCGGGCTTTTCTTTTCTTGTTTATCTACTCCTTCTTTTTCCAACTTATCTTGCAACAGTGATCTTGCTGGTTGAGAAAAATCTTTTTTATCTCTTCTTAAGTTTATATTCATAACTGATTGTATTTTATTTATGATTACGAAATCATCTTTTGGAAGAATACCATTTTCAATCATTTTAATATGATATTCTGGTTCGCTGATTTTTTGGGCTAGCTGGCGTCTTGTTATTCCTAACTCTCTTCTTTTTTTTGATATCTGCCATTGGAAGTTTTCTACTAATTCAGACAGTACCTGGCTTTTTGGTTTTAGCGGTTTTCTCAAATCATCAAGACTAATATATGGTATTTCCTCCTGCTTCTTTTTTTTATCAGTTTGAATTACTGGAGAATAACGTCTTATAATGGGCAAACCTTCAAGTCTAGCGTATTCTTCTGTTACTTTTACTATTTTACCTTCTTCTATTGCATCTACAAAATCTTCTTGTTTTAAGTTTAATTCCATTATTTCTCGTATTTTACAGGGTTTTTATTGTTTACTGTAATGCAGTTATTCAATCTCTTAAGTAAGATTCTATTTCGTCTGTTGAATGAAATCCTTCTAGAATTGTTTTTTCGTTTATTATTACAGAAGGAATTGTTGTTAGATTATAGATCCTTAGTTGTAAGTCTACAATCCCTAATTTTAGATCTCCTGCAATTGGAAGAAGGATTACTTTGTTTCCTTTGTTTTCTTTAACTGTTTTTAAAACATTTGAAATTACTTTTTGTATTGCAACTTCCGCTGAATTATCCGGATCTCCTGAATAGACATAAACTACTGTATCAAACTGGTTATTGCATTTTTCTTTCAATAATATTGAATTTAGCCAGAGTTCTGTTTTTAGCAAAACATATCTTTTTTTCTCTCTATATAAATCATCAGAAATCTGATTGGCTTCTTCGTATTTTTCTAATTCCAAGCCCCGAATGTAAATATTGTCTGCAAATTTAAAATTTTGTTCTATTGCTGCATCGCAGGATGCTTTATTCATTATTTGATAATAGTAGTTTTGTAATTTTAAATCTAAAGCTTCAACTTCATAGTCTTTGTAGCTATTGATTATGCTTTTCGTTCTAATAGACTCTACGTAAATGCCTATGGAAAATCCTATTATCAGAATTATTATTGTTATTATTAATGATTCAAGGAATATTTTGTATTTCGGGTTTATTTGGTATACCATCTTATATCTCTTCTTGCCAGTTTATAAAGGGCTAATATTAACGGGATTACATACAGGGAGCGATAGAAAAATGAGTATGCTAGTATCTTTAAAACACTTTTGTTTCCAGTTGCTGAATTTTTAAAGCCTGTCTTAT
>CAYJSG010000119.1:0-2178 GCA_964372815.1 Candidatus Woesearchaeota archaeon
TCCCTGCGAAAACATCAAACTAACTTCCGTCTGCCACAAAAAAGCAAACCCTGTCTTAGAATACAAAATTCCATTCTTTTCCTCTTTCAATTCAACATCAATCTCCTTCCTATGTAATGGATGCTGAAAATCTCCAACTCCCAATAAATCAAGTCCCTTAACTCTTGCCCATTTCTCTAAATTAGCAATGCTTAAGTCTTTACTTGTAGCTCTTGCATGTTTGGAATGAATTTGTAAGTCTGTTATTATCCTCACTTTTTACACCTCACAATAAATCTTTCATTAATAACGTGTGATTCATCTACCTCGTCCAAGAGTTGATTATGAATAGAAGACTGATGAGAAAACAAATGAGCAATCATTCCCCTTACCTTAGCTCTCTTAATAGAAGGAACAAAATCTGCATCTCCTGCAATTAGAATTATATGCCCCACTTGTTTTTCAGAAGACATATCAATAATATCAAGAGACATTAACAAATCTACCATCTTCTGCCTAAATTGTCCCCCTATCATCTGTAATTCGCCTAACTTAACCTCAAATCTAGGTAACCTTCTAAGATTCATAATAAATCTTTGCATATTACCGTATCTCACTTCATCATCCTCATTGCCCTTTCTTCTTATTCTTATTAGCATACAGGTATAATAATATGTTCGTAAACATTCAATCCCTAACTCTTTACATATATATTCAGAAATTTTTTTATAGTCTACATCTGATTCTCCAAAATAATTTTTCAGAATTCGATTCAAATATCCTCCATCTATAAAAATAGCCCCCTTTTCCATTTTAGATTAATCCCGCGATTCGATCTTGGAATGATCGAAGGCGGGGAAGATTATATTAAATATAGCCTTACATGCTATATAAACTATTCGTTTTTTAGGCATAGTTACCTTGTCGTCAGATAATTATCTTTCTATAAATTAGTTCTTTCCAAGGCACGGGAATCTATTATTAATGTTTATAGTGAGAATAGCAATATTATCAATTTTATCCTAGATAAATTAATTATCTAAAACAAATTAAGTAATTATCAGACTGCTAAAATTTTAATAGGAATTTATTTATGAAAAAGTGGATTTAAGCAAGATGACGAAAAGTATACTATATTCGTTTTTTAAATAGGAATCTTTAAAACCCATTCTTCCTTAAAAATAGGATAGCAATGGAAAAAACATTAGTATTATTAAAACCCGACGCAATACAAAGAAATTTGGCAGGAAAAATAATCTCTAGATTTGAAGATTCTGGTCTTAAGATTGTAGGAATGAAGATGGTTTGGGCAGATGAAAAACAAGCTTTAAAGCACTACCCTTTGGATGAAGGGTGGGCTAAAAATGTTTTTGAAAAAACAAAGAAAGCTTATGATAATGAAGGCAAAAAAATAGAATATAAAGATCACATTGATTTTGGAAAAACAATCCAAAATTGGCTTACTACTTTTTTGCGTGAAGGCCCTATAATAGCTATGGTTATAGAAGGACCGCATGCAGTAGAATTAATTAGAAAGATGGTTGGTTCAACAGAGCCAAAACAAGCCCTTCCTGGAACAATAAGAAGCGATTTTGCTTCAATAGAGTCCTACTCTCTAGCAGATAATAAAAAAAGAGTTCTGAGAAATCTAATCCATGCATCAGACAGTTTAGAAAACGCAAATAAAGAAATCAAAGTCTGGTTTAAGGATGGAGAAATACACACTTATAAAAAAGATTTAGATAGGCATTTTTAAGAAAAGTTTATATTCTAAAAGGGGTTTAGTAATAAATGGCATTTGCAAGAGTCGATAGTTATGACGGGTATAGTGGAAAAGTATCTGATGAGTTATTTCGTGTGCAAATTTTTCAAGATAAAAAATACTTAGTTAATTGGAATATATTAAGCAATCCTTGGGAATTAACTTATAAAATAGTAAAAGAAAATACTCTAAAATTCAGGGCCTTGGCAAACTCAATTACAGATTCAGGTTTGTTATATTTATTAAAAGAATCTTATGATCTTCATTTGGATTCGAGAGCATTTGATGAAAACATATCTCCGCGTAATTTTTTTTCATTGTTCTCATAAGCAAAAGCCTAAAAACCTTAATTATTTCGTATTTCTGCCCTCATAGTTTATCGGATTAGAACGCGACCTTGCGGAGGTCGAAAGCGAGGTTCAATTCCTCGTGGGGGC
>CAYJSG010000120.1:0-2138 GCA_964372815.1 Candidatus Woesearchaeota archaeon
AATAAAAGCGCTCTTATACTATAGAAATAATAGCTAATATAAAAAATTAATGGTGGTAAAATTGAAAAAGGAAAAATATACATGTCCAGAGTGCAACTGCACATATGAGGTTAAGAAGGGAGAAGAAAAGGTATGCCATTGTGATAAGAAAAAATGTTCATGTTGTAAATAAGGAGGTGTAAGAAATGTGTTTACAAATGGCACCAGTACACTTAGTAAATGGCGCAACCTTTTCGACTATCGTGACGTTTTTAACTGGCGCTGTGGCAACTGGTTTTGGTGTGTTTGTTTATAGAATAAGAGATAGAATTAAAAATATTTTTAAGAAGAAATAATGTGTACACTAAAACCAAAGTAGTGTGGACAGCAATCATCATAATAGCTTTAGTTATAATTCTTGGCGTAGTTGGATTTATTTACTTTTCGCCTAAGCAAACTATATTCCCTCATCAAATGGGAATAGGAACTACTCAAGAACAAATAGCTAAAAAACAATTAACAGTTGAATTTTCAAGCACTGGAGCTGTGCATAAGGCGCAAATGACTGGCTTAGGTGGTTATGCCACTTCTTACTTGTGGGATTTTGGGGACGGAAAAACAAGCACAGAGAGAAATCCTGTCCATACCTATGAAAAGCCAGGAGCTTACAAAGTAACTTTAACAATTATTTTGGATACAGGAGAAAAGTATATTGAGTCAAAAGAGGTTTCAGTAGGTTAGAACTATGGGAGTAATTCAAAGGGGTTTAAGGAATGTATATAGAAATAAAATTAGAACTCTTGTAGTAATTTTGATTCTTTCTCTAAGCCTTGGTATTTTTATTGCGATGCTTCAAGCGACTAATGCAATTCAGCAACAAACTAAAATTCTTTCATCTGCTATTGAAACAACAATAGAAATCAGAAACGCTGGAGCAAGTGGGATGGGTTTTGGCGCAGAGCTAATCCCAGAATCTGAATTACAAAAAATAAAGGGTATTAATAATATAGTTAGAATAGAAAAGCAGTTGTTGGTAAGAAATGTTTATAACGAGTATTTCCCAACTATTTCTATAACTGTTGGGAACGAACCTGGAAAGCCTTTAAGAGTTGCCAGTCACGGCGAACCAGCTGTAGTTAGAATAATTGAGGGAAGAAATTTCGTTCCTGAAGATGCAGGAAAAAATGTTGCAATTGTAGGTCAGATATATGCCAAAAATCAAGGTTTGAAAGTTGGATCAAAATTTATAGAAAAAGGCAGCCAAGCTCAAGCAGGTAGTGAAGGAGTAAATGTTACCCCCGCAGAACTTGAGATAATAGGAATTTTCACAAGCGCATTTTCATTTGGTGATAATCAAATTATTATTCCCTATGATGTAGCGCAGAAAATTTATGGTCTTAAAGGAAAAACAACACTACTTTGGCTTCAAATTGATTCTGTTGAAAATGTAGAAAGTACGAGAAATAAATTACAAAGCATTTACGGAAATTCAAAAGATATTTTAACAGGGCAAGCAAAAACAATATTTATTGCCCAGACATTTGGCAGAATTCTTACTATCGGTACGATAGGCACAATATTAGCGATTTTGATAGGAAGTTTAGTTGTTTTATTTACAATGGTTTTAACAACAATCGAGAGAACAAAGGAAATTGGGGTCTTGAAAGCAATTGGCGCTTCTGATAAAGATGTGGCAAAGCAGTTTGTAGTTGAAACATTTGCATTGGCTTTTATTTCTGGAATTATTAGTTTGGCAATTTTTGGTGCAATAGGTCCAAGTATCGTAAACAATTTACTGGGTTTGAATCAATTTACTGGTACACAACCAGGTATAGAGATGGGTATCGCATCACCAACAGCATTGCTTAATGTAAGCTACACCTTATCATTTAACACTATTCTTATTGTATTTGGTGTGGCTTTTGTTTTAGGAATTGTTGGTAGCTTGTATCCGGTTTATAGAGCTGTTAAAATGAGGCCTGCGGAGGCGTTGAGGTATGAATAAAATTATTGAATTAAAGAATGCAACAAAGGAATACAAATCAGGAGACAAAATAATAAAAGCTGTTAATAATGTTAATTTATTTATCTCTGATTCTGGAAGATTAATAACTATTGCAGGTCCAAGCGGAAGCGGAAAAACAACCTTGCTTAATTTA
>CAYJSG010000121.1:0-2054 GCA_964372815.1 Candidatus Woesearchaeota archaeon
CCTCCGGATTCCACAATCTGCAATATAGTTCTGGGATGAGCACAATCCAATTCAATTAAGATTCCCTTCTTATCATCACTTTCAGGAGGAACAAATAACCACAACGCATTTCCTCCAGTAACGCTAATTTTCTTGCTATTAAGCGGGAAAGTTTGATTTTCAAACCTAGCCCCCACATTAAGAACATATCTCTTTTCTTTAGAATTCTTTTCCATTTTATTTTCAAAACAAAATTCCAAGACAGCTTTCTTATCAGGAATTTCTACATCAGTAAAAGATTGTGGACTCTCTCTATACATTTCTCTAATATGGTCTAAAAGCCTAAAATCTCTTTCCGACACAAAATCATCTTTTTCAACCATACCATTGTGAGAACCATAATAAAAATAATAAGCCTTATCATTTAAAATGCTATACATCAAATCAAACAGTCTTTTTTCATGCTCAGAAAATTCATCATATTTATTCTTGACAAAATGCACACTTACAGGAGATATGCTTCCCTGTCTTCCACTCTTCAATATCAATGATTTTCCGGCACTAAACAAAATCCTTCTCTCTTTCTGTTTAATAGAAAAATACAAAACATATTTCTTCTTCCTTTTTTGAGGCATCTTCCAAATCTTCAATTTTTGTGCAAAATTCTCATAATTTTCACTCTCAAGTTTTTCCCTAATTTCATTCTCATAACCTGGGGGAATTCCTTCAGATTTAACCCTCTTTAAAAGCAGTAATCGGGCAGCCAAAAGATGTTCACACGGATCGCTCTTAATGCTCTTTCCACAAGAACAGCTTTCCAGGAGATTAAGCGTTCTCATATTTCCAAAATATGCGGACCAAATTCCAACTTTATAATTTTTTCCATCCTCAACCAACAAAAAAAATCTATCACTGCTCTTAGTCTCTATATGAAATTTTTTATATTTAAGGATATCGAAGGCCTTAACAATCTTATCAGTCCGCGCCAATCGAACAATATCTAAGAATTTAATCTCGTTAAATGGATGATGCTCTTTTTTTCTGCTATCTCCTCCTTTTCCTTTACTCATCCCATCCAATAAGCTATATAAAACAGCAACAGCATGTTTACATCCATATCCAGGATAAGGGCAGCTGCATTCGATAATTGGATCATCATCAAAATGGTCTATCTCATCATTTTCCTTTAGAGCGATCGTATTAAGATAAATCCTAACTTTATAATTTAATTTTCCCTTAACCACTGCCATGACTACATCATCTCTTACCTCCAGCGATTTAACTCTTCCCAATCTAAAATACTCTCGTCCATTTTTAAGAATAAATTTAGAATCGGCGATTTCTTTTATGAACTTCTCATTAATATCATTCAAAACAATGTTCTCTCTCATTTTTTTTCACCAGCTAGTTTGAAGATTCTAGCCTTCTTAAAATTTTTTATATCCTAGTATCCCCATGGACATGAAAAGAAAGCAGCTCAGATACGTTATAAACTAAGAAATTTCAGATTAACTATAATTTAACCCTAAACTTCAGAATTTAGTTAATTTTATACCAAAAATACCTTCTCCTCAATTAACAACTAAGACTCATTAGAGATATTCCCCCAACTCCCATCCTCCCAACAACACAAATCTATATTAACATCCCCACACTCTTACAAAAACCCAAAATGGACGAAACAAAAATTCGAGAAGCATTCCAAAAAGCAAAACAGGATATAATTATTCTTTCTTCACAGTTAGACCTCTTAAAAGAAGAAATCCACCGATTAAAACAACACATATCCCCACAATCAAACCAACAAACAGACAATCCAACACATTTCCCAACACAAAAAATCCCAAACTACTTAGAACCTTCAGCACAAAACTCCCAAAAACCAACAATCCAACACAAAAAACCAGCATACGACACATATCCAACACATATTCCAGCACAAAATTCACCTTTTAAAGCCTTCAAAAGCCAAAATTTAGGTATCTCCACAGGAAATAACAGGGTTCCAGCAGACAGACAGACAGACCAACAGACAGACAACTCGACAGGAAACGAGGGGGTTAAAGTTCGTTTAA
>CAYJSG010000122.1:0-2053 GCA_964372815.1 Candidatus Woesearchaeota archaeon
GAAGTAAACGATTTTGTTTGTACTGTTTTACTGTTTGCACAATCAACACAGATATCTAAGAATTTTTCTTGTCTGATTTGATTTCTGTGTCTTGAGGCTACAAAATTATTCCAAATTCCGTAAACTCCATACTCTCCAACATTTCCAAAATTATACTTTCCTTTATAATCCCAACAACAAGGATTTACAGAACCATCCCAGTTTATAACCATCCACTCTTCACAGGGATAAACTCCACTTTGTGGTCTTTTTGGAGCATCGTTAAGACCTTCTTGATACCTAGAAAATGAAGTGCCTAGAGGAACGAATTTATCGAATGTTTCTTGTTTTCTGTCCATCACATTAAAGGATTTAACCACTAACATATCAAAGCCATATTTCCTTGCAAATCTTTCTGCTTCTGAAATTTCATCAAGATTTCCTTTATGAGCTACAGTTTGCATTATGAATCTTGTTTTAGAATCTGCTATTATAGGAGAGACTTTTTCTAATCCCCTAATAACTTTACTTAAATCTCCGTTTACTTGATGTTGAGCATAAACTTTCTGACTTATACCATTTATTGATATTATTAGCTCATCAAGATTTGTTAATGCTTTAATATCTTGCAAGTCTTCTAATCTCCAACCAGTAGTGCTCATAACTTTCTTAGTAGAAAATTCTCCGGAGTATCTTAATAAATCTGTTATTCTTGGATGGAGTAGTGGCTCTCCATACCCCCAGAGAAAAACTCTTTCGAGATCGTTTCCTGCTTCATCAAATATTGCCTTATATAATCGGACATTCATTGACCCCTTTCCTCTTAATAAATTATGTGTCGGGCAACCCACACAAGCATAGTTACATCTGCTAGTTAATTCAAGATTTATTCTTTGTAATTTATCTTTCATTTTCCTCTCTAAAATAATCTTTTCTATCGCTTTTAATACATTCTTCTACACCTATAGTCTTTCTTTTTAGTTGTAGTCCTTTATCATGTTCCCATTTAGATTTAGAAAAATATCCTCTTGGGTGATCTAAATGAATAACTTCAAATTTTTTTTCATAAGGTATTAATCTCATTCCTGTTTGGTTTTCTAACTTCCATTGTACGTCAGCATCCCAAACACCCCAACTAATAAATCCTTTATGGTATCCTCCAACTTTTATTAACTCCTCTGTTAAAGCAAAAACTGCTCCACAGTGTCTATCCTGATTAAAGTACATTGGTTCCGAGCCTTTATTTTCTTCCTTAGTTAGATATTCTTTAAGATCGGATTCTGAAGCTATGAATACTTTTTGTCTTCCATTTTCGAATTTTGGAAATATCTTCATAGGTCTTATTGATTCTCTTGGCTTGACTACATAATCTTGAGAAAAATCTAAACTATTGACTGCTTCTTCTAAACCATTTTGAGATAAGTCTTGACAAAACCATTCAAAATCCTGTAAAAGCAATCTTCTCATAGGAGGTCTTTTTAATGAATTTCCTGATGATAGAGATTCTTGAATTAATCTTTCCAAATATCTTTTATTATGTAAAAGAATATCCGCATCACTAACATATGTGAAGTCTCCTTTCGCGAATCTAAGTCCATTATTAATAATCTTGCTAATTCTAATAATACTTCGTGTCTCTTCTCTAGGATGATTTGTTAAATCTTGGATGTTGCCAATTCTTCTAGCTTGATTTAATCCCGCAATAATAAGATTAATATTCACTCCCTCTTGTGAAAGTATTGATTCAGTTACTAACTCTAATCTTTTTGAGTGGGTTGTTCCATAAAAAGGGACAATGACACTTATTGTTGCCGCCATAGTTTATTCCTCCTATCTCTGTCAACGACCTTTTCCAATCCAGCGCTTATTCTTTCTTGACCGACCTTTTCATTTCTTTTCCACATTTCTGAGGAGAAATATACCTTTGGATGATCTAAGTGCATAACTTCGAGATACGCTGGAAAGAATTGTAAATCATATGTTTCACTAAATTTCCATTGTAAATCCGAATCCTCACAGCCCCAATTAATAAACTCTTCAGAATATCCACCAACATTTATGAATTGTTCCATTC
>CAYJSG010000123.1:0-2014 GCA_964372815.1 Candidatus Woesearchaeota archaeon
AAAACCCTACAGAAAAGGGAGCAGTAAACCCAAAAGCAAAAAGCATTCCTGCTATAAAGACTCCAAGATAACCATAATTGCCCAGATGGGAAACATATGTTTGAGTTGATGAATTGCTGAATAAGAAGTATGCAAGAATGATGCATACAACTAATGCAGTAAGCTTGGGATAATCATAGCCAGCAATAATCTTCAATGCTTTGCTTTCAAATTTTTTAATTTTCATTCATTAAGTCTCCCTTTATTCTTTTCCAAATGTCAAAAACAATTATTGTAGTTAAGGATATTAAAGCAGCTACTGCAAGATAATACCACGCAATTGGCGCTGTTTCAAATATCTTGCTTAAGGGAGTATAAACGATTAGCAATGTGGCTAAAATGGCAGCTATAGAGGCATAAACGAGAGGTTTATTTGTAAATAGGGGCAACTTATAGACAGGATGCCTAAATGACCTGAAATTGAAGGCATTTGCGATTTGAAAGAATATCAAAGTCGTTAAAGCAACTGTTCTCGCTATTGCAATATCCTGTTTCAAAACATTGAGTGTAATGTAAAACGCCCCTAATGTAGTAATACCCATTATTGTTCCGGCAACAACGAGGATAGTAATCAGCCGTTTGTTTAATAGGCTTGATTCTTTCCTTGGTTTTGCTTTCATAACATCCTTTGAGGCAGGATTGAAAGCCAAGGCTAAATTCACAAAATCGTCTGTGACAATATTCAAAAATAAAATCTGCAATGCAACCAAAGGCAATGGTAGCCCAAATAATATCCCTAAAAATATAACAAATAATTCAGCATAATTACACGAAAGTGCGTGAGTGGTAAATTTTCTTATATTGCTAAAAATAGTTCTGCCTTCGCTTATTGCAGAAACAATGGTTGCAAAATTATCATCTTTTAGAGTCAAGTCAGCTATCTCCCTTGTAACGTCTGTGCCACTTTTCCCCATCGCTATGCCAATATGAGCTTCTTTTAACGCAGGAGCATCATTTACCCCATCACCAGTCATTGCAACAATTTCATTATTTTGTTTGAGAGCCTTTATTATTCTTAGCTTGTGTTCTGGTCGGACTCTCGCAAATATGGCAATTTTTCCCACAATTTTAGAAAGTTCTTCGTCTGTCAAGTCATCTAATTCTTCACCCGTAAGAACATCTCCCTTAAGACCTATTTCCTTCGCTATCTGAACAGCAGTTTCTTTATTATCTCCAGTAATCATTTTAACTTTTATTCCAGCATCACTGCATAATTTTAGTGCTGGCTTAACTTCTTCTCTCGGAGGGTCTTCCAATGCAACCAAACCCAAGAATACAAGATTTTGTTCAAAATGGTCTTTTTCAAGAGAAGCAGTATGTTTATAGGCAAGTGCAAGAACTCTAAATCTTTGTGAGGTAAATTCATTATTTAACCTTAAGATTTTTTCCCTTTCGTTTCTATCCAATTTAATAATTTTGCCTTTTTTTTGTATAAATTTGCATCTATCCAGGAGTATTTCTGGTGCGCCTTTTGAATAAACAAAATTGTCCTGCTTTTCTTTACATAATACAGACATCATCTTTCTTTCAGAACTGAAAGGCATTTCTTCTTTTCTTACAAATTGCAAATCTTCTCTAAAAATTTCGGCTTTTGCAGCCATTATAAGCATGGCCGCCTCAGTAGGAGCGCCTATTATACTATAATCTTTGTCTGTCCCTTTTCTTTCAATAATAGCATCATTGCATAAAACGGCTGTTTTCAAAAGCAAGTTTAAGGAAGCATCCTCTTGTATATTTACCGAATTATGATTATACAAAATACCACCTTCAGCACTGTATCCTGCACCGCTAACCTCAAAAGTTTTGTCATCACAAAAGATTTGTTTTACAGTCATTTCTCCTTTAGTGATTGTGCCAGTTTTATCCGCACAAATAACCGTAGTCTCACCCAAAGTTTCTATTATTGACATCCTGTTTACTATTGCATTCTTCTTAGACATCCTATAAGCCCCTGAAGCGAGGGTTGAAATAAGAA
>CAYJSG010000124.1:0-2010 GCA_964372815.1 Candidatus Woesearchaeota archaeon
AGAAAACCGTTCTTTAAGATATATGATGCGGGAGAAAGAAATGAAAAATAAAAAAAGTGAATTCCAAAAAGAAATAGAAGACGATGAGAGAAGATTAGAAGAGATTTATAATAAGATACTTGGAGTTTCTAAGGAACGTCAAAAATCAGAAATTGCTGAAGAAGAACTTTACGCTTGATTATTCCTTTTCAATAATAATCTTATTTTTCTCTATTGTTGCTTTTAATTTTTTCCCTTTCAGTTTAGAATCTTCAACAACTTTCTTTGGTAGATTAATTCGGTATCTAAAATATCTTTTTCCTTTAACTTCTTTGTCAAAAGCCTCTAAAATCTTCATAAAATAATTAGGTATCCGAACTTTATAAACTGTTCGGTTTCCGAAAAAAATAATAACTGTTAAAAAACAAAAAACAATAGAATCAAGTCTAAAATAGGTTTTTTCGTACATTGTAAACTTAACGGGTGCTAAAAATGAGAAAACTTAAAAAGATAATTAACAATATTAGTTCGTTTTTCGTTTCTTCTTTATCCATACTAAAATTAGATAAGCAATCTATAAAAACCTTGTTTTTTTTAATTTCCTATGGAAACAAGTCAAGATGAGTGTATAGAATGGTTACTTGAGGCGAGAGGGGTATTTCCTAAATTAGACAAAAAAAACTATTCTGACGGAATATAAAAAAATGTCAAATAAAAGACTTGGTTATGTATCTGCAAAAATAGAACAAAAATTAGACTTCAATCCTGAATCTTTGCTTCTTGGAGAACCAACTATAATGCGCAGAAAAATAAAAAAACCACAAGAATTCAAAATCTATGTAAATCAAAAACTACAAGATATAGAAAATCCTGCTTTAAGAAAAGAGATTGTGCAACATATACTTATTCATGAGCTATTACATATAGAATCAGAGGATATTATCACTTTATCGAAACAATTTGGAAAGAGAAAGAAGAAAAAAATTCATACTCGTGAATTTGAGGAGGAGATTTTTATGAGATTTAATATTTTGAGAGAGAAGAAAGGCATAATAAAAATAGAAAAAATAAAACATCTCGAAATAGCTATTCATAAAATATTAGATTCAATAAACTGGTTTGAAAGATGAAAAATATCGAGATATTTGGATTAAACTATATGCCTAACTTCTTCATTTCTTTAACTATTTTCTTAAGATGAACACGAAAATTAAGAAGGAGAAGAACAATTACATTAATCACAAAAAATGATACAACTCCTACTGCAAAAATCTGATTAAGATTACGATAATCTATTTGATTTGTAATGAAACCTATTAGAATCGCTATTATGTAAGTGAATAGAAAAATAATGCAGTTATTAGAATAACTAAGATATCTATTATAATGTATATCTAATAAATTCTTCTTTAAATTATCTGATAATTCCTTTACCTTCATTCTCTATTCCCCAAAAGCAATAGCCAAGAGAATAAGCCCAACAATAACTAAAATTGTTGCTAGCGATCCATAAACAAATCTTTCAGTTAAGAAAAATGGGACGGCTCCAAGAACACCAATAACGCTACTAATAACCCCCATAATCGCAACTATATTTCGTACTTCCCTTCTCATAAATCAGAGAAGATTGATATATTTATATATTTATATATTTTATTAGTTTTATTGTAATGTCTGAATCATGAAAACTAGACTAACTAAACAGGAAGCTCAAGAAAAAATAGAAGAATTTTTTAAGAAAGAATCTTTTACAAAAGAAGACGTAAAAAAAATCAGAAGATTAGCAATGAAATTTAACATAAAATTAGGGAAATTAAGACAAAATTTCTGCAAGAAATGTCTTTCACAACTTAAAGGTAAAATAAGAATCTCTAAAACGCATAAGACTATAGAATGTATAAATTGTAGATATAGAAATAAATTTAGAATTGCAGACTAAAAAACTAATTTTCGAAAGATATATATTTATTCTATAAAATTACATGAAAAACAGATTAGTGCTAATATTATTAGGAGTTTTATTATTAATTC
>CAYJSG010000125.1:0-2000 GCA_964372815.1 Candidatus Woesearchaeota archaeon
CTCATCTAATAAAAATAAGGGGCTTCCAAATTTCTCTATTAAGTCTTCTGCTTTCTCTTTAGTTATTTGCATAGCCATTTTATTATATTTTTATTATATTTATATATTTATCGGTTTTATAGTAACTTTGTAATTAAAACAATATCCTTGCTCAGCAAGACTATCTGTTTTCTGAAGGAAAACCTGCACGCGTCTCTCCTATTGGGTGGGAGAAAAAATATTATTTCGGATTTCTGAACTTTAATATTTGAGGCATCTCGAATTACAGATAATCATAAATTTAGCGGACACTTATGTCTCATAATCTTATTGTTCAGAGATAAGGTTGTTTTAATTTGTTATCTCTTCGATTAACTGTGGGAATTTTTCTGTTCCCATATTCCTTAAAGTATAATGCCCATGCCCTTTAAGTTCAATTATTTTCCCACCTAAATATTTATGATACATTTTTAGACTCTTCTTCCCATCTTCCTCTTCATCGTCTGCAGTAAACATTACAATTTTATTAGTTCTCTCTTTAATTGTTTTATCAATAGGATATGCATAAAACTCTTTTCTAAAGATATCATCATTATCTGAAATTTTCCAAGGAGCAACAAGAATTAGCTTGTCAATTCTTTGCTTTGTTTCTCCAAGCCATCTGACTAAGAAAGCACATCCACAACTATGCCCTACCAAAACAGAATCTTCATTAACTTCATACTTTTCAAATTCTTTCTTAAAATTGTTATAATCAGGCTGCCAAGGTTCTGGCATCAATGGAGTTTCGACCTTTATTCCTTTTGAGATAAGTTGCCGTTTAGTCCAAGAAATCCAATGTTTATCATAAGTTCTTGTTTGTGGATTCATTGCTTTTTCAGCATCAGAAGGACAACCATGAATTATTACACAATTAATATCCGAAATTCTCACTTCTTTTTTTAAAATTCTCAATATATCGACCCCGCATTTTTTCCAAAATTCAAGAATTTCTTCAGCTTGCCCAATAGATGCTCTGAAACCTCGGTAGTTTATGTCATGCCTAATCTTTTTTAATCTGTCAAGTGAATTTAACCTTACTTTGTCTTCAATATCAAATTCTTTTAATATTTCCATGCTTACTTCGTGATTTTGAGGCTCATATCCTGTAAGCCATAATTTTGCATCGCCAAGTTGCCTAATGGACTCGTAAATCTCTCTGAAGACTAATGTGGCTGTGTTCTCATCAATTTCAATGTCTTGCGCTACTTTTAATTAACCTCCGCAGAATTAATCATAGATTTTATTTTTTCTAAATCTTGCTGTCTATTTCTGAGCGCTCCTTTCATAATCCAATATTGAATGTTCACTTTTTAACCTCCAAGAATCCCCATAAAACAATTCCATTCGCGATATTATTAAATAAATTATCATCAATACTTTCTCTATTAAAAAGATGAATCTGAATTTTCCTTCCAATAATTTTCTCAAATTCAGTTAATTCTCGGAGTCTCAAGGTTTGATAGTCTTTTACTTCATTTGATTCTACTGCTATATCAATATCTGAATTGGATAAATCTTCTCCTTTTCTAAAGCTACCAAATAATAGTATTGCCTTAGGATTTTTAAAATATTCAATAATAAATTCAACAAGTCCGCTTTTATATACAAATCCTAAATTGTAAACTATTTTACTTCGTATAAATAGCCAATTTGTTTGGTTTGATTTTATCCTCCATATTTTGCTTAATTTTTCAATAGTAATCAACCCTGCTTCCTGAAATTCATTTAAAATATTTCCGATGTTTGCCTTGGCCACACCTGCTTCTCTTGCTAAATCACTTAAGCTAAACTCTTTTTCAGGATATTTAAACAGAACCTTAATTATCTTGTTTTTTGCGGTTTCTTCATATAACTTAAGATATTTTCTCTGAACAAATGGTTTTTTCATATAACATATGTTATATATAAGAACTATATAAATGTTTCTATATAACAAATTTTAAAGAATTCGTTAAAAACCTTTCCAACAAATTGCTTAC
>CAYJSG010000126.1:0-1995 GCA_964372815.1 Candidatus Woesearchaeota archaeon
CTTTGAGTTGAAAGATAGATTAAGGAGGAAAATAAAATGATAAAGCAAACAATAACAAATTTGGAGTATGCAGTAAATGAAACGGTTAAAAGAGAAGTTAGAGAAGGGGGTTTTAGTGGAACTTATGTTGTAAAAGAGCATGACAAAAACCCAAGATTTAACGGATGTATTGACCTTGAAGCATTATCAGACATTAACCTTGGATATAATCCTTCATATGAGGATGATGCTCCTGGAAATACAGTTGTGGTTATAAGAGATTTAACAAGACATGAAATAAATCATCGTGGAAGAGTAGGATACAATGGATGTCCAAGAACATTGAATTTACATGTAAGAAATATTATTGAACCTATTTCTAGTGTGTTAGCAAAAAAGGGCTATAAGCAAGCTGATTTCCATTATAGCGCGAATGCACTTGAAGACACAATATTGCATGAAGATCTTAGTAATGGGTGTTCTCTTGATGGAATTATAGATGCTTATGAGGATGATGGAAAATATGTCAAATCTAAAGGAGAAACATTTACTAGTTTTATGGAAGCTCATTTAAGATTAAATCTAGCGTTATGGGGAAATAAAAAACAAAAAAGTAGATTAAGGCCTTATTTTACACATGAGCCTAAAGAAAGAGAGAAAATTGTTTCTGCTCTAAAAAATTTCTTACAACGGACAGGCCTTGCTGAAATGAAAAAAAAAGGAAATAGAGAATTTATGCGCAATTATCTAAACAATGAAGGAAATTGGCCTGAAATAGCAAAAGTTTATGCAGAAGAATTCTCTAAATTAATGACTCCTGGCTATGCAATGCCTCTATTTAATCATACAGGAAAAGGAACATTAGGTAATCCTGAAGAAGTGGTTCTACAAGATGGCAATGAATTTGATAAAGAAATGAGAAACCCTATATTTAGGAAAGGGCGTGTAAATGAAGCTTATGAAAAAGATGAAAATTTTCCTGCCTGGCTTGATTCTTTTGAAGCATTGGATTTACTTTATAAATCATTAGCACAGAAATTACAAATTAATGTTGAATCTCTTACACGACAATCACAAACGCCAACTTTTTATTATGGCTCTCGTTCATTTGATCCAGACAGAGACACATTAAGACATACAAAATTTGGATTTGATGATAAAGGCAAAGTAGAACTAAAAAAGAAGCATTTTTATGAAGTAGAGCCATTAGAAGAAAAAATTCATCCAAGAGGTTTCCCGGAATTCAGATTTTTGCTTTTTGATACATCTGGAAGTATGCGATCTGATCCAGAAAATGGAGATAATATTGGTAAAACATCAAATATACCATGGGGAGATAATAGTAAATATCATTATGCTCTTCTTTCATGGTACGGACTTTTAGAATATTTACGAGAGAATAACTTATTAAAACAGGCAACCATCAGTCTTGGAAATTTTGGCAGTACAACAGAAGTTGCTCATGGTTTAGATGAATCCAAAAGATTAGCTTTAACTCCAAGATTCAGCGATTCAACAAAGATAGACCTTAATGCAGTTAATAACATTTTTAAAGATGAGAGTATGTTACTTTCAACAATTTCAGATGGGCACATTGATAATTGGAGCAAAATAAGAGAGAAATTTATAGAAGGAGCAAAAAGGCACCATTATTTCCATATGCAAATTGGGGATGCAACTAATATGTCAAGAGATTTAGAGAAGGCAGGATTGACAGTTGCATATGTTAAAAATTCGAGAGATTTAGCGCAGAGAGTTATAGATATTACTGATACAATTTATAGGGGGAAATGAAAATGGAAAACCTAAACATGCTCGGCGATTCAGGAAAAAGAAAATCGAAATTTGATCCGGATTTAGCAGAGCGAATAAACAAACAAGTTGAAGCAGAAGAAATAGCAGAAGAAAGAAAGAAAAAGTTAGAAGAAAAACTAGGCAGAAAAAAACAGGATGTAATACAACCAGCGCAATCAACAATAACAACCCCCTCATATTCAGGGCAATTTATCACATTCC
>CAYJSG010000127.1:0-1966 GCA_964372815.1 Candidatus Woesearchaeota archaeon
TTTACACAGGACATTTATAGCAGTGGACTTTCCTGATTCGGTAATTAAAGAGGTTGCTAGAGTGCAAGAGGTTTTGGGAAATTTGAAATTTACAGGAAAGATGACTGAATTGGAAAATTTACATGTCACACTTAAGTTTCTTGGGGAAATTAGTGGTGAGAGATTAAATGAAGTAAAAAAAAGACTGGAAGGAGTTAAATTTGAGGGTTTTGAAGCTAATCTGGATAGTATAGGGAGTTTTAATTATCATAGAAATCCGAGAATAATCTGGATTAAAGTTGGAGGGAGATGGATTTTTGAATTACAGAAGAAGGTTGATAGGGTTTTGTCTGATCTGTTTAAGCCAGAGGAGAGGTTTATGAGTCATATGACTATCGCTAGAGTAAAATATGTTAAGGATAAGAAGGGATTTGACGAATATGTTAAGGGGATTAAATTGAAAGATATTAGATTTGAGATTGATAGGCTTAAATTAAAGGAAAGCGAATTACGGGATGTTGGACCTGTTTATAGGGACATAGAAATTTACGGATTAAATAAAATTTGAAAAAATTTAATTTTTTTGTTTATAGGTTTTGTGGATTAATTCTAGGAATTTGTCTGCTTTTTTACCTATTAATGATTTGATTTCGTTTTCTTCGGCGTTTATTATGCTCTTTATCGTTTTGTATTTTTCTAAAAGTTTTCGTGCGGTTTTTGGGCCTATATTTGGAAAGCCTTCTAGGATAAATTGGAGTTGTTGTTGTGGAGTTAGAGGGATTTTCGATCTTAGAGAGACTTCTGTTTTTTTCTTTTTTGCTAAGAGGGAGAGGAAGAGAGCTGTGTCTTTTTCATCTTTTGTGAAGATTATTGGAATTTTATGATCAAGAGAGATTGATAAAAGGAGACCTCTTATGGCGTTTTCGCTTAGATTTGTGTTTTCGAGATTAAGAGCATGATAATTTTCTATAATTAGAAGGGGGTTTTCATATTGTTTTAGGTTTTCTAATTGTTTGAAAAGGCGTTTGCTTAACATTGAGCTGATAAGGTCTGAAATTGTTTTTCTTTCAACTGCGGTATTGCCGATTATGTAATCAGCCACTTCTAGTTGTTTTAATTCTAATTTATTGTTTAAAGAGATAAGTTCTGATATAACTAGAGAGTTTTTTTCTCTGTTGTCTGCTATGATTGTTTGATATTTTTCTTTTTTTTCTTCTTTTGTTTTTTTGGAGAAGATGTTGTGGAAGGTCATTTTAGATGACGTTTCTGATGATTTCTTCCTTTATTTTGTCTAATAGAAAATCAAATTTCTCATATCCTGATGCTTTGTTTATTCTAAATATTCCTTCCATCAAATACCTCCATAAATTACCCATCCATTTAAAACATTGTCTTTTATTGGTTCTTCTAATTTTTCTAATGACTCTTTGAAAATTAAATTTATTTTTCTATCCATTTTTTTTTCAAGATTTTTTATTTCTATTTCTTTTTTTATTTTTGTTATTACTAATATATCAATATCGCTTTCTTCGATATCTTCTCCTCGTGAATACGAGCCAAATACTATAATTGCTTTTGGGTGCAAGAAGGCATTGATAATTGTTTTTCTTAACTCTAGAAGTGAATAAAAATTATAGGCTTGTTTATAAAATAAGAAGTCTTCATTTTCTCTATTAGCCACAAAACCGTTAAATGGTTTGGCGTTTTTTGTTACAATTAACTTATTTTTCTCTAGATCCCGGACATAGTTTCTAACAGAAGTTTGCGCCAATTGAATCCTTCTTCCAATTTCCCTTATGAAATGTATGTTTGTTGGTTCTTTGAAAAATACTTCTAAGACTGCCATATAGCTACATTGTTGTATCATATGATATATTAAAGTTGATAATGATATTTAAATGTTTTGGTATGTTTAGTATCTCCTAGATATTTAACTTAAATTTGACACTTGCTCCGCTAGAACATTCCCCTACATAATTTGACATTT
>CAYJSG010000128.1:0-1956 GCA_964372815.1 Candidatus Woesearchaeota archaeon
AGGCCTGCCCAAAATGCAAAAGCTTTTATTGGAGTGTGGTGAGGAGGGGGTGAGGAGAAATGATGAAAGAGCAGGGAAAAGAAGAAATAAAGAAGAATCCAGAAAATGACCGACCAAAACACTTATAAAATTGAAAATACTATTAATAGTATTCAAGTCCCGGGTATGGCTCTTCGGAGTAATGCCAGGCTTCCAGCGTCAAAAAGCAAGTTTTATAAACCTTATTTGATTCCTACTATCAGCAATCTTCGGATTGTGAGTATGAGCCCCAGTGATCCGCAAGGGTCGCTAGATGATTCATTTCATGCTTCAAGTCCCCGGTATGACTCTTCGGAGGAATGCCGGGATTCCTATTTTTTTAATATTTACTTATAATTTACTTCTAAGATACATATAGTGGAAGTAAACTAAAACTAACTTATTTTACTTCTAAGATACATTTAAATACATCTAATTAGTACTAAAAGAATGAATGTTAAACAAGTAGAGGAAATTATTAAATCTGGGGAAAATCAGGAATTAGAATTCAAGGAGTCATTCCATAGCCAACAAAAGATATGTCAAATTTTATGTGGATTAGGGAATACTAATGGAGGGATGATTATTTTTGGAGTTTCAAATGAGAGAAAAATTATGGGAATCTCAGAAAATTTAGATGAATTCCAGAGGAAGATTGCTAATGCTAACCAATGCCTTTCACCAACCCCTATTATTTCTATAGAAACCCATAAAATTGAAAAAAAGGAGGTTATTATCGTAATAATCCAGAGGGCAATAGATGGAATTTACTATATGTTTGATGGAGCAATTTATGTTAGAATCGGAAGTACAACAAAAAAGCTTGATGGTCAAAACCATCTAGTTTTCTTAAGGAACAAACAAATTTTATCTTTCGATGAAACCTATGAAAATGATGCAAAAATTGAAGACCTTGATTTAGATA
This sequence comes from Candidatus Woesearchaeota archaeon, assembly GCA_964372815.1. Taxonomy (GTDB): domain Archaea; phylum Nanobdellota; class Nanobdellia; order Pacearchaeales; family GW2011-AR1; genus JAUSIK01. Next base: position 944 of record CAYJSG010000128.1, read on the forward strand.
ATATTAAAGAATATCTAAAATCTAGAGACCAAAAAGATTTTCTTGATACTCATACTATAGAAGATTTTTTGATTAGTAAAAGATTAGCTTCAAAAAATGGTACATTAAAGATAAAAAATTCAGCAGTTTTATTATTTGCAAAAAATCCTCAAGATTTTTATCCTCAATCTGAAACAAAGTTTGTAAAATTTAAAGGAGAAGAGCCTGTAGATATTTTATCTCATCATCTAATTCAAAAAAACTTATTTTTATCTATTGAAGAAATGATAAAGTTAGTTAAAGATAACATCTCAAAGAGTATAAAAATGTCAGGTGAACCCAAGAGAAAGGAAGAATATGAATATCCTCTTGAAGCAATTAGGGAAGCTATTGTAAATACTGTTGCACATAGGGATTATTTTAGTAAAGACTCTATTCAGATATATATTTTTGATAATAGGATAGAGATAACTAATCCATGTTCGCTTCCGCAAGGACTCTCTAAAGAATTATTTGGTTCAATATCTGTCCAAAGAAATCCAATCACTTATCGATTTTTAAGAGATATGGGATATGTAGAAGGATTAGGAACAGGAGTTCCTAGAATGAAAAATTATATGAGAAAGGCGGGACTAAAAGATCCTGATTTTATTTTCACAGAAAGTTTTTTTAGAATAATATTTTACAATAAAAAAGGTAAGAAAAAACCTATAAAAAGTGAAGAAGATTTAAATGAAAGACAAAAAGAAGCGATAGAATATCTCAAGCGAAATAAAACTTTAAAATCCCAGACTTATGAAGAAATTAATAAAGTTTCTCATGCCACTGCAGTTAATGATATAAATGAAATGATAGAATTTGGTTATTTAACAAAAATCGGAGCATATCGAGGCGTTTATTATATACCTAAGAAAAAATGAGCGAATCAAAACAAATAGTAAACAAATTATGGAATTATTGCAACATCCTTAGAGATGATGGTTTGTCCTATGGAGATTATGTTGAACAGTTAACTTATCTTCTTTTCTTGAAGA
>CAYJSG010000129.1:0-1955 GCA_964372815.1 Candidatus Woesearchaeota archaeon
GTTTTTTTTCTATGCCCTCTTCTATAGCGTCTTCTATTTCTGATAAATGCTCTTTTATCTTTGATTTATGTCCCTCAATTGACGTCATTCTTATGGTATAATTTACTCCATCCTTTGGTATAAAATAATCCCCAGTATTTAAACATTTCGGTATAAAAGGAAGTGGGACAGGATTGAACGATTATAACCTAAATAAATTATGCCAGATAGCTCTACAAAATAATGCAGTATCAATTCTATCATCTCTTTTTTGTTTAATATTCCAACCAAACATTTTCTTATCAGCATTCCATCCAGATTCAGAATTATTTCTCTTGTAATATTCTTCAAGATATTTCATAGTATCTTCTATAAATAATTTCATGGTCTCATACCAATGAATTCCGTGCCCCAATTTTGCATTTTTCTTTGGAATTATGTAGACTTTTGTTCCTGGAAATAAATTAACATAACATGGATTGCTGTAATATCTGTCTAATCTAATGGAATTTATTTTTATTCCTACTTCTTCAAGCATTTGAACTGCTTTATCGAATGCTTTTCTCTCGCTGATTAAACTTGTACCAAAACAAACATACATTTTTGTCTTTAAATCCATTAAAGCAAACTTATAAACAAAAACTTTCTTTGTATTTTCAGATTCTTTTGCTTTATCTTTTAATTTTTGAACATAAGAGCAATAATGTTTGCTGATAAATAATCCATAACCTGTTGCATCTCCGCAGCAATCAGCATTATTCACATTGCTTTTTTTCAAAAGCAATTGCCAGAGATTATATAGTGCTATTTCAACTTCTCCGTCGGAATACAATCTCTCAATTGTTTTATAACTTCTATCTATCCCTGTAATTACCGAAAATAATTTTGTCATATAAGCCATCATACGATTGCTTTTTCCTGCTAACTGGCTTATCAAAAGCAATCTTAATCTTTGATCAATTTTCAAAGTAGGTTTGTCTCCTTTACCTCGATAAAATCTTAATGTTCTTGCAGCCATTTCTATTAAAGGGCTTAAATTATCCATCGCATTTCTGAATCTCTGTTTAAACTCTTTCTCATATTCTGCATAATTTTTCTCTTGTTCAGCATGTTGTTTTTTATACTGCTCTAACAGATAATTTTCTAATTCTCTTAGCCTATTATGTATATGTTTCTCTCGGAGTTGAGTCATTTTATTACCTCTTAGACTAATAAGTAGAGTATACACTACATATGTTTTTATATGATAGAACATATTCAATAGAACACCGAAAAGATTATATAATGTAGCGTATACAAGATAAACATGTATTTAAGATCATTTAGGAAGGGGGGAAGAAGATATTATTATATAGCTAAAGCAGTTAGGAAAGGTGAAAAAGTTATTCAAAAATCTATTCTTTACATTGGAACTGCAGATACTTTGTATGATAAATTAATCCAACTCAAAAAGAAAACTAAATAGAATCTAATCCTGTCCCACACCCCCGCCATATATAATCAAAAATCCTTCAATAATTGCCGCAATTGCTAGCAAAGGCAGAATAATACTCAAGAAAACCTTAACTGAATTCCAAAATCTTCTCTTAAATTCCAATACTCTTCTGCCTCTTTCAGTAAAAACAAACATCCCTAATTTAATGCCAAAGCCTAAAGCAATAAAAATAGCTGGCAATTCAAAGATTCCATGTGGAACAAGATAAACAATACTGCCAAGCCCCGCAACAGCAGAAGCCTTGTTAAATACATACCCCAAAACAGCGCCATTGGTCATGGCATTGAATACAGGAAAAACACCTAAAAAAACTCCCAAAACCATGGCAAAAAAAGCACTCTTCACATTATTCTGAAAAATAAACCAAATTAGCTCCAGCAAAGAAAGGCCTTCAATTCTAGACACTAAATCTCTCAGCAATTTATCAAAAAAAACAAATTTCTGAGGGAATAAGAAAGCAACTATAAGGCTTGCAAAAAAT
>CAYJSG010000130.1:0-1935 GCA_964372815.1 Candidatus Woesearchaeota archaeon
TCCACAACCTAATTGCTATTCAGGATGTGGACTTCTTGGCGACGAAGTTAAAAAACCTTAAAAACCATCTTTCATAATTCTTTATAATTAATAAAAAATGACAAAGGAAATAATCTTAACAGCAAAATATCGCACGCATCAAGACGATGTCCAAAAAAGACTCAAACTTGTTTATTATCAAATAAAAGAAGAACCACCTTATCTCGAACTTCGCAACGATGATAAAACACAAACAAAAAGATACGAGTCTGATTCTACATCTCCTGCAAAAAGTCCAATAGAAGACCCAAGAAATCCAAATATTTTAAGAGCTAATTTAAAAGACTTGAGCAGAAAATTAAGCGATTCAGGTGTATTCTCTGTGCACTTTTTCGAAGAATTAAATCAGCGCCTTGAACAAAACCGCTGGTATCAAACTCAACCAAACAATAAGGAAAGATAAAATCTATTTCTTCCCTCTTTTCTTCTCCAAATCCAACCTAATATGTGCTTCTTTAAGCTGTTTTTCATCAACTTCAGCTGGCGAGCCATCCATCGGGCATTGCGCCGCTTTATTTTTTGGAAATGCGATAACCTCTCTAATATCATTATAACCCATCATCAAAGCAACTAATCTATCTAATCCCAATCCCATTCCTCCATGAATAGGCCCGCCATATTCATAAGCATCCAATAAAAATCCAAATTTACGCCGTGCTTCTTCCTTTGACATTCCAATAACCCTCATCACTCTTTCTTGTAATTCAGGATTGCTAATTCTTATACTCCCACTTCCCAATTCTACACCATTCAAAACAACATCAAATAAATCTCCTTTTACTTTTCCAGGATCTTTTTCCAAATATTGTAAATGTTCTTTCTTAGGCATTGTAAACATATGATGCTCTGGCTCCCATCTCTTCTCATCTTTATTATAACTAAACAAAGGAAAATCATAAACCCAGCAAAATGCAAATTCCTTAAAATCATCTTTATTCCTTCTTAAATCCGGTTTATCTGTATTATATTTCTTCATCGCCTCTTCATAAGTCAATCTTGAAAATTTTCCCAATTCAACTCCTAAAGCTTTCTTAAAAACATATTTATACATCTCTTCAACAAATTGCAGTATATCAGAGCTTTCAACAAAACTCATCTCAAAATCAATCTGTGTGTGTTCTGGTTGTCTATCAGCTCTTAAATCCTCATCCCTTAAACATCTAGCTATCTGGAAATACTTATCAAAACCAGAAATCATTAAAATCTGTTTATACAATTGCGGTGATTGTGGCAAAGCGTAAAATTTTCCCGTATTTACGCGAGAAGGAACAATATAGTCACGAGCCCCTTCTGGCGTTGGTTTAACTAATAACGGAGTCTCAATTTCAATAAACCCATTTTTAATAAAAAATTCTCGAACAGCCTCAACAACTTTAGATCTAAACATAAAATTCTTTTGCATTTCAGGTCTTCTTAAATCCAAAAATCTGTATTTCATCCTAACATCTTCCCCAGCAACTTTCTCATCACTAATCTCAATCGGCAAAACCTTGGATTTTCCAATAATCTCAATCCTATCAGAAAAAACCTCAACTTCTCCAGTTTCCCAATCCTTCCTATCTGTTCCTTTCTTCCTTTCCTGTACTTTTCCCCAAACACAAACAACATATTCCAATTTTAATTCATGTTTTCCCAAAACAACAATTTGCGTTTTCCCATATCGGTCTCTCAAATCAATAAAACTAATCTTCCCATGCTCTCTAATTGTATCTACCCATCCGCATAATCTAACATTTTTACTAATATCCTTTTTCCTTAATTCTCCACACGTATGTGTCCTTAACATTTCTATTCAAGAAAACCAACATTTTTAACTCTTTTCCCTTAATCTAAATTTTCAAAACAAAAGATTTATATACTATAACCAACTATAATTTACTATGTTAACAACAATAC
>CAYJSG010000131.1:0-1887 GCA_964372815.1 Candidatus Woesearchaeota archaeon
AGTTAGTCGAAGGAATTAATAATAAGAGTGCTGAATTTCATCTTGAGAGATGGGATAGTGATGATTTATTTTATTTAATATCATATCCTGCTGGAACAAACCCTGAAAAAGTTGTATCTGGATTTATTAACTGGAGGGAATATTCTTCGGGTATTGGAACTTTGTATAATGGCAATAAATCTTTTAGTGTAAGAGGAATGAATGGAGAAGTAAGAGGACGGAGAATTGAAAATAATGGGAAATATAGTGATAAAATTGAGATGACTTTTGTTGATAGCGAAGCTTTTAGTGATTGTCGTTATCCTAAAAATATAGAAGCCAGGAATAAATATGAATATACTGCTGGAGTTTCGCTTGAATTTCTTCTTAATAGCCTGAAATGATTAGTTTAACTCATGTCCTCCGAATTTATTTCTGATTAATGAGATTAATCTTGTGCTGAAGGATTGTTGTTTTTGAGAGAGTTTTCTTTTTTCTAATGCGCGCTTAAGGGTTTTGAAATTGATATTTAGTGATTTTGCTGTTTTATATGCCCATGTGCCAGTTTTACCACCACCTATAAAACCCTTTGTACCTTTTAGATCTGGATTTTCTTTTAGAATTTTTTCTATTAATTCCAAAAGATAAGAACTAATTATCGAACCATTATTCCAGACTCTTGTTATTTCTTTTAGATTTAATTTATATTGGCTTTCATTTAGGACTTCAAGTCCTTCTGCGTAAGATTCTAGCAGAGCATATTCTATTCCGTTATGTATCGTTTTTACAAAATGACCAGAACCTGATGAGCCTACATAGGTATAACCGTTTTTTATCGCCATATCTTTGAATAGTAGTTTAAGTTTTTTATAGATTTTTTTATCCCCGCCTATTGTTAATGAGGCCCCATGCCTTGCGCCTTGTAAGCCGCCTGACATGCCCATATCTATAAAATTGATTTGATATTTTTTTAGAAGATTATGTCTCCTAATTGAGTCTTTGTAGAATGAATTGCCCCCATCTATTATTATGTCTCCTTTAGATAAGTAAGGTAGAATATTTGAGATTATTTTGTCTATAGGTTTGCCCGCGGTTATCATTAGTATTATTATCTTTTTTTCTGGAAGTTTAGAAGTTAACTCTTCTAGTGTATATGAGGCAATTGCTCCTGCTTTTTCTATTTGTTTTGTTGGTTCTGGAGAACGGTTATATACTATAACTTCATAATTTTTTTCCAGGAGATTTCTGACTAGATTTTGACCCATTTTACCTAAGCCGATAAAACCTATTTTTTTTATCATCTTTCCTCTTTTTTATTTTATAATTAGTTTAATATTTATATCTTGTTATTTTAATAGCTGATAATTTCCAACAGCGGTACATATGTCTGAATATTTTTCATGCACAATATCTGCTAATTTTCTATTGTTTACTAAATCATTTATATTATCTCCATTAAATAATCTTCTATCATGTTCTTCTTCTAATCTTTCCGGATTGTTTACGTGTTTAAGGAACATATTTTTTATGCGTTTTTTATCATCTTGAAATGCTGGAATGCGTACCGGGCCATTATAATCTGCACCAAGATATGATGTAAACAGGATTATATTACCATTTATAGAACAATATAATATATTATTTGATTTTTCTGTTGTTATTTTAACTATGCCTTCCTTTTTGTCTAAAGGTTCAAAGTATACTTTTTCTAATCCAGAGAGTAAACTTATTCCTAACTCAATATCCTTCTTTTTTGTTACAATAGTTAGCGGATAATAAGAACCTCTTTGATACATTATCAAAAAAATTAAAATTTGTTTTTAAAGATAGTTGTTAAGATGGAGTAAAGATTAGTGCGGTTAATCCAGTTTATATTTTCTATAATTAAGACAGAAGTTTTTGTTGCCT
>CAYJSG010000132.1:0-1709 GCA_964372815.1 Candidatus Woesearchaeota archaeon
ATATTTAATAAAAGCTTTTTACAGAACAGGGAATCATCTGAATTTTCCAAATAAAATAATTGCAGACAAGCATTCTATTGGGGGCATTGCAGGAAATAGGACAACCCCGATTGTTATCTCAATTATTGCATCAGCCGGAGTTATTATTCCCAAAAACTCGTCGCGGGCTATAACAAGCGCGGCAGGAACAGCAGATGTTATAGAAACAATTGCAAGAGTTGATTTTTCATTAAAAGAGATTTATCAAATAGTTAAAAAAACAAATGCCTGCCTTACATGGGGTAGTTCTCTTGGCTTGGTTCCTGCTGACGAGAAAATTATTGCCATTGAAAAAATTTTGAATATTGACAGCGATGCTTTTCTTCTTGCTTCTATATTATCAAAAAAGCTTGCTGCAGGAAGCAACCATATATTAATTGACATCCCTTACGGCAAATCAGCAAAGGTAAATAAATCACAGGCAATTGCGCTAAAAAATAAATTTGAATATCTCGGAAAGAGGCTGAAAATAAAAATAAAGTGTGTTTTAACTGATGGAAGTCAGCCAATTGGCAACGGCATCGGTCCTGCTTTGGAATTAAAAGATGTTTTCGCCGTCTTGCAGCAAGCTTCAAATCGTCCTCTTGACCTTGAAAATAAATCTATTTTTCTTGCAGGCCAAATTCTTGAGATGGCTGGAAAAGCGAAAAAGAATTACGGAGAACCACTTGCAAAATCAATTTTATCTTCGGGAAAAGCATGGAAAAAATTCCGGGACATCATATATGCACAAGATGGAAATTTAGAAATTCAATGCAAATCTTTATTCACATATACAATAAAATCAAAACGCTCATTTTCAGTTAAGGAAATTGATAACAAAAAAATAAATTCCCTTGCAAGAGTTTGCGGCTGCCCTGTTGACAAATGCGCCGGAATTTTTCTGCACGTTCATAAAGGCAGTCGCATCAGTAAAAACCAGCCATTGCTTACATTATACGCAGAATCAAAACCTCGCTTGCAGGAAGCAATAAAATATTTTTTAAAGAATTCTCCATTTAATCAAAGCTAACAAAAACATTTATAAACATCTATTACGAAATTAAAGTAGTAAAAAGGGTGTGATAATGGGGAATAAAAATCTTTTAACAATTATAATTTTAGGAATTCTTTTAGTATTTTCGTCATTTTTCATAATCTATACTTCTTTCGCAAGTGCCGGAATAAATGTGCTTAATTCAACAATTCTTGGAATCGGCAACAATTTGAGCAACATCAATATTACCACTTCTTATATTTTCAACGTAACATTTGTCAACGGAACCGCGGCTGATGCTTCAACAGATATAGCTATTAACGCAACAATAAACGCAACAACAAATGCTTTGAATGCCTCTATTAATGCAAGTTTCTTTGCAGTTAATGGAACAGGTGCATTTCTCATTGGTAGAAGCACTACATGCGCTGTATTTGGCACATTAGGAAGCGGGAATAATGTTTCGTGTTTCGCAAATCTTTCTATCACAGGAATTTCAGATGGATTGTATAATATTACTGCAATGATACAAAACGGAACAGACTCTGCAACACTAAACACTTCTTTAAATATGTCTAACATTTTCATTGACAATACTGCGCCTGCAATGAATGTAACAAATTTAAACGACTTAACAAATTTAAATGCACTAAAGTTCAGGAATGGAACAAATTGGTCAAGTTCTAACGGCAAT
>CAYJSG010000133.1:0-1636 GCA_964372815.1 Candidatus Woesearchaeota archaeon
TCCCATATATGTTTTTGGTATTTTAAATTGCATTTTAGTTATTATTTAATTTATTGTTTATTTCCAATTATTTATTTTTAGTAGCGAGAAGTTGTTCTAATGTACTTCTCATAAATTTCCAGCGATCAGTAAATCTATTCAAAACTCGCGCATCTGTTTCTCCAGATTCAACCATTTCTAATCCTGCCATGATATTCTTGCTTTGTGCTTCAAATTGCTGTCTTGTTGTTGTAATAATGGCGTCCAATGATTTATAGCTATCGCCTCCGTAATTTGCATCAACCATTGCTTCATTTAAAATACCTGAATACGCAGAGACAAATTTATACGCCTGCATCATTGAGTCGAGAGGATTGTTTTCGATAGTTTTCACTGAAGCTCCTTTCTGCTCTGCAACTTTATCCAGAGATTGTGATAGTCTAATGATTGATTTTGCAGCACGCGTAGAGACTGGCAATACTAATCCAACATCGCTTCCCTGCTCATGATTCTCTAATTGAGTCGGCCAGGCATCTTTCATTTTTCGCTTACTGCCCTTACTACAATAGTCTAATCCGTGTAATAAATAATTTGCAATGAACAGTTTTTCTAGGGAAACGGGCTGTGTGGAAAGAGCCTTATATTCCTGTATAATATCTGCTCCGCCCTTATCACTAACCTGTGATAATTCAACTCTAGGATCTGTATTTCCTGCCAAAATTTCTAATGTATCTCCTGGGTTTGACATAAAATAATCGGTATCGACAATGACATGCATTCTATCTTTTAAAGCTCTTCCAAGTTCATTTGAAGATTCGGTAAATTTCTGTCCGATATTTCCTGTTGCAATTCCTGTCGAATAACCCTCTCCAATAGGATACGCCCTGCCATTTATTTCTACAAAACCATCAAATAAATTAAATAGTTGTGCTCTCACTGCAGGAACACAATTTGGCAATTCATCAACAACAATTAGATGGTAATTAATTTTATCTGTTAGTTCTTTTAATTCTGTACTTGATTGCCCTGTTCTTAATTTTTCTAAGTTAATTTGCTGGAACAACTCCCTAGTATCCATATCATTTCTTCCAAGAATAAACATAGCTTTATCACCAAAATATCCCATGACATCTCGTGCTAGCTGGGTTTTTCCTGAACCAGTATCTCCCTGTAAAAATAAATTTAACCTACCTCTTAAACAAGCTTCAGCTAGATCATTCATGTAAATAGGAACGCCGTGCAATTGCATTAGTTCTGTTGAATTTTTATATGTCATTTTCTTTCTCCAAAAATTTATTATTTAATAAGGTTTGCTGTTCTAGAAATCTGTCCAGACTATATTCAATTATATGAGATTTATTTCTAAATACGCCCTGTTTTAAAAGCTTTTCCAATAGCTTTATTTTTTCCTCTTCAATTGAGATACTCATTTTTTGTTTCATTATTATTGGAATGATTTACTACTTTTTCTTAAATTGTAGTAAATATTATTTGTTTTTACTTGAAAATAGTAATAAACACTACTATTTAAATCTTTCTATTTTATTACTACTTAAAAGTTATTATAATGTTTTTTAATAGGGACGGCGAGGAAACTCTAAAGAGATGCTGACAATCCTATTTTACCTACTACAAGATGATAGAAAAGGACGCTAAA
>CAYJSG010000134.1:0-1615 GCA_964372815.1 Candidatus Woesearchaeota archaeon
TGCCCTCGAAATCTTTAATCCTTTTGCTAAAAGATTTAGCAAAAACAGCATAACTTTCCTTCCTATCTTTATTATGCCAATCAACATATCCTGCCTTCTCACTCAATTCATTGACAACCTCTAGAGCATTAACCTTCTCTCTCCACTTACATTCCCCAAATAAAATTTCCTTGCTTTTTTCATTCAAGGCAACAATATCAATTTCATAAGTATTCTTACCCTTTTCTCCTTTAAACTTACCCCACTGCCTCCCAATTTTGCCATAATTAAAAATATTTAAAAATGGAAGCACTTTTCTACAAACTTGCTCAAATTTATTTCCAACAAAAGAATTAATTCCCTTAGTTAAAATTTCTCTCAATTCTTCTTTCTTATCTAACTCAATAAGAGACCTATTTTTATGAATAAATAAAAACCAAAATTCAAGAAAATTATCATTAATCATATAATACGCTCCTCTAAACTTATCCTCTTCAACGCTAACTGGAACCTCTTTTCTAATAAATCCCAAATTATCTAAAATATCTAAATATGCAGAAACGGCCTTTGTTTCCATATTGCTGGAACTAGCTATTTCACCAATTTTCGTCTTGCCTTCTGATATTGCCCTAAGTATATTAGAATAAGTAGCAATTTCCTTAAGTTCTTCTGTCATCAAATATATTCCTTCTCTATAAAAAAAACTATTTTTATCGAGCATTGAAAAAACAAAATCATTAAATGGCCTATCCACAAGCTCTAAATATTTTGGTATGCCTCCAAGAACAGAATAAAATAGTATCGCTTCTTCAATTGAAACATTGAGAAATTCCATAATATAATTAAGCTCTAACTCCTGCAGAAGAATATCTGATGTCCTTCTTCCATATAATGGACTTTCTCCACCAAGGACATTTTTAAGCATAAGATTAACAATTGATCCACTTAAAATGGCAATAGAATTCGTCTTAGACAAAAACTTATCCCAAAATTGCTGAAAATATGAAGGAAAAGATGTATTATTCTTTATAAGATATGTAACTTCATCTATAATAAAGATTATTCTCTTATCTTTAGTCCATATTCTTTCAAGATAGGAAAAAAGATTCTTCCAATCATCAAATTTATTATTAATCAAAAATTCATCTCCAAAAAATTTTCCCAGTAAAATCTTCATCTCTTTAATCTGAAGATAATCTTTCTCATCAGCAGCAAGATAATAAATCTGACCTTTCTTTTCCTTCAAAAATTCCTCAACAAGCCTTGTCTTTCCAATACGCCTTCTTCCATAAATAACTACAAACCTGGCCCCATCTTGTCGGTATTCTCTTTCCAAAATATTTAATTCTTTTTTTCTGCCTACGAATTTCATCTTTCTAATCCTTATTAGACTAAAATATATTAGACTATTTAAATCTTTCTATCTCTTCGTACTTTCCCCTCAATCTCCTCTCTTCCCTACTACAAGCCATATAACTAATCCAAGAACCATTAGTAATTCAATCTAAAATATTCATTTTCTAATGCCTCTTCAATTCTTTCCCAATATCCCTCAAATCAAAACAATAAACCCTCTTGCCCTCAAACTCTTTAATCCTTTTACTAAAGGACTTAGCAAAAACAGCATAACTCTCTT
>CAYJSG010000135.1:0-1598 GCA_964372815.1 Candidatus Woesearchaeota archaeon
AATTCACAAAATCTCTCCTCCAAAATCTAAAAGAAAAATCTTTAATAGTTGAAATAAACAAAAACCCTAAAGGTTTAGATTATCTAAAAAGACAACGCTGGCGTCTCTCACAGTCTGCCTTCGGAGCTTACTCCAAAAAACAACAATCCCCTCAATAAATTGCTTCCTTCGTCTCAAAAAAATAATTAATATCATCCGGAGTCAGCCTCTTAAACATTCCCTCTTCACTCACGACAACTTTTTTCACCATATCGCTTTTGCTGTTCTGCAGCTCTAAGATTTTCTCCTCCACACTATCTTTTGTAATTGTTTTATACACAAAAATCTTCTTATCTTGTCCAATCCTGTGGGCTCTATCAATCGCCTGCATTTCTACAGCAGGATTCCACCACGGATCAACAATAAACACATAATCAGCCGCAGTTAAATTAAGCCCAACCCCTCCTGCTTTCAAACTAATCAAAAATACTTTTACATTCTCATTATCTTGAAATTCCTCTACTACCTCTTTTCTATTCTTAGTTTGTCCATCAAGATAACAAAACGTTATTCCTTCTTTCAAAAACCTCTCTCTAAAAATATGTAGCATTTTAACAAAAGATGAGAAGATCAGAGCCTTATGACCCCCTCTAATAATCTCTCTAAGCTGGCTAATCAACACATTGAATTTTTCAGACTCTCCCAAATAACTCTCATCTACTAAAGAAGGATGGTTGCATATTTGCCTCAACCTCAACAAGCCTTCCAAAATTTTAAATCTTGATTGATTAAATCCTTTCGATTCAATAGATTCCTTAATCTCATTTCTATACTTTGTTTTCCATGCTTCATACATTACTCTTTGTTCCTCATCCATGTCACAATAAATTGTTGTTATTTGTTTGTCCGGGAGATCTTTAGCTACCTGCTCTTTTTTCCTCATAAGCAAAAACGGATTAATAATACTCTTTAAAGAATCTGATCTAATGCTCTCCTTATTATCATCCACAGAGCCCATAAACGCTTCTTTAAAATGTTCCATTGTGCCAAGTAATCCGGGATTCAAAAAGCTAAACTGGCTCCACAGTTCTAGATAATTATTTTCAACAGGCGTTCCAGTTAACACCAGTCTATATTCAGCATTCAGACTATATGTGCTTTGCGTACTCTTAGCCATGGGATTTTTTATTCGTTGAGATTCATCCAGAATAGCATAATAAAACTCCTCTTCTTTAAACAACCCAATATCATTTCTTAAAGTTCCATAAGTAGTAAGCACAATATCAACATTCTTAATCTTTTTCAGATTCCTAAATCTTCCAACACCGTGATGCACATATACTTTTAGAGATGGAGCAAATTTTCTTATCTCCTGTACCCAATTAAAAATAAGAGATGTAGGAACAACGACCAAAGAAGTCTTCTTGTCCCCAGAGTTTTCTTGTTCATATAATAACAATGCTAATACTTGAATTGTCTTCCCTAGTCCCATATCATCTGCCAAGCACCCCCCAAAGGAAAATTCCTTTAAAAAATGAAGCCAGTAATATCCATGCTTTTGATAATCTCTCAATTGTCCATTCAATCCTTTGGGCAATTGAATCTCTTCAATACCTTTA
>CAYJSG010000136.1:0-1594 GCA_964372815.1 Candidatus Woesearchaeota archaeon
TCCATCAAAGGAGAATCCTGATTAGCTATCGAATATACTTCCAACTTCCCATTAGAATTAACAACAAGCCAAGCCCAACCACTACCAAATCTTCCCAAAGCAGCATCGGTAAATTTTTTCTTAAATTCCTCAAGATTTCCAAATTCCTTATTAATAACATCAGCAATCTTCCCTTCAAATTTTACATTCTTCTTCAATAATTGCCAAAATAAGCTATGATTAACATGCCCCCCGCCATGATTCCGAACAGCAGTTCTTATGTCTTCAGGAATTTTGTTCAAATCACTCACAAGTTCCTCAGTTTTCTTTTTCTGGAGTTCAGGATATTTCTCTAAAGCTATATTTAACTTATCAATATAAGCCTGATGATGCTTTGTATAATGTATTTCCATTGTCCTCGCATCTATGTAAGGCTCAAGTGCATCATATTTGTAAGATAATTTTGGTAATGTATATACCATAAATTCTCTATTATCTTAATTATTATAAACCTTTCGCTATACTCCAGAACTAGCAAGCTCCGCATCAATAATCTGCTTAAAAACATCAAACGGCTGTGCGCCACTAATTAATTTTCCATTAATAAAAAACGCAGGTGTGTCACTAACTCCTAATTGACTGCCATACACAAAATCACTCTGAACATCTTTAGCATATTTCCCGCTATCTAAACAATCATCAAACTTGACAGCGCTAACCCCTAACGTCCTCGCCCATTTCTTATAATTCTCTATCCCTAATTCATCCTGATTCTTAAACATTAAATCGTGCATCCTAAAGTAACCATCGTCTCCTTTCTGTTCCCGAACACATCTCACTGCTTCAGCAGCCTTGAGTGCTTCAGGATGAATATTTAAAGGAAAATCTTTGTAAACCAATTTAACCATTCCTTTATTAATATATTCCTTCTCTAGCAAAGGTAAAGTATCTGAAAAGAATTTAGTGCAAAATGGGCATTGATAATCAGAAAACTCTACAATTGTAACAGGAGCATTTTTATCACCCATTATAGGACTATCTCCAATCTCTACATCACTAACAACTGCAGGACTCTCACTATCCCCAGCCAAAGGAATAACATCTGCAATCAAATATTTACCATCTAAACTAACATATACAGGTATCTTCTGTCCTTGATAATCAACCACTGCTTTATATAAAGTTCCTTCCCTTTCAATAGAGTCAATCTCAATATCCCCTCCCTGCCCCTGACTTTTTATAAAAGCAACTAGATTATCTGAAGCTATACTCTCACTAACAACATCCCCACTAATCCCTCCGCCACCTCCAAAAAATATCACTCCAATTAAAACAAGTCCTAGAACAATACTGGCTATCATCCAAGGATTATTTCTAAATCCTCCAATTGCCTCGTTTTCAGGCTTAATTTTACTAATACTTTGCTCATCAGGTTCTTTAGTCTCCTTCACTTCGTTCTTCTTAGCTTCATTTCCCTTCATTTCTTTCCCAAACAAAACACCTTTAAAAACCTTTTGCAATTTTTTCAGTAGATGAGCTTTTTCGAATAAAATAAACTTATCTAATAATTCATCTGATATCTTTCATCAATAAATTTACTATCTATTAATTTTTG
>CAYJSG010000137.1:0-1578 GCA_964372815.1 Candidatus Woesearchaeota archaeon
AAAATTTGGGCGAATGAAATGAGCCGTTTATCCTTTGTTAGGCAATGTTGTGTAGTAATATTGTAAGTTTTTCCTGGTCGGATAAACAAAGTTTTTCTCTGAAACGAAGTTTCAGCTATTTGTCCGAAGGATTATGCGATTTCTCCTAACTAAGGAAGCACACTCACAAATGTTGTATAATATCGTATTAGCTATGTTTCCGATAAATAATTTTATTAATTAGCAAGGTTAATTCTAATAGGTCTCTTACCATAGTTAAAATAAAATAAGAAAATTTAAAACTCGACCTTAGGAACAGCTTTTGCTTCTTGTGGAATTTGCAGGAATTCTTTCTTTTGCTTGCTGTAAATAGAAGCAAATGCCGTTCCCGGGAATGTTTGTATAGAGTTATTATAAGACAGTATAGAATCATTGTAGAATTGTCTGGAATAAGCAATTTTATCTTCAATTGCTGATAATTCTTGTTGTAGATGTAAGAAGTTTTCATTCGCTCTTAATTGGGGATAGTTTTCAGCCAAAGCAAAAATTGATTTTAAGGCAGTTTGCAATTCAGCTCCAGCTTTTGCTTTTTCTTGAATGTTTTTAGCAGATAACATGGCTTTTCTTGCGTTAGTTACATCAGTTATAATACTTTTTTCATGTTTAGCATATCCTTTTACAGTGTTAATTAAATTAGGAACTAAATCAGATCTTTTTGTTAGTTGAACATCAATCTGCGATAATGAATTGTCTATTCGATTACTTAAAACTACAAATTTATTGTAGTAATAAATAAACATTATTACTATTAAAGCTACTACTCCAATTATTATCCAGGTTAGCAATGCCATGATTATTATTAGAAAATAGGTTTTATAAATCTTACTGGTCTGTTCAGTAGATGAGCTTTTTCGAATAAAATAAACTTATCTAATAATTCATCTAATATCTTTCATCAATAAATTTACTATCTATTAATTTTTATATCAAATAATTATCTATAAAACGAAATTCTATCTAAGATAAATATCTATTCAGAATTATTAATCCTATATGAATGCTATCACATTATTCTTCTTTTCAGATAATCCACAAAATAAAGAACAGAAATGTTCAACTACTGGTCTGTTATATTGTAAAATTAACGGGCACTAAATAATCAAAGTTTGATTTAGCCATTCGTCCATAAAATATATAAATTATAAGTCGTTAATCTCCTTTGTTTTATCTTCTAATCTTTTACTATAATATAACAGAGAAAGAATAATTGCCAAAATAAAAGTAAAAACTAAACTCCATTTACTTAAATTTTCTGGAAAATTATCGCTTAAAATGATTGAAATAACTGCTGTTGCGAAGACAATTAGGAAAACGTTTTGTTTGTTCAAAAGATGATTATATTCTAAATCTTTAATATTCTTCAATTTTTCTTTCTCTTCCCTCATTTTATTGGACGTCCATAAAATAAAAAAAACCAGCAAAAGTGATTAATAATCCAGTAATAAACGAATTGAGCCATATACTATTTATCACGTTAGATAATGGTTTAACTTCGTCGCCAAGAAGTCCACATCCTGAATAGCAATTAGGTTGTGGATG
>CAYJSG010000138.1:0-1537 GCA_964372815.1 Candidatus Woesearchaeota archaeon
TAGTTTACTCTTTTTTTTTTTTTTTTTAACTTATTTTAGCTTCCGAATATAGTTTATTAAGGGGTGATTTGATTAGGAAAAGATGACAGAAAAAATACCAGTTATGGTTAATGGTTTGCCTGGAAAAATGGCAACCGAAATGGCTAGGAAGATAGATGCTTCTGATGATTTTAAATTATATAACTTTGGTTTGACTGGGCCCAATTTTATTGGTGAGTCTATTGAGATTAATGGTAAAAGTATACATTTGTACAGTCCAGAAAGAAAAAGATTTTTGAGACAAGATTTAAATTCTATTTTCCCAGAAAATGGTTTAGTTGTTGACTTTACCAGACCAGATGCTACAACTGATAACGCTAAATTTTACTGTGATAATGGATGGTCTTTTGTTATGGGGACTACAGGAACAGATTTACCTAAGATTGAGGAAATGGTTAAGAGAAGTAACGTTAAGGCAATTATTGCTTCAAATTTTGCCGCGCCGATAGTCTCTCTTGAAGAATTTCTTAAGGCTTTTTCTGAGAAACATGAAGGAGAATTTAATCATTATGAAATAAGAGTTGTTGAGAGTCATCAAGGTCCAGATCCAAAAAGACCAGAATTTAAAGGAAAAATAGACCCAAGCGGAACTGCAATTAGATTCTCAAATTATTTTGCTAAGATGGGAGTTTATGGCTGTCCATTTAATATGAAAGATATTATGCAAAACCCAGATAAATATAAAGATAGATTTGATATGATAAGAAACAGAAATGAACAAATTGGTGTTCCAACTGAGCATAAAGACGCTCACGGTTGGCACAGATATGAATTGGTTGCATCAAGCGTAAAGAGCCTTGGTCCTTTAGCTGACTTATATGTCGATTTGCTTTCTTTCTTTTCTGAAAATAATCCTGCTTTGAGAGGATATGAAATAACTAATAATCCTAGGAATTTGTCAACACATGCAGTTTCTCCTGACAAAAGCGTATTTCTGAGTTTTGATGCTACTGAAGATAAATCGCTTTTTTTAACTCACAATATTAATGGTAGAAGTGTTTATGCTGACGGGGGATTGGAAGCTCTTAGATTTATTGCTAAAGATGAAGAAAGAGGAAGAGTTAAATCAATGTTGGATGTTATGAGACTTAAATCTTAGAATCATCTATTTTACGATATATGAAACCATTATATTTTTACACTCAGGCATTTCTAGACGGATGTTACATGGGTGCAGATATTCTTGGATTTGCTATAGGAAAGCTTGGTGGAGATATAAGAAATATTGGCTTTCAGGCAGATAGAGCGGGATTGTCTGGAAATGAGATGAGAAAAGGTCTGCATTACAAAATAAGTAGAGATTTAGGAGAGCAGACTATGAAAGCTATTGGAGATGTTGCTGGGCTTGCTGTCAATGTAGGAACTCTCTTTTTAATTAATGTAATGCATCTTGGAGAGGTTTATTGTAAAGAAGAAAGATTTAGTGAGAGAGTGAGTAGAACATTATCTTAGGAATCCTTAAATATATTGTTTTTCTCTGATTTTGAAGAAAGATGGT
>CAYJSG010000139.1:0-1500 GCA_964372815.1 Candidatus Woesearchaeota archaeon
TTTTAGGGGCATATTTGCTTGTAACCGCAACATTTGGGATAGGCTGGTGGGTTATAGAAGTTCTAAATTATGCAGCATGGCTAAGCCTTGTATTTTTAATTGTAGTGCCGGTAATGGTTAAACGATTCATTGATGTAAAAATGAAACAAAAACAGCAAATCGGAGTCTATAAACGATAATGAACCATTTTAATAAATACCAAAAAATAGCAGAATGAAAATTAAAAAAACACATTTAAGCGTTATAGTTTTGATAATAATTATTCTATTTATTGCGCTATTGGGTTTTAGATTTTGGAATTCATTAATCATTCCCAGCTTGGGAAAATTAAGCAGCTTTTCTCTGCAGTTGATAATAGGGCTTGCTTTTCTTGCAGGGGCTCTTTCAATTTTCTCTCCTTGCGGATTAGCGTTATTGCCGACTGTGTTCAGTTATAATTTAAAGAATTTTTCACAAGGCAATGTTAGTGAAGCAAAAGTGCTTTCTGTTGGCTTGTATTCGGCACTTGGAATTCTGTCATTTTACGCCTTAATTGGCATTATATTTTCATTGCTAGGAACGCTTTTCTTTCCTTACATACAAACTTTGCAGTATGTTTTTGCTGTTGCAATTATAGCACTAGGATTTTTAATGATTAGGAATATTACAATCAGGATTCCATTTTCAAACAAAATTAATTCTCTATTTGCTGGAAGAGTCTATAAATCAGTCGGATTCAAAAGCTATTACTTGTTTGGCTTTGGATATGGCTTGGCAATCATGGGATGCGTTGCGCCAGTTGTGTCTGCATTGCTCATATTTCCGTTTATTGTTGGAAATTTTGCACTTGGCATATCAGCTTTCCTTTCGTATGGAATTGCCCAAGCAACAATGCTGACATTTTTTGCATGGACGACTGTATTTTCAGAAAAGAACATTTTCAAGAATATTTTAGCTTCAAGCGATAAAATAAAAAAGGTGTCTGGCATTGGCTTGATTATTGGCGGATTTTTATTGCTACTGTATTACATATTTTTTGGAATGGGAATAACATTGGGTGGGTAAAATGGCAGAAGAAATAGAAATTCATATACAGGCTTTAGCAGGTGGTATTATCGGGGGCTTAACAGCATCTTCATACGCTTTAGTCCCAACAATAATGAACTTGCTTGGGTTTGACCCAGTTATATCTGCACAAATAGTAAGGTATTGGGTTTATTTGATTGTTATAGGTGCAATCATAGCTTTAACATTTTCCTTATCTAAAACTAAAGCAACTTTTCGTTTTTCAAAATCTAATCTGTTAACGTCATTGCTGGCATTTGCATTTGTTTTTGTAATAAGTGTTTATGTATTAACACCAATCCTAACACCTTTCGTTTATGCAGAGGCGCAAGGAAAAATAATAGAAGAAAACAAAAATTATAAATTATTAACGCTCTCTATTCCAGGAATGGTTTGTAACGGCTGTGTTGGAAGCATTCAAGGAGCACTTAATAAAGCTCCGGGCGTACTTGATGC